>JAFSKY010000141.1 GCA_017448685.1 Synergistaceae bacterium
GCCGACACAACGAACGAAATCACAAACACTATCACCGAAATCACCGGGATTGAGATTACCGGGCTGAACGTAAGCGCGTTGAGGCCGAATTTCTCTGTTATCATAATGACTGCATAGTGAACGAGATATGCTCCGAATGAATACTGAGATAATGCCCTAATCATCTTGGACGGATAATTGAGCTTCATCTTGAAGAATACGAACAACGCAACTGCCTCGCAAAGTACATTGACTGTGTTGTTGCCGTAAAATGTGAAAAGCTCCCCCTTGAAACGTGATGCGTATGAAGACATCAGCACAGTGGCGGCGAATCCTGCAACCCCTGCGGCGAAAATAACACGTCCGGCTCTAGGTGATATGCTGACGCTGTTCATGGAATATCCGAGAAGAAAATACCCCGTGTACCCAGCCACAAAATACAGATAAAAATTGTTGATGAGGCTATATGCAAACGTGCCATATTCTTCCGAAAAAAGCAGGACTATTCTAGCGGCTTCAGGCATAATGAAAGCATACATGAATGTGATGGCAAGAAAATATTTCGTCAGAGACTCGGACTCAGAAATTTTCCGCACAAACGGCACAATCATATACAGCCCGGTTATCATGAACAGAAACCACATGTGAGCATGGCCGATTATGAAATGCCCCAGTGCTTTGACCGCATTCCTGTTATCGACGTAATGCATCACGGCATAAACGAATGACCAGAACATAAACGCCGTGAATATCCTGAATATGTATTTGCCGTAAAATTTTCTGATGGGAATATTTTTGCTAGGACTGAGGAACAATGCGCCGCTTATCATCACAAACACAGGCACTGCCCAGCGCGTCATACTGTCATAGAAATTCATTACGAACCATTCATGCGAGTACACGCTTACGTTTTCCCTACACCGCTCCGCAACATGAGAAGCCATCACCGCAAATGCAGCAACTACCCGCAAAAAGTCAAAATAGTGGCATCTGCTGTCTGCTGTCTGCTGTCTCGATTATCATTATATGCGCCTCCCTAAAATTTCAAGGGTAATTCAGACGGAATATTACTGCCCGAACTCATGAAGTGACGGATCCGGCATAACATCCTCCGTCCTGACTCCCCTCATCCACGCGTTATAGCCTGCCGCCGCAATCATCACCGCATTGTCCGTACACCTGTTCAGAGCCGGAAGCCATGCCAGGAAATTCGGATTATCACGCAGGGCAGCCCTCAAGGTACTGTTGGCGGATACCCCCCCTGAAACTGATATTTTCCTGCACCCCGTTCTCCTAGCCACAAGATTTATTTTCACGAGTAGTGCCTCTATTGCGGCTTTTTGGAACGATGCGCATAAATCATTCACGGGAATCTCCGCTCCTGACTCATGAAACTTTTTCACCTGCCACAATAACGCCGTCTTGAGTCCGCTGAAGCTGAACTCGATTTTGTCCGTGTTCTTGAGTGGGATGGGGAATGGAAACGCTTGAGGATTGCCAGTTTTCGCGAGCCCGTCTATTTCAGGGCCTCCGGGATATTTCAGCCCCAAAACCCTCGCTGCCTTGTCATATGCCTCGCCGATTGCATCATCTCTCGTTTGACCGAGCAATTCATACTTCCCGAAATCATGAACGTGTATTATCTCCGTGTGGCCTCCCGAAACTATTACCGACAAAAACGGCGGCTTCAAGTCTTCAGCGTCAACCAGTGGCGCGAACAAATGCCCCTCAAGGTGATTCACGCCGATTAGAGGCACATTCCACGCCTGAGACAATCCACGAGCGGCCATGACCCCGACAATAAGCGAACCCATTAACCCAGGACCACGCGTTACGGCAATAAGGTCTAAATCACTGCCGGAAATATTGCACTCCTTTAATGCTGTGTCTATTAGGGGGAAAAGATTCTCAAGATGCTTGCGGGCGGCAAATTCAGGTATTACACCGCCGAAATTGGCATGATATTTTATCTGGCTCGATAATAACTCGCATAAAACCTCGCGGCCATCACGGATTATTGCGACTCCTGTGTCATCGCAGCTCGTTTCTATTCCTAGTGTCAGCATGTCTACATAAACGAATCGTCTTCAACAAACTCAGGCCATGAATGATCGATAAAATCATCGTAGGAATCAAACAGCGGCGGCATCATTATTTCATCGTTGAATATGTATTGCTCAAAGCCATTCAACGCAAGCTCACCAAACCATAATTTCGCATCGCATTCTCTGTTGTGTCTGAACGCTAGCATTAATCCATCACTCTCCGCAACGTAGCTACTGCACGGCAAATCATACACATTCCACGCCCGCAATCATCAAGCCCCTCGCCAGACTTGAATTTGACGTTGAACGGGAAAAACTCGCCGAGACTCCGCAAAATATCTTCCCTGTACCTGTTCAGACGAGGAACTTGCGCGGTGATTACAGCGTCAACAAATTCAACGTTCCAGCCCTCAGCATTCACGCGCTTCATGACATCCCGCAACAATTCTAGGCTGTCAGCTCCTTCATACCTCTCATCACTCGCCGGATATAGGTTGCCTATGTCTGGAAGCCCCGCCCCCCCTAAAACCGCATCCATTACCGCATGAGTCAGAACGTCAGCATCAGAATGACCCAGCAAACCCAGCGGAGACTCAATCGCAACGCCTCCGAGTATGAGCTTACGCCCAGGGATTAAGCTGTGAATGTCCCAGCCGAGTCCTGTACGTATGATTTCACGTTCAGCTAATGCCCTCGCCATTGTCATATCTTCCTTCACCGTAACTTTGAAGTTCATCCGACCACCGTCAACATATTTCAACTCATGGCCGGAAGCTAACCACGCTTCAGCCTCATCTTTTGCCAGAGGATTAACCCTCACAGCATCAATCAGCTTCAGACGGGGAAAAACTTGCGGAGTCTGAGTGATATACAGCCCATCACGGTCAACGCATGAGATATTCCCGCCGTCAATGCGCTTCAATGCATCGCTTACAGGCAACACAGGAACGACTCCGGCATCATCATTCACGGCATTCATCAGACGTAGGAACAACTCAGAATCAGCAAACGGCCTCGCAGCGTCATGAACGAGGACAAAATCACACATGGCCGCGTTAAGACCGTTCAACACGGACAAAGCTCGCTCCTTGCCTCCGTGAGTTATGCGCAATGGAATCTCGTTGTGCCATGGGGGAGTCAGGTCATCACCTTCAGGAATGACAAGCACAATCTCACGCATTCCAACATCGTGAAACCTCGCGGCTGTGTAAGCACTCCACCGCCAAAGCTCACGGCCTGAGAGGGTCATGAACTGTTTTTTTTCGCCACCCATCCGAGTACCTTTTCCGCCAGCTACTATGACGAATGAAAATTCCTTCACGTAACACGCCTCCTTCCCTCCAAAGCCATATGAAGAGTCAGCCTGTCAGCAAACTCTATACTTCCCCCCAAAGGAAGACCGTATGCAAGCCGCGTGATTTTGCTCACGCCGCACTCCTGCAATATGTCCGTGAGTGTGTAATACGCTATGTCGCCTTCAGCGCGTGGGTTTGTGGCGATTATGGCTTCTTCCGGCTTCATTTCATCGATATGTTGACGGAGAAATTCTGCGGACTCTTCTGTTAGGTCATCGCCTGATAGTTTGCCGAGTACGTGATACAAGCCGTTGTAGATTCCGGCCTGCTCAAAAACTGAAAGGGCTTCAACGTCCTCAACTATGCACAGTGTATCTTTATCCCTCAATGGGTCTTGGCATATGTTGCAGGGGTCTTTGAGGGAGATATTTCCGCATTTGGAGCAGGTATGAAGTCCCTTCTTGAGTCCCGCGACAAGTGAGCCAATGCGTTCAAGTTCTGAGTCGTCCTGCCTCATGAGGTAATACGCTATTCGCCGGGCACTTTTGATGCCGAGTCCGGGAAATTTCTTGAGGACGTTCACCAAGTTGTCAAGGGGTTCCATGTGTGAAGCTAGAATCCCATACCCATAGCACTTAGCGCCCCGGTAATGCCGCCCATTTTCTCACTCATCAATTCGCGGCTCTTCTTGAGTCCCTCATTCACAGCAGAGGCTACGAGGTCTTCAAGCATTTCTTTGTCCTCTGGGTCAATCACAGCAGGGTCAATCGTTATGGCTTTCATATCTCCCTGCCCGGTGAAAACAGCCTTGACCATCCCGCCTCCTACGCTGGCTTCGACGGTTTCATTTGCGAGGCTCTCCTGTATCTGCATCATCTGAGATTGCATTTGACGCGCCTGCTTCATTATGTTGTTGAGCTTCATTGATTGCGCTCCTTTAAAGTGTTGGGATTTTTACGCGCCCATTCTATCACGCGCTATAATTGCCGGAAAACGCAAAAGGGGAAAAAATATCTTGTTGGAAATATTCAAGTCAATACCAGCTGGAGGAACTGTATTCAATTCGCTGGCCGTGATTTTTGGAAGCTCAATAGGGATATTCGCCGGGAGATTCATCTCTGAGAAAATGAACGCAACAATCTTCAATTGTCTCGGACTCTTCACGATTTATGTCGGAATAAA
>JAFSKY010000015.1 GCA_017448685.1 Synergistaceae bacterium
CCCACAGGAAACAGGACATACATGCTCAAGAAATACGGCCTTACAGCAGAAGGCATAGCGGACAGAATCCGCAGAGAGGAGGAATAATCACATGACGAATCTGGAGAAATACGACAGCGCGTTCACTGAAACTTTTGGCATTGAGCGCGGGCAACTCGCTGGGCTGAAATACCAGGACATAGAAGCGTGGGACAGCGTTGGGCATATGAGCCTGACTGCGGCACTTGAGGAGGCATTTGACATCATGATGGAGACTGACGACATAATAGATCTCAGTTCCTATGAAGCTGGCATGAAGATTCTCGCGGAAAAATATAATGTGGAATTTTGATGCTTTTGGGAACAACGTAGCCATAATTGACGATTCCGGGACAAGACTGACATATTCACAGCTCAAGCATGAGACGGAAGCAATTGCTGAAGCCGCCGGGAAACGCTGCCTCGTTTTTGTCCTATGCTCTGACACAATAGGGTCAGTCATGGGATATGCTGCTTTCATGAACGCTGGAATAGTGCCGTTGATGCTCAGCAGGCATATTGAGCCTGGACTCCTATCTCCTCTCATGGATGCTTATCGCCCAAAATACATGTGGCTTCCGTCAGATATGGCGCGTGGGGATGAGGTTTTCAGCGCAAGGGGATATTCTCTCGTCAGGACATCTTTCACGGAAGAATGCCCCCTCCACCCGGATCTAGCTCTATTGCTCACGACATCAGGTAGCACAGGAAGCCCGAAATTTGTCCGTCAGAGCTACACCAACATTCTCGATAACGCAAAATCAATCGCGGAATATCTCAGGCTTGATGAAACAGAACGCCCCATCTCAACGCTTCCCATGAATTACACATACGGCCTATCCATCATAAACAGCCATTTTCTTGTGGGAGCAACCCTCCTTCTTACGGAAAAGGCAATGACGCAAAAAGAGTTCTGGCAGTTTTTCCGTGAGGCAGGCGCGACATCTTTCGGCGGAGTCCCGTATACATATGAGATGCTTGACCGTATGCGCTTTCAGAGGATGAGCCTTCCTTCACTGCGAACAATGACTCAGGCTGGTGGCAAAATAACTCCTGAGTTGCACAGGAAATTTGCGGAATACGCCAGGGATTCGGGCAAAAATTTCATCGTCATGTACGGTCAATGTGAGGCATCACCGAGAATGGGCTATCTTCCTGCTGACAAAGCTATAGAGAAGGCTGGCTCAATGGGAATTGCTATACCCGGCGGGAAATTCCGGCTCATTGGTGAGGACGGCAGGGAGATTCAAGCCCCTCATGTTACGGGCGAGCTTGAGTACACGGGCAAGAATGTAGCAATGGGCTATGCTGAATGCGGCGATGACCTCTCGAAGGGCGATGAATGGGGCGGAGTTCTGAGGACGGGGGATATGGCACAATTTGACGAGGACGGATATTTTTACGTTGTTGGGCGAAAAAAACGCTTCCTCAAGGTATACGGTAATCGTGTCAACCTTGACGAGCTTGACAGGCTCATAAAGGGGAAATTCCCTGTTGAATGTGCCAGTGCAGGCGAGGATGACCGTGTTCACATATTCATAACGGCGGGGGCAAATCCTGATGACGTGAGAAATTTTGCGGCTACCACAACAAAACTTAACCCTAAAGCCTTTACCGTAATAACGCTTGATGAGATTCCAAAGAGCGAGTCAGGAAAGACTCTCTTCACAGAGTTGGCGAAATATTGGAGAAAAACGGAATGACGCTTGATGAGATACTCGACATACCGCCGTATTCGCTCAGGAAGGATGACAAAGAGAAGCTGCTTCTTGCGCGTCTGAATGAGCTGACGGAGCTGCACAGGGAAAATTGCCCGGAATATGCCCGCGTTTATGGTGCGATGGGTTTCACTGAAAGAGCCGGGAGCGTGGAGGAAATTCCGTTTTTGCACACGGCCATGTTCAAGGAGTTTGACATGATGAGCGTGAATCCTTCTGAGGTCGTCAAGACTCTGACATCTTCAGGCACATCAGGGCAGAAACCCTCAAAGATCTATCTTGACCGCGCAACAGCCCAAGCACAGCAAAAAGCCCTCGCAAGAATCATGTCAGACTTCATAGGCTCAAAACGTATACCCATGATAATACTTGATTGCCCCTCAACGCTCAAAGACAGGAAGAAATTTTCTGCAAGGGGCGCGGGGATTCTGGGGTTCTCTGTTTTTGGCTCAAAGAGGATTTACGCGTTTGATGACGACATGAAGCTTGATGTTGATTCTTTGCGGGAATTTCTCGGAAAAATCAGTAAAAATACTCTTGCAGGGGGGGGGGCTGATCTTCTGCTTTTTGGCTTCACGTTCATGATATGGGAATATTTCTGCAAGGCGGCGGAAAAATCTGGGCTTGACCTCTCAAACGGCATATTGATTCACGGAGGGGGCTGGAAAAAGCTGGCAAATGAAGCAGTTTCGCCGGAAGAGTTTCGCAGGAGGCTTCACGATGTGTGCGGAATAAGCAGAGTACATGACTATTACGGCATGGCAGAACAGACCGGGTGCGTGTACATGCAGTGCGAATACGGGCATTTTCACGCGAGTACGTTCTCTGACGTAATCATGAGGAGGCCGGGGGATTTCTCCGTGTGCAGATTTGGTGAAAGGGGAATCATTCAAACTGTCTCAGTGATTCCTCAGTCATACCCGGGTCATTCACTGCTGACTGAAGATGAAGGCGAAATATTAGGCGAGGACGATTGCCCATGTGGAAGAGCCGGAAAATATTTCAAGGTCTATGGCAGGCTCAAAGGAGCAGAAGTGAGGGGGTGCAGTGATACCTATGAACGGAGCTGAATTTCTCATAGGGAGTGCGGACATGATGAACTCATCCCCGTTGCCTGTGTATGATGATAGGGCTGTGAATTTCATCGCAGATATTTCATCACGTCTGATGAACCTCCCGGAATCTAGGGCTTATCCTGATATAGCTGCTCTTGGCTTCTGGTGCAGGAAGGCTTCAATTGAACGCCTCAAAGCCGGGTGTCCTGAGCGGGCATTCAGGCTTGGACGCGGTGTATGCTTCCATGTTGCGCCGGGAAATATCCCGGTCAATTTCGCGTTTTCATACCTTTTCGGAGTCCTTGCCGGGTGCGTCAATGTTGTGCGCGTGTCAGGCAGGGATTTTCCGCAGACAGGGATAATTCTTGAGGTCATTCGCGAAACTCTCAAGGCTCATGCTGAAATTGAAAGCCGTAGCGTTTTCGTGAGGTATCCCGCTGACAACGGAATCACAGCTGAGTTCTGCCGACATTCTGACGCAAGAATGATTTGGGGCGGTGATGAAACTGTAGCGAAGATTCGCGCCCTTCCTGCAATGCCACGCTGCGTTGATGTGTGCTTCAGTGATAGGCGTTCTCTGTGCGTGATGAATGGGAATGCCGTGCTTGAAGCTGATGATATGCGACTAATGAGGTTGGCTGAAGGCTTCTACAATGATACCTACTTGATGGATCAAAACGCATGTTCAAGTCCTCTGGTTGTGCTGTGGCTTGATGATTCAAACGTGGCGAGGGAAAAATTCTGGGGGGCTGTGCGTTCAGTTGCGGAGAAAAGGTACAGGCTTCAGGCGGCTATTTGCACGGAGAAATATCTTCATGCCTGCTCTGATGCTATCACGCTCCCTGTGAGGAATGTTTTGCGGGAAAATAACGTGCTTTACAGGCTGGAGCTTGAGGCGATTCCCGAAGATATTGACAGTTTGCGGGGGCGTGGCGGATATTTCTATGAGCTAGCAATAGGGAGCCTTGAGGAAATGTGCAGCATAATCACGCGGAAATGCCAGACTGTTACATATTTCGGGATAAAGGCTGAAGCTGTGAGGGATGTTGTTATCCGGCGGAGGCTTATGGGAGTAGATAGGGTAGTTCCTGTAGGGCGGGCAATGGATATAAATATCATATGGGACGGCTTCGACATAGTCAGGACACTTTCACGAATTATCACAGCCGAGTAGCGAAAATCAAAGCATAAAATTAACCCGCAAGACCCGTGTTTGAGTCCTGCGGGATTTTTTTGTGGTTGAAACTTTTAATGCAGATTGCTCTTACAGTTTTGCCGCGATTGCCTGAATGAACTGCTTGCTGTCAACAACCTGCGGAACGACTCCCTCGCAAAGCCCGGACAAGTCTTTCGTCATTACGCCGCCTTCAATTGTTGCGATTGTTGCCTTTTCGAGCTTGTCCGCGAAAAGTACGAGTTCGCCATTCTCATCAAGCTCACCGCGTTTTCTGAGAGCACCGCTCCACGCGAAAATTGTTGCAACAGGGTTCGTTGAGGTCATTTTGCCCTCGTCCCTGTACCTGTAGTAGTGCTTGGTTACAGTTCCGTGCGCGGCTTCATACTCGAAGTTGCCATCCGGTGAAACGAGTACGCTCGTCATCATGGCCAGTGATCCGAAAGCTGTCGATACCATATCGCTCATAACGTCGCCGTCGTAGTTCTTGCAGGCCCAAATGAATCCGCCCTCTGAACGCATGACTCTGGCTACAGCGTCATCAATCAGCGTGTAGAAGTATGTGATTCCGAGCTTGCGGAATTTCTCCTCATACTCTTTCTCGAAAATATCCTGGAAGAGCAGCTTGAATGTCTGGTCATACTGCTTGGAGATTGTGTCCTTCGTCGCAAACCAGATGTCCTGCTTCGTTGAGAGTGCATACTCGAAGCATGAACGTGCGAATGACATTATCGAGCTGTCTTTGTTGTACATGGCCTGAAGAACGCCGGGGCACTCATACTCGTAGACGGTCTCGCGGAATGAAGCTCCGTTTTTCCCTGTGAAAACAAGCTCTGCCTTGCCCGGTTCTGGGACTCTGTACTCTGTTCCCCTGTAAACATCGCCGTATGCATGACGTGCGATTGTGATGGGCTTCTTCCAGTTTTTGACTACCGGCTTAATTACGCTGGTGAGAATCGGTGCACGGAATACTGTACCGTCAAGGACTGCCCTGATTGTGCCATTGGGGGATTTCCACATTTCGTGGAGGTTGTATTCTTCAACGCGCTGTTTGTTGGGTGTGATTGTTGCGCATTTGACTCCGACATGGTGCTTCTTGATTGCCTCAGCTGCTGCCCATGTTACTTTGTCGCCAGTCTTGTCTCTCTCAGGAAGTCCGAGGTCGTAGTACTCCATATTCAGGTCAACGAACGGAAGCAGAAGGTCGTCTTTGATTATCTGCCACAGTACGCGTGTCATTTCGTCGCCATCCATCTCAACGATGGGATTGGCCATTTTTATCCTGCCCATTGCGAATCGTGTCTCCCTTCAAAAATTGTTGTGTGTATCAGAGAATGCCCCCCGGGTTTCGTGCCGGGGAGCTGGTAATACCTTGCTTATTTCTTCCTGTCGCGGTTGAAGTTGATGAGGCATCCGGCCTTGACGATTGTGCGCTCATTCTCTGTCATCGGCTGAATGTAAAGCTCAATCTCCGTTGCCTTGCCACCCTTGATGACATATGCCTTGATGCTGTCGAGCTTGTTCGCGTCAAGTGCCGCCCTGATTCCAGGAACGTACACATAATCGCCGACCTCGAAATCAGGCTGCCCCTTGAGATGGAACGGAAGCATACCCCAGTTCATGCAGTTGGAGCGATAACGCTTCGTGGCGTATTCCTGCGTGATGTTCGCGAGTGCGCCGAGAACTCTCTGGCATGATGCTGCCTGCTCACGTGCTGAACCTTCGCCGGGCCTGTTGGCGTAAATCGTTGAGCCTATCTCGATGCTCAGCGGGTCAACATCTGCCTGTCCGGGAATGGCCTTGATTGCCGCGTAGACTGCCGCCATATCGCCATGTGCAGGGCTAATTCCCTTCTGCCTCTCATACTCAACCTTCTGGACTTCCTTAGCCTTGCCGACATATTCGGGATCTCTGCGTGAGAGCGTAAACTCAGCAAGTCCGAGCGGGTTGGAGCGGAATGATGAAGTCTCACCTGACGGTATAAGCTCGTCGGTGGTCGTAACATCATCGAGAATCTTTGACACTATGCGCAGAAGGATGTTGTCGGCGAGTGCTACCTGCTCCGGCCAGTCTTTGATGTTCGGGCCAAAACGTATCGGGGACTCAGGGTTAGCCTTGCCGAAGCCCCAGAACACTCTGGACTTGTAGGCTTTATCGTCATAGTGGTATTCAGGAACATCGCCCCAGCAATCGAGGTCTTCAGCTGATGTGAGTTTTCCGCCGTTTGCCGCTGTTGCCGCGATTGAACGTGCATCCACGAGAGCAACTGCTGACATCTGGCCGTTGCCGGGCTTTGAGCCTTCGCGGTTGGGGAAGTTCCTTGTTGTGTGGCGGATGGAGAACGCGTTGTTTGCGGGTGTGTCGCCTGCACCGAAGCAAGGTCCGCAGAAAGCCGTCCTGATTACCGCGCCAGCATCCATGAGG
>JAFSKY010000142.1 GCA_017448685.1 Synergistaceae bacterium
AGATTGTCGAGTTCGATTCTTGTCGGGCAGGTCATGAAGGATATTGCTGTGTCAGATATGACTGGCTCGGCGGGAGTGTTGTTGCGGGCGGCAGGGTGCAAGGTTGAGCGTCCTGAAGGTATTGAAGCGTGGCAGAAAGGGAATTTTGCGGGGCTGCGTGAATATCTTGATGATGTGAGAAACCGGGGGGCTGCCGTCATAATCGATGATGATACACCAGCGGCTTTGAGGCGGTATTTGTCCGGGAGAGCTGATGTGTATAAGTGGGAGCGTCCCGGACTTGAGACTGATTACCCTACATTCCTTCACGAGCAATATATTTCCTTGTGGCAGAAAATTACAGCTAAGCCCTTACCAGCGAGAAACAAAAGGCGTTAATTCGTTTTCCCCCGGATAAGCCTCCAGAGATTACGCAATGGAGTTATGCCTATAATGACATGACGAAGCAAACGCGGGAAAATCCTCAGCCATGACTCAAAATTGAAGCCGGACTCCTTCATGATTACGCGTACAGTGGTGAGCCTGTCTTTGATACCGGGACGAGCCTCCGCATAATAGTTCATGAGAGCAAAAACTCGCCTCATATGCCATTCACACGCAACCTTACTCCCCGCAACACCGCTAATCTTCTCTTTGACCATTCTGTAACGTTTAGCATTCTCGCCCATAACCCTGTAATGACGCTCTTCACCTTCAGGATTACGGGATTTCCTGCGGGTGAAACTGCTGGGACTCACTCTATATACGCCGACAATATCAGAGATAAGCCATGCATCCCCCTCAAGAACCGCCTGAACATATGTTGCACTGTCAAATATAATCATGTCCGCAAGTCCTGCACGCCTTAAAGCCTCCGCGCTGAACACTGCCGGAAAAACTGAGGGAGGCTTCCTGTATTCCGGCTTGAGTATGTAATCAATTCCCTTCACGCGCCCCGGACGGCCTATGTTTGAATCGTTGCTTTCACCTGTCGTTACGTTCAGGAATTTTGCATTGGCGCATACCATAGCCAGCGGGATATTGTCATTCTCATGCTCCACGAAAATTTTGGCGGCCTTCGCGAAAAACTCATTGTCCGTGTAATAGTCATCATCAAGGAACGTGATATATTTCCCTCTTGCCTGCCTGAAGCCTATCATGCGACTGTATTCCTGACCGCTGTTTTTCTCGTTCTTGACATAGCGCACACGCTCATCATTCATGCCCTTCACAAAATCTTCTGTGCCATCTGTAGAGCAATCATCCACTACGATAACTTCGAGGCTCGTTTGCGTCTGATTCAACACGCTGGATATTGCCTCAGCAAGCAGAGCTTTTCGGTTGTATGTGGGAATGATTACGGATTGAAGCGGTTTTGCGTCCATTGCGGTTTGTCCTTATATCACGCTTTCAACGAGTTCAACGGCATTCCTCACGCAGTCATCGCATGAACATAAAACTTTTCCCGTTCCGACTCCTTTGATTTCGCGGCATATTGACCCCCCGCATTTTTCCGTGAATGCCCTGTGAAGCTCTTTTGCCTCATTGCGTATAGGTTTGCCCTGATATTTCACGAGTCCGAGTATCATCTCAGCACCGCATAACGCTCCGCATGTACCTTCCATTCCTCCCATGCCGAGACCGAAGCCAGCACCGATCCGCCTCAATACATCCTCATCGACTCCAGCCTCATCGCTGAATACACATGCTACAGCCTGGCAGCAGTTGTAGTGAGAGTCGCCCGTCCTGTTTTTGAGTTCTACAGCGCGTTCCTGTTTTGCCGTCATTATGTTTTCCCCCTGATATGTGATTTCGCAATTGTATCACGCTGATTATGCTAGAATACGTGAAATCTCAGGAGGTGAATTACTTATGCCGGATTACGACTACAAAGACGCTCTTCAAGCCACCGATTACATACGCGGATTCACAGACTTGACTCCAAAAACAGCAATCGTAACAGGCTCAGGGCTTGCGGACATTGCAGACATGGTTGAAGACAGCGTTACACTTTACGCCAAAGACATACCTTGCTGGCCAGGCTCAACAGCTCCGGGGCATTCAGGAAGAATCATCATCGGCAAAATTCACGGAAGGCCGGTTATTTTCTGTCAGGGGAGAGTCCACTATTACGAGGGATATTCCATGAAGGCTGTTACATTTCCTACCCGCGTGATAAAAATGCTTGGAGCGTCTGAATATATCGTTACAAACGCTTCAGGAGGGATAAATACCTCATATTCACCCGGCGAAATCATAGCCATAAAAGACCACATAAATTTAATGGGAGATAATCCCCTCATAGGCTCAAACGTAAATGAATGGAACGAGCGTTTCCCCGATATGACACACGTATACGATCCGGCCATGCTGGAATTTTTCGCGAGAATGGGACTAAAGCAGGGAGTCTATGCGGCTATGCACGGCCCATCGTTTGAGACTCCAGCAGAGATTCACATGCTCGGCATTCTTGGTGCTGACCTTGTCGGAATGTCAACAGTTCCCGAAGTCATCACAGCAAATGCTATGGGGATGAGGGTTGTGGGACTCTCATGTGTTGCGAACATGGCCGCGGGGATTAACCCTGACCACAGATTAACGGGCAATGAGGTGCTTGAAGTTGTGAGTGCGGCGGCGATTAAAGTCGCGGATATAATCACGGCACTTATAGACAAACTTAACGAGGAGTGAACATAATCACATAATGCGCAGAATCAGACTGTCAGCTTTCATCCTGTTCATGTCGGCAATTACGGCGGGAAAATCATTTGCGGCATCATGGGTCAATTTTCCATCAAGCTGGGACATCGGGCAGGTTTTCGCGGTATCTATCACATCAACGGCGGAATATACGAATCCTGTTGTTACGTGGATGAACAGAAGTATAACCCTTGACGTTGAGCAAGGTGGTACAGGCAGAATATCTTACGGGCTATTAGGGTCAGACGTTCGGAACGTAAAGCCGGGTGTGTACAAGATAATGTTCGAGTTCATGCAGAAGGGGAAAAAGTACAAAGCCTCCGGGAATATCCAGCTAAAAGCGAAGCAATACCCTAAAGAGAATCTCAAAGTCAGCCCCAAAATGGTCAACCCTCCAAAAAGTGAGCTTGCCAGAATCAAGAAGGAATCACAGCTCATAGGCACAGCATTACGCACAATGACAACCCCACGCAAATGGACGACTCCCCCTCAACCGCCGTTAAGCTCAATCACCCTCACAAGCACTTACGGTAAAAGCCGCGTCTACAATGGACAACCCAGAGCAGGCCACAACGGAGCAGACATCAGAGCCGTAACAGGGACAAACGTCCGCGCACCCTTTGCAGGTACAGTAGTACTTACGGGATTCCACTATTACGCAGGGGGAAGCGTGTATATCGATTCAGGGAATGGCGTCATAACAGCATTCTTCCACCTGAGCAAAATACTCGTCAAGAAGGGCGATAAGGTCGAAAAAGGCCATGTAGTAGCCAAATCAGGCGCAACAGGAAGAGTTACCGGGCCACACCTGCATTACAGCCTCATACTTGGCGGGCAGTTCTCAGACCCTATACCGTTGCTATCAACCAGCATAACGAAAATGCTCAAGCAGGGCAGCCAGCAGCAGGTGAATTAACATGAGCGACATTTACGGATTAATATTGAGCGGTGGAAGCGGGACTCGTTTGTGGCCTTTGTCGCGCGAGAAATTCCCCAAGCAATTCATTACGCTTTACGGGGATAAGACTTTGCTACAGAATACTGCGCTACGAATGCTGAACATGATTCCGCTTGAGTTCTTGCGTGTGATTTCTGGGGCAAAATGGCATGACCTAGTTATGTCGCAGGCATGTGAGGTTTTTGGGGCGGATAACCTCCCGGATAACTTCATCATCGAAGAACCTTGCGCTAGAGGAACTGCCCCGGCGATTCTGCTTGCTGCTGAAACTCTCAAAGCACAGGGCGCGAATGACGATGACGTTATGATTGTCGCTCCGAGTGATGCGTTCATGAGAAGCACAAAGGCTTTCACCGAGTCGCTTAAAGCTGGAGTCAGAGCTGCGCGTGAAGGGTATATTGCCACGCTCGGAATTGCTCCCGTGAGACCTGATACGGGATTCGGGTATATACGTCAGGGGCGCGAATTAGGCGGAGGATATTGGGAGGCTGAAGCATTCGTTGAAAAGCCTGACCTGAAGACGGCTCGTGAATATCTTGCTGAGGGCGTGTATTTCTGGAACGGCGGAATATTCATCTTCACCCCTGAGAGCCTTTACCGTGAGCTTGAACGCGCTGACCCGGAATTATACGCTCTGGCCATGAAGGGGAATTTGCGTGAGAACTTCGAGGCCGTCAAAAATATCTCATTCGACAACGCTGTTATGGAGAAGGCTAAAAGGGTTGCTGTTGTGCCACTGGTAAATTCTGGCTGGTCTGATGTTGGCTCATGGGATGCCCTTCATGATGACATACTGGAATGCGATGAACGCGGTAATGCTGTTGTCGGCGATGCGGTAATACTTGAGGGGCGTGGATGCCTCGTTCATTCGCGGGGGAAGCTGGCTGTGCTGAATCATGTGAATGATATTGTAGTGGTTGAGACTCCTGACGCGATTTTCATCACAGGGCGTGGAGCGTCTCAGGAAGTCCGCAAGGCCGTGAAATATCTCAGGGATAACGGCAGGGAGGATATGTGCTGAAAAATACGGAGGTGTAAATAATGAAGTTTGCTGTGATGTTCGGGATCGCTCTTGCTGTTGCCGGAGTTGTGTATGTGGCTGTCTCATACTTAGGTGGAGCATTTCTTGTGGGTTTTGCGGCCGCGAGTGTGATGTGGGGCGCAGTGTGGTATATGAGTTTGCGCTCACGGAAGCCGGAAGACAAAATACTTAGCCTGATACAGTTTTTGCGTGACAGAAGTAAGCATAAGGAGCAAGACTCAGTGCCTGCCACAGTTTTGCATCAAGAAAATGTTGCGTCAAATTCTCAGCAGAAAGAGCTAGGTGAGAGGCCAAGTGCGGATAATTTGCGCGAAGCAGAAGAAATAGTTGATGCCGTTAAAGACATTGGCAAAAAGGCGGTCAAAAAGGTGGGTCAGAGAATTATCAATAGGTTATCCAGATAAAAAAACAAGCATAATAATTGAGTGTTTGACAAAATATTAATCGGAGTGTATTTTATGCGGTATCATTGAAAGCCGGAGTGGCGGAATGGTAGACGCAGCGGACTCAAAATCCGCCGGGGGCAACTCTGTGGGAGTTCGAGTCTCCCCTCCGGCATCATCACACAATCATTCAGGAGAGAAATTTTATGCCGAACAAGAAATCAGCTGAAAGGCGCGTAAGGATTGCCGAGCGCAACAGGCTCTACAACAAATTCTGGACATCAAGGTGCAAAACTGCCGTCAAACGTGTTCTCGAAGCCGTAGAATCAGGCGACACAGAGCAGGCCACAAAGAGCTTCAACACAGCACAGAGCGTTATAGACAAAGCAGTTGTGAAAGGTGTAATGCACAGGAACACAGCCGCAAGACGCAAACAACTTATGTCCCGCCGAATGAAGGCAATGAACGCGTAACTCATACGAAAATCACACGGCCTCCGGGAAAAACCGGGGGCTGTTTTTTTTGCACATTACGGAATGTTTCAGCACAACAAAAAATCCGGCCATTTCTCTCAACAGCCGGACTCATTTTTCCCTCAGAATGTAGCTTCAGATTATTGCTTCTTGACAGCGAATATTGCGATAAGTGTCAGACAAAGTAGCATTACACTTGACGGGAACACCCCGCACCCGCCGTTGCTCGTCCCTAAATTAGGCGAAGAACCTTCACCGCTGGAAGAAATCGTAACGTCCATGTAATCAGAGCCGAAGCCAGTATCATAATCGTACGTTACCTTTGACGGGGCTTGCGAGAACGTTACCTCACCTGTTGCCCGATTGTAGCTAGCGGCGATTTCATTCCCTGACGCATCATAGCCCTTGACGTTTTTCACGTTGTCATCGCCTGCATCAGCCTCGAAAATTCCAGAAGCCTCAGATGCCGTAAGGAAGTCTAACAGGTTGAATACCAGACTGAATGAAATCACTTCAACACGCTGGCCACCGCATGAAAGCTCCATGAGATTGTTCAACCCTGTAGCACGGAATCTCCTCATAGCATTTCCAGCAAAATCAAGATGTCTCAGATTCATACAGCCTTCAAGCTCAAGCCTGGTTATTTGGCATGATGAACACTTCAAGACTTCAAGGTTCTCACAGCCCCTAGCATTAAGCCCACTGATTTCTGTGCTGTTTACGTTGAGTTCCTTGATGCTGGTATTGCCCTCAATGTTGACTTCTTCAAGGGATTCACTGCCTTCAGCATTAACGCTCTCAACATTGGAATTGCCGAGATTAAGCGTTGTTATTGACGAGTTGCCAGAAAGATCCACGCTCTTAACCGATGTATTGCCGCTCAAATCCACTTCCGTAAGCGAATTAGCCTCCGTAAGGTCTAAATTCTCAAGATTCGTTAGCCTCTCAAGCCCGTTCAAATCCGAGATGTTATCGCCAATTGCAAGACTCGTCATCTGGCTTGCCTCTTCTGACGTGAGGTTGTCTAACGCGTCATTAAGGCTTGAGGTTTCCTGTGAATTTATCGTTGCGCTAACAGTTATATTGATTGTCGCTGAAGTTTCACCGCCGCTGTTCATGGCCGTAACTGTGTACGCGTAATTCCCCGCTGTACCCTGTGAAGGAATGCCGCTTACCGTGAAGCTCATACCATCAGAATTTGCCCTGCCAGTTAGCCCGTCAGGTAATGTTCCTGATGATGTCCATGATATATTGCTGTCGGATGAGGCTGTTATAGTCAGTGCAGTAATTTCTGTGCCTTCCCTCGCGTTTATGCTGAATGACTGCCCCGATAACACAGGCGGTAATAGTTCAACGATTGGTGAAGGAGCTGTTACAGTTACAGTAATAACAACGTCATCACTTCCAACAGCATTTGAGGCAATCACTGTGTACGTGTAATTACCTGCCGTCCCACGCAAAGGAGTTCCGCTAATCGTGAAACTTTCAGCATTCCTTCCAGCAGTCCCGGTTAATCCGCCGGGAAGATTTCCGCTTGTTGTCCACGTCAGATAATCAGCAGGAGAAGCCGTTATTGTCGCAGGAATTATCGCTGTTCCCTCTGTGGACATAATCCTTATGTCCTTACTCATGATGACGGGCGAACGGAGTTCAACACCACCCGAAATAGTAACGTCCATACTCGCATCATCTGAAACCATGTAGCTGTACGTTATCTTGTAGGGGACTTTGGCGAAAGTTGCAATGCCTGTGTCGGAAGCGTAATCGCATGGAATTTCAACGCCCGAATCATCATAGCCCTTCAGGTCATTCATATTCTCGACTTCAGAATTAGCTGACCCGATGAAACCCCAAACATCAAAGCTCGCACGCAAAGTGTAATCGGTAATTGCCTGCCCATTACAATCAAGGCTCGTCAAGCTCGTAAAGCTCCTCACGTCAAATTTCCTGAGAGCGTTTTCCGAGAAATTGAGAGTCTCAAGGTTATTGCTGCCTTCAAGGTTAAGACTGCTGATTTTGCTTGATGGGCAAAGAAGGATTTTCAGGTTTGCACAGTTCACCGCGTCAATCGTCTCAAGGCTTGCGCATTCTCTTGCGTATACCTCCTCAAGACTACTGCCGGAAATATCAAGCGTCCTTATCGTGTTATTGCCGGAAATGTCGAGGCTCAATAGCGTATCATTGCTGCTCAGGTCAACAGACACAAGCGATGTAGCTTCGGTAAGGTCAAGAGCCATCAAGTTAGGCAATGCGTCAATGCTCGAAATATCCGTAACATGTCCATTGAGCTTTAATGTTTCAATAGTTTGCAGCTCATATTCCGTAAGCCCTGAGAGGACTGTAGCAAGAGTTGAGGCTTCCGCAACATCAAGGGAGTAATTTTTTGCGCCGACAACCGCAACTATTTCTGCTGACGATGAGCCCGCGTAATTCCTCGCAGTAACGGTGAAGGTATAACTTCCTCTTGAGCCTGCTGAAGGTATACCGCTTACCGTAAATTCTGAGTCATTGCTCGTTATCGCGAGTCCGCCGGGAAGTGTTCCGCTTGATGTCCATTCGATATGATTCCCAGCTGTAGCAGTTATCGCCCTTGTCGTTATTGCTTCACCTTCAACAGCGTTTATCGTTATCGCCGTGTCAGACAATGCCGGGGGGGCATATACAGTTATCGTTGCCGTGAATTTTGCACTCCCAGCGAGGTTTGATGCCGTGAATACTGACTCATAATCCCCCGCTGAATTTGCGCTAGGTGTTCCGCTGATGCTCAAAGCTGAGTCGTTCCCCGAAAACGTCAGGCCATCCGGGAATGTTCCTGTTCTCGTCCACGTGAGATGATTCCCAGAGTTTACCGATATTTCCCTTGCGCTAAATGCTCGCCCTTCAACAGCTTGAAGCTCAACAGCACTCCCGGAAATTTCTGGTGCTTCGTAGACTATGGCGTTTACCTCGATGTCTGCGCTTCCTGCGTAGTTGCTTGCGATGATTGAGAAGTCATAATCGCCCGCTGTTGTCGGTGTACCCATTATCGTAGCTGTTACTGAGTTGTCCTCACTGTGAACCGTGAGACCCGCCGGAATATTTCCGCGAACTGACCACGTGAGATGATTCCCGGCCGACGCGCTAACTTTCGTCTCGGTTATCGACATGTCTTTTACGGCCTCAACCGTTACGATGTTGTCAGGGAGCAACGGTGCCTCGTAGACAATCACACTCACCGCAATATCATCACTCCCGGCCATGTTGGAGGCAGTGAGCGTGAACGAGTAATCTCCCGCTGTTGTAGGAATCCCGCTGACCGTGAACGAATCATCATCGCTCGAAACAGAAAGCCCCGCAGGTACATCACCGCTCAAAGTCCAGACGAGATGATTCCCAGAGACCGCCGGGAAAGTCTGACTCATGGCCGAGCCTTTCACCGCTTTGATTTCGGCATCGTCAGAGAGAACTGGCGCGGTGTAAACGGTAACACTCACTTTCACGTCATCGCTGCCCTTTGCGTTCGTGGCAATGACTGAGAAGCTGTAAATCTCCCCATTTCGCCGGAGCACCGCTGAGGGTGTAGCTCATTCCGTTTGCGTCCTCAGAAGCCGTAACTCCCGAAGGAACATCACCGCTGACCGTCCATGTGAGTGCTTTGTTCGGCTCGGTGTCGGTTATCGTGAGCGGGGAAATCTCATTGCTCAAGACAACATGAAGGCTCGCGTCCGCTGAGAGAACGGGAACGGTAACAGCCTTCTCCATTGCTCCGATGTCGGGGGAATTAACGCGCGTTGTTCCGAGCTGGTCGAATGAGGGCGATGTGTAGTTGACATCAGGCGTGTAGTAGCTGTTCGAGTAGACGACTCTGTTAGCTCCTGCCCCGACGATCGGCTTCAAGGCTGGGTTATCCTCAATCCTGTAGACCGTGTGAGTTATCCCGTTGATTGTCTCAGTTGACGATACAGGATTCCATGAGGCTATCTTCACGATGTCGAAGCTCGGTGAAGTGCTCGGAAGCGCAAGGCTCTCAGGAATCGCGCAGTTGAAGAACATTGAGCGTTCACTGTCTTTGTTGACGAATGACTTGTCCGGCGAAGTCGGGTTGTATATC
>JAFSKY010000143.1 GCA_017448685.1 Synergistaceae bacterium
ATCAAACTCTCAGTAAAAATTTTGTGAGATTTCGTTTGATTGGCTTTATTTGTACTATCGCTCATTCATTATACGCTGTATTCTCTTGTCAACTAACCTTTTGCTTCATCGCCGCTCATCTCGCAACGACAAGAGGGAATTATACGCCCATTTTTCTCAATGTCAACACCCACGCAAAAAACTTTTTTCACGTTTTCACGCAATTTTGTTGTCTACTATAATATAGTCTCACACAAAGGAGGCACATTTTCATGAAGCACAAAGTTAGGTTAACCGTCATCGACAAAAAGCTATTCCCAGATTTGCAGGCTCAATTCTGCGCTGACCCGGAGTCCGGCGAATGCCCATGCTACAACATCGGCGACGTGTTCGAGTTCTTCAGGGATGACACACGCGATGACTTTTGGCACTGCGGGCTGAATACACTCGTTCGCACAGACGCTGACCCCGCAACTGTCGCAGGAGGGCCGAATATGCCGCATTGCTCCGAGTTATGGGACGCTATCAGCCGCTACATTTACACGGGGCTTCAGGGCGGCTCAATCATGAGGGGCTGGATGGCTCGCGAGAATGAGATGATCGCTTGCTGCTCGGACGGAACAAGGCCGGTCATCTTCAAGATTGAACGCATCGACTATGAGGAGGATTAACCATGAACGAAATACTGAAGGCCATCAAGGAACGCAGGAGCATTCGCAGGTTCAAGCACGACATGCCAAAACGTGAGGACATCAACGCAATCATTGAGGCGGGACTCTACGCGGCAAGCGGCAAAGCTAGCCAGTCCCCTATCATCATTGCCGTAACAAATAAGGAACTCCGCGACAAAATTTCACGCGATAACAGGGAAATCGGCGGATGGGATGAGGGGTTTGACCCGTTTTATGGCGCGCCCGTCATACTCGTTGTGCTTGCTGACACTGAGAGACCCACGCACGTTTATGATGGGAGTCTCGTTATTGGCAACATGATGCTTGCGGCTCATTCGCTCGGACTCGGTAGCATTTGGATTCACCGGGCTAAACAGGAATTTGAACGCGATAATTACAGGAAGTTGCTTGCAGATTTGGGCATTCAGGGAAGCTATGAGGGAATCGGACATTGCGCAATAGGCTACATTGATGGCGATATTCCTCCAGCACACGAAATCAAGCCCGGCAGAGTCTTCTGGGCGGAATAACCTCACAGCAAGAACGGAAGCAAGCGATAAGCCCGGCAACAGTCGCAAAATCAGGAAGCGGGTCGGCGCGAGTCCCTCCGGGAATCTCACCAAGCAACAACGCAAGTCCCTCTGATACAGTCAGGGGGGCTTTTCTTTTGCGTACATGGCCTCCCCTAACACGGGCAATGCTAGAATAACTCACACATTCCCCACATCGGAGGCAACATCATGGACATCAGCGAGAAAAGTCATTCGCAAACTTTCTGGCTCGGACTCATTCGCAACGTTTTCGGAATCATTAACCCCGAAGAATATATAGAGTTCGAGAAACGAGTCGAGATTGAACACGTCAAATACATAGACGCTTACATACCATCAACAGGCACAATCATTGAGCAAAAATCCCCCGGCAAAAATCTTGATGACGCTTTCACACAGGCAAAAAATTATCACGATTGGCTGCCACTCTCACAACGCGGACGCTACATAATCACTTGCGACTTCTCAGAGCTTCACATTCACGACATGGAAGAACCCACTAAGCCCCCAGAAATCATAGCCGTTCAGGACGCAACGAAGGATAATTTATCGTTCCTCCTCACCCCCGGCGAAACATTACCGCTCGAAGTGGCTATCTCCGTCAAAGCTGGACTCCTCGCAAAATCACTCTACGTTTCCATGCTAGACTCACTCGGCAAAGTCGCAAAAGAACAATCCTACGACAAAGACACCTACACCAAAGCTCGCGACAACATTAACGTCTTCTGCGTCAGACTCGTATTCCTACTTTACGCCGAGGACTCCGGGCTGTTCAACAAGAAACAGTTTCAGCATTATCTCGAAGCACACAAAGACTCCGCAAGGTCTGCATTACGCGAACTCTTCACCGTCCTCAATCAGGAGTCCCACGAACGTGAACCATTCCTCAGCGATGAACTCAAAGCATTTCCCTGCGTCAACGGCGGACTCTTCAAGGAAACTGTAGACTTCCCACAACTTTCACCCGATGAGCTTCACATAATCATTCATGACATGGCCGAGGGCTTCAACTGGTCAGGAATTTCACCCGCAATTTTCGGCGCAATCTTCGAGGCCACACTCAATGACGAAACACGCAAGGAAGGCGGCATTCACTACACATCAACCGCAAGCATTCACAAGCTCATTGACCCGTTATTCCTCGATGAACTCAACGCAGATTTAACGCCCATTCTCGCAGAGCCTCAATCTGACGCAAGAACGCAAAAGCTCCTAGCGTTTCAGGATAGACTCGCCGTGTTACGATTCCTTGACCCAGCATGCGGATCTGGAAACTTCCTCACTGAGTCATTCATCTCACTCCGCAGAATGGAGAACAGACTCCTCGCCGCAATCCCTGAAGGCCAGCGTCCCCCCGCAAAAGTAGCAATAACTCAGTTCTACGGCATAGAAACTCACGATTTCGCCGTCAACATTGCTCGCACAGCACTATGGATCTCTGACCACCAAATGTGGAAGGAAACTCAGCCCATCACTAACGCCGAAAAACCTCCCCTCCCCCTAAAGGAATATGACTACATCAAGCACGGGAGCGCAATGGATGAATTACCCGACAAAGGCTGGAAGCTCGGAGGCTGGAAGGTACCTCATGAAGATATGCTATACATCATGGGCAACCCCCCCTTCATTGGACGCGCAAAACAGACATCGCACCAGAAGAAAGAAGTCCGAGACATGTTCGGGAACGGCGAAATAGATTACCTCTCGTGCTGGTTCGCAAAAGCCTCGGAGTACGTCCAGGACAAACGCACAAAGGCCGCCTTCGTCGCAACAAACTCACTCGTTCAGGGTGAACAGGTCGCTTACGTCTTCAAGCCCCTCCGTGATAGATGGGGGATAAAGATTGACTTCGCTCATCAGCCGTTCGTGTGGAAGAATGAGCTTCCTGACCCAAAGAAGATGGCTCATGTCCACGTCGCTGTAGTCTGCATAAGCACATGCCCCCCCGCGAAAAGAAAGCTCTACTCCTCAGACGGTACTTGCAGGCTCGTCGACAACATCAACTTCTACCTCGCTGAAGGCCCGGACGAGGATATTGCCGAGAGAACCAGCAGGCCAATCTGCCCCGGTGTCCCGGCCATGAGAGCAGGGAACATGCCAGCCGACAAAGGAAATCTCATCATTAACGCTGAGGATTACGCCGACTTCATCAAGCGTGAGCCAAGAGCCGCAAGGTACATCAAACGCTACATGATGGGGCGTGAGTTTATCAACAACATTCCGCGTTATTGCCTGTGGCTTGTCGGGGCGAGTCCGCAAGATATTAGGGATATGCCGCTGGTTTACAAAAGGGTACAGGCTTGCAGGGAGATTAGGCTCAAGAGTTCACAGAAGAAACTCGCAGACACACCGCACCTTTTCCGGGAGCAGATGAACCCCGCGCATTATGTCGCAATCCCGCAAGTGTCATCACATCAACGCTACTATATCCCGATGGGCTGGCTTGACGATTCCGTGATAGCAGGCGACAAACTGGAGATAATTCCTGACGCTACGCTGTACCATTTCGGAGTGTTGACGAGCCGTGTGCATATGGCGTGGATGAGGAGAGTCGGCGGTCGGCTTGGTGAGAGTTACAGTTACGCGGTGGAGATGGTGTACAACACGTTCCCGTGGCCTGAGAGCGCGACCCCTCCCCTTTGTGTTGTCGACCCCACCGTCAGCAAGCTGACACCTCCCCTTGCGCAGGGGAGGCATGACAGCCGGGACTCCTCGTCCCCCCTGCCAAGGGGGGATTTAGGGGGGTGTTCTTCTGCAAAGGGGGAACAAAAGGGGGGTAATGACCACTACGCAAGAATCACTGAGACCGCGCAGGGAATACTTGAGGCGAGGGCTGAGAGTGAGGGGTGCTCTTTCGCGGCCATGTATGATGAGACTGTGATGCCGGTTGAGTTGAGGCGGGCGCATGAGAGAAATGATGAGGCTGTGTGCCGGGCGTATGGTTGGCCGGGGGATATTGGCGAGGAGGAAATAGTTGCGAGGCTGTTTGGGATGTATCACATGTTGACCGGGAAATAGCGTAAAATTGAGGGGAGGTGATAAATATGACGGATGTAACAGTTCCTGTTTCAGCGTTCAGGGAAGGGAAGGCCAGCGAGGTTTTCGAGGAAGTCAGGCGCGAGGGTACAAGGCTTGTTGTCGGCGATGATGACTCGGCGGTGTGCATAATCATGAGGCCGGAAGACTACGTGAGGATGTCGGGGGAATTTTACGACACAAAAACGATGTCGGTTGCGGAAGAACGGTTTAACCACATCGACCGTTCGAGGCTGATTTCGGCGAAGGAGTTCGACAAGAGATTTGGCTTCACGGAAGAAGACCTTGAAGGCTGGGAGGATATTGAACTGGAATGAACTGGGGATTTAACTGGAAACTGGAATTCCTCCCGGACGCTACGGAGGATTTCGACAGACTTGACGGAAGCCAGAAAAAGCGTGTGCGTAAGGCCATCAAACGGACGCTGACGAATCCGCTTCCCCGGAGTAAGGGCGGCTATGGTATCGAGCTCGGCAACACGGGCGGTGTGAACCTCACGGGCTGCCTCGAAATCAAGCTGAGGGGTGAGGGCTTGCGGGCAATCTACAAGCTCATACATACAAGAACGGAGATGCTCGTAATCATCATTGACGTTCGCGAGGATGAACAAGTCTACGATGTCGCAGAGGAACGCATAACACGCTACGGACTCTAACGGGTGAAATAAAGTTTATGGCATATAATATTCCTATTCCCAAAATTTCATTGTCAGGAGATTGATTGCATTGACATTCGCAAGTATGTTCGGTGATTTGATTGTGCTGTTCTCGTTCCTGCTGGCGGGCTTCGTGATTCGCGAAATCGTGAAACCTCTTCAGCGTCTCTACATCCCCGCGGCCGTAATCGGTGGAGTCCTCGCGCTAATCATGGGGCCGCAAGTACTCGGATGGGTTGAGATTCCCAAGTCGTTTGGCTCAATGGCAGGTGTGATGATTAACCTCGTGCTGACCTGTACAGTTATCGGCGTGGACATGAAGAAATCCAAGCTCAACGCCTACCTTGCGCATCTGTGTATCATGGTGTCGATTTACGGAATGCAAATGTTTGTCGGAACGTGGCTAGGTTCGTGGCTCAATGGGACATGGCCGGAATTGCCTTTTGGATGGGGAACGGCGGCGGTGTTCTCATTCTGGGGCGGTCATGGTACGGCTGCGGGCGCGGGTAAAGTCTGGGCGGATGAGTATCACATAGAAGGCATTACGGATATAGGTATGATTATGTCA
>JAFSKY010000144.1 GCA_017448685.1 Synergistaceae bacterium
AGAACGCGGCAGGCGTGAAGCTAACTTTGAAACCGCTAGACGCTTACGCGCTATGGGCATGATTGATAACGATATTCAAAAGGCAACCAATTTATCCTTCGACGAGATAAGCTCTTTATAATCAAGCATGAACTCTAAGGCTGTCGCGCCTCTACAGGGGACTTGAGCAAGATTTCAGATTCTTCACTGTTCGAATCGTAAAGTCTTTTCAACGTCCCCTTTGTTTTCTGTTGCTTTAACAGCCTCGCTCAATATTAGCCTTAACACATACATCCTACGGATTACTATCATTCCTTTATCTATAGCTCAATCATTATTATCAACATTTTCAATCTTGTGCAAACGAGCCTCCTCAATTTTCTATCAGACTCTGCGCTAACTCGTTAAAGTCCCTTTCGTCGCCAACATTCACTAATCCCGCTATTACGGCAAAATTCATCGCGCAGAATACTGTGTCCTCTCTATGTCCCTGTGGCACTGCTCCACCATTCTGTTCTGCCCTGATTGCTGGTGCGCCGCTTTCCGACGTCCAACGATTCGCCTTCTTCTGTTCCTCATAATCATCCACTTCTTCCTGCTTGAACGGAAGCACTACGTTAGCCAAATCATCAAAGAGGTATCAGCAGCTTCTTTCCTCTCACATTTTCATACATGCATTCATCCTCCCCAAAAAATACCCCCCGGCAAAACACCAGGGGGCTTTTTCACTCTCACACTTACGCTATTATTGCTTGCGCCTCTTCCTGAATCTTCTTTAGGTGTTCAGGACTCACAAAGCTCTCTGCGTACAGCTTGCAGATGTTCTCCGTTCCTGACGGCCTCGCAGCAAACCAACCGTCAGCAGTCGTAACCTTGAGTCCTCCGATTGACGCTCCGTTGCCGGGGGCTTTCGTGAATTTCCCGGTGATTTTACCGCCCGCTAATGTGTCGGCTTTGATGTCGTCAGGCGATAATTTGCCCAATGCCGCTTTCTGTTCCGGCGTGGCTGGCGTGTCAATACGTGCATAGTAGCTCGTGCCGTATTTCGCTTTGATTTCGTCGTAATGCTGGGCAGGATTCTTCCCTGTTACGGCGGTAATCTCACACGCTAGCAAGTCCATTATGATGCCGTCTTTGTCGGTCGTCCACACAGAGCCGTCTTTGCAAAGGAATGATGCTCCAGCAGATTCTTCACCGCCAAAGCCCATTGAGCCATCAAGTAACCCGTCAACGAACCACTTGAAGCCTACAGGAACTTCACACAGCTTGCGCCCGATTCCCTCTGTTACGCGGTCGATGATTGAGCTTGAGACAACTGTCTTGCCTACAGCCGCATCTGAACGCCAGCCCTTACGCGATGTGAAGAGGTGCTGTACCGCTACTGCCAAATATGCATTGGGATTCATGAGACCTTGAGGAGTTACGATGCCGTGGCGGTCATAATCCGTGTCATTCCCGAATGCTATATCGTAGTCATCCTTCAGGCGGATTAGATTCGCCATTGCCCATGGGGATGAGCAATCCATTCTGATTTTGCCGTCATGGTCGGGAGGCATGAATGAGAATGTCGGGTCGAGATTGGGATTCACGACCTCAAGATTCTTTATGCCGTAAACCTCCGCAATAGGCTTCCAGTAATATATACCTGAGCCACCGAGAGGATCTGCGCCAATCTTCAAGCCTGAACGCGCAATAGCTTCCATGTCAACAACGCTCGCTAATGCCTCAACATATGGCAGAACGAAATCCTCAAAGTGAACGTTGTCCATCTTCACAGCCTTCTCAAACGGTACACGCTTGATTGAGCCGACTCCCTGCCGTATGAGTTCGTTTGCGCGATTCTGAATCTTGCTCGTGATTTCGGGGCTTGCCGGGCCTCCTGATGGCGGGTCATACTTTATGCCGCCGTCTGTTGGTGGGTTGTGGGAAGGGGTAATCACCATTCCGTCAGCTGTCTTTGCACCGGGCTTCCTGTTGTGCGCGAGTATTGCGCGTGATATTACGGGCGTGGGCGTGGGCGCAAAATCCTTCTGGAGTATCAGCTCAACTCCATTTGCCGCAAGTACCTCAACGCATGTCCTCATTGATGGCTCTGAAAGGGCGTGTGTGTCTGCTCCCAAATACAGCGGGCCGGGGATGCCTTCAGCTGTGCGATGCTCATACACTGCCTGTGCTATTGCGAGGATATGTGCCTCGTTGAAGCTGTGAAGGGCGGAGCTTCCGCGATGGCCGGATGTGCCGAATGCTACCTGCTGGGTTTTGTCGTCAGGATTGGGCGCGAGGGTGTAATAGTCGCTTATGAGTGAGGGAATGTTCACGATCTTCTTCTCCTGCATAAACTTTTCCTCCGTTCTTGTTTTTGTGTGGGATATTGTATAGTTTATAGCTCAATGCGAAAATTTCAAACGTTAATTTGCCCGCTATGCTATCATTTTCACCATCCAAACAAAATTTCACATACACAGGAGGCATAATTCTATGTCCGGCAAAGTTTTTCCCTCCAGCTTTCTATGGGGAGGCGCAACAGCCGCTAACCAGTGCGAAGGCGCATATGACGTTGACGGCCGCGGACTCTCTAGCGTTGACACAATTCCAGCAGGCCATGACCGCATGAAAGTTGCTCGCGGTGAAATGGAAATGCTCGAATGCAAGCCAGGCTACTATTACCCCTCGCATGAAGCTATCGACATGTATCACCACTACAAGGAGGATATTGCTCTCTTCGCGGAAATGGGCTTCAAGTGCTACAGGCTCTCGATTGCATGGACTCGCATACTTCCCAACGGCGATGATGATACGCCCAATGAGGCAGGATTAGCGTTCTATGAGTCAGTGTTCAAGGAATGCAGGAAATACGGCATTGAACCGCTCGTTACTATTGACCACTTCGACACACCGATTGCACTCATCAAGAAATATGGCGGTTGGCGTGATAGGAGAATGATTGACGCTTTCTTGAAGTATTGCCGGGTCATCTTCAACCGCTACAAGGATCTCGTAAAGTACTGGATAACGTTCAACGAGATAAACATGTTGCTTCACATGTCATACATGGGAGCAGGAATCGTTTTTGCTGAGGGTGAAGACAAAGAACGCACGAAATACACGGCGGCTCATCATGAATTGCTCGCAAGTGCTGAGGCTGTGAGGCTTGCACACGAAATCATGCCGGGCGCGAAAATTGGATGTATGCTCGCGGCTGGACAATTCTACCCATATTCCTGCAACCCTGAAGATATACATGATGGCCTCGAAAAAGACAGGGATAACTATTTCTTCATCGACATTCAAGCAAGAGGCGAATATCCCGTTTGGGCATTGAAACGCCTTGAACGTGCCGGAATAAGCGACATAATCACGGAGGCTGATACTGAGACTCTCAAGGCCGGGACTGTGGATTACGTTGCGTTCTCGTATTACTGCTCACGTTGCACGACAGCTGACCCCGAAATTTTCGCCAAGCATCAGAGGCCGGGTAATGCTGTGTTCCGTGCTGTGGAAAATCCCTACCTCAAGCATACAGAATGGGGATGGCAGATTGACCCCCTCGGCCTCAGAATAACGCTCAACACGTTATATGACCGCTACAACAAGCCGCTGTTTGTCGTGGAGAATGGATTAGGGGCAGCTGACACTGTAGAGCCTGACGGGAAAATTCATGACGCATACAGGATTGAATATTTGAGGAGTCATTTGCTGGCAGTAAGGGATGCAATTACGGAGGACGGTATTCCTGTGATGGGGTTCACGGCGTGGGGATGCATTGACCTTGTGAGCGCGTCAAGTGGGGAAATGAGGAAGCGTTACGGACTCATTTATGTTGACAAGGATGACAGCGGGCAGGGGAGCTTGAAGCGTGTCAGGAAGGACAGTTTTGCGTGGTATAAGGAGGTGATTGAGTCGGACGGGGCGAGCCTTGATGAATGATGAGGGCAAATGATGAATACTATGATTGAGTGGCTGAAGGAAGCTAGGGGGGAAATAATCGCTGGGCTTGTGCTGGCTTTGCTTGGGTGGCTGTACAGCAAGCACAGGGCATTCATGAGGAACTACAAGCGCAAGAAACAGGAGCTTGAACGCATGAAGGCGGAAATCTCCGAGCTTGGAGCAACGAAGCAGGAATTTGAACGCTTGCAGGAGGCTTTGAGGGAGGCTAAAGAAAGAGCTAATGAGGATGCAAAGCGCATAGCAGGATTGTGGAGTCAGCTTGAGCAGGCAGAAACGGAAATTCAGGACAATAACGAGGCTTTAAGTGTGGCTGAAGCAACATCTCAGGGCTTGCAGAGGCAGCTTGAGGCACTACAACAAACGTTGCAGCAGGCAAAAGCGGAAATTAGGCGCAAGGATGAGGCATTGAGGCAATCTGAAGCACAATGTCAAGACTTGCAGAGTCAGCTTAGTGCGCGAAAAATGGATTTAGAACGCAAAGACGAGGCACTAAAGCGGGCTGAAGCGAAATCACACGAGGACTCACAGCTCATAGCAAGTTTGAGGAATCAGCTTGAGGCTCAACGCCAAGAATTAGAGCTGAAAAAAGCAAAGAAGAAACTCCCTCCGATAAGGGATGATGATTTTCTCGAACTGTGCAAATCTGGTGATGTCCGCAAAGTTGAAGAAGCTATCATGAACGGCGCAAACGTCAACGCTAAGGACAATGACGGCTGGACGGCTTTAATGTATGCAGCATGGAAAGGCCACACAGAAACAGTAGCACTCCTACTGAAATACGGCGCGGAGGTCAACGCTAAGGACAATGACGGCTGGACGGCTTTAATGTGGGCAGCACAGGAAGGCCACACAGAAATAGCAGAATTGCTTCTGAAATACGGCGCCGAGGTCAACGCTAAGGACAATGACGGCTGGACGGCTTTAATGTATGCAGCACAGGAAGGCCACACAGAAATAGCAGAATTGCTTCTGAAACACGGCGCGAAGGTC
>JAFSKY010000145.1 GCA_017448685.1 Synergistaceae bacterium
CCGTTGAGGATGTTGACGCGATAATTGAGGCGTATTTGAAGGTCGGTATAGATGAGATTTCGCTGTCGGACGCTTCTGGACAAGCAGTCCCCAATCAGGTATACGACCTTTGCGCACATGTCCGCGAGAAATATCCCCAAGCATCATGGTGGCTTCACTTCCACAACACTAGGGGCGCGGCAACAGCCAACATTCTTGCGGCAATGCAGGCGGGAATGACACGCTTTGATGCCTCATTCGGCGGTCTTGGCGGATGTCCGTTTGTGCCTGGCGCGGCGGGTAATATCTCATCGGAGGACGTAATCAACATGCTTGATGAGATGGGAATTGAGACGGGCGTTGACGTTCTGAAAGTTATGGAGATGTCCCGCAAAGTTCGCGAAATTGTCGGCCATGACCTCGATAGCTACGTGTTACGGGCTGGACGCTCAAAGGATCTCATCGCTTCACAGTCGGAATAACTCAGGAATCAAACCCCCTGTTGAATCTCGCGGGGGGTATTCATATTTTCACAGTCAGGAGGATTTTTTACATGTTCAAATGGCTTGACGACCATTTTGAAGAGTGCTTAATGGTCATATTCCTGATACTGATTGCATGTGTCATGATGCTTCAGGTTATCGTCAGGAAAATTCCGTTTTTGCCGTCGCTGACATGGGCGGAAGAGTTCTCGCGCTTCATGTGGATAATGAGCGTATTCATCTCCCTGCCTTACACAGTCCGCAAAGCTAACATGCTCCGCGTGAATGTCGTTATCGACCTCATGCCCCAGAAACTCCGCAAGATCATAAACCTCTGTGTTGACGTTATCGTGGGCGTGTGCATGGCTCTTCTCGCGTATCACTGCATAGAGTGCCTCAGGTGGTCAGCTGGCGAAATGCTCGAAGGCGCAAAGGCTGAAACTTCCCCCGCAATGAACTGGCCTATGTGGTGGCTTTACGCGGTGGCACTTTTCGGGTTCTGCTTGGCAACACTTAGATCCGTGCAGATGTTCTTCATTCACCTGAGCAAGTTCAACGAGCGCGAGCTTACGACACTTGAGCAGACACAGCTTGATGCCAAGGCAGAGCTTGAAGCGGCGGCAAAAGCAGAGGGGGCGAAGTAATCAATGGCAGCGTTACTCGTATTCGTAGTGTTTCTTGTCGCGATAATTCTCTCAATACCTATTGGCGTGAGCATGATTCTCGGCTCAGTCGCTCCAATTCTCATGATGGCTAGGGGCGGAGTCATTCCTCAGATTGTCGACAACACTTTATCCGGCGCAAACTCAACGCCAATTCTCGCCGTTCCCCTGTTCATTCTTGGCGGCGTTATCATGGCTGAAGGCGGTATCTCCAAAAAGCTGTTCAACTTCTTCTCATATTTCGTGGGAAGGTTCACGGGGGGAGTACCCTGCGCAGTTGTTATGACATGCCTCTTCTACGGAGCTATTTCGGGTTCAGGCCCGGCAACTACAGCGGCTGTAGGTGCTATGTGCATTCCGTTTATGGTCGATTTAGGGTACAACAAGACATGGGCAGCAGGATTGATTGCTGTTGCAGGCGGACTCGGAGTCATAATTCCGCCGTCGATTCCTTTCGTGCTGTACTCACTGGCTACGGGCGTTTCAACTGGTAAATTGTTCTTGGGCGGAGTTTTTCCCGGAATATTGATCGGATTGTTCCTCATGGCCTATGCTGTGTTCTACTGCGCGACAAACAAAGAGAATAAAGCTGAGATTAACGAGAAGACTCAGAAAAGGCTTGACGACATCAGCAAAAATGGATTCTGGCCACTGTTCAAGGATTCATTCTGGGCTTTGATGTGCCCGGTAATCATTCTCGGCGGAATATACTCAGGATTCTTCACGCCAACAGAAGCGGCTGTTGTGTCAGTGTTCTACGCGATAATCGTATGTCTGTTCATTGAGCGGACGATAAAATTCTCGGCTCTTCCTGCATTCCTCGTAAGCTCGGTGAAAACTTACGGCGGACTCGCATTCATTCTCGCGTTCGCAACAGCATTCGGGCGCGTTTTGTCCCTCACTCACGCAACATCAGCGGTGCAGGATTTCATCCTCAACAACTTCCACAGCGATGTAGCAGTCCTCAGCATATGCACACTCATATTCTTGATTCTCGGCATGATTATGGATACCGGCCCGGCAATTATCATTCTTGCACCCGTTCTTCTTCCTGCCGTGAAAATGCTCGGAGTCGATGAGGTTCATTTCGGCGTTGTTCTTGTGTGCTGCCTGTCAATAGGGCTTGCAACACCTCCGTTTGGGCTTGATTTGTTCGTGGCTGGGAATATCTCACAGGATCAGCCTATGGACGTTGCGAAGAGAGCATTCCCGTTTATTGTGGCGTTCCTGATTTCGCTTGCGCTGATAGTCTACATTCCTGAAATCAGCACATGGCTTGCATATTAGGAGGGTAAAGAGACTATGAAGAAATTTATCATTGCCCTTATGGTTGTTCTTGCGCTCGGCACATGCGCTTTTGGAGCGTCAGAATTTGACGAGACATGGCTTGTTACCGCCGACACAACAGCAAAAGGTGCAGCAGGTCAGGTTTTTGCACAGCTCATTCAGCAAAAAGTGAAGGACGCTAACGCCGGACTCGTGATTGACTATTTCCCGAACGGCGAATTAGGCGGGGACGCAGATTTGCTCCGTCAGGCGCAGAAGGGTTATATCGCTATCACAGTGTGCCAGACAGCTCCGATAGTGTCATTCATTCCTGAGATGGCAGTGTTTGATTTGCCGATGGTGTTCGCAAGGTATGACGGCGACACAATAGACAAGGTGCTTAACGGCGACTCAGAGTTCCATAAGAGAATGTCAGTTGCCTACGAAAAAGCCGGGCTTCACCTTTTGGGCTTCATGCAGAACGCTACATACAGGCTTGCGACGGCAAACAAGGACTTGCAGACGCTTTCAGATTTCGCCGGACTCCAGATTCGTACGATGGAGAACAAGAACCACATGGATTTCTGGACAGCAATCGGTGCTGAACCTACTCCGCTTGCATGGGGTGAGCTGTACTTCTCGCTTCAGAGCGGCACCGTAAACGCTCAGGAGAACGCCGCAGATACATGTGTGGGAGCTCACTTTGAGGAAGTGCAGAAATTCTTGGCCTGCACGAATCATATACTCTACTGCAACCAGATATGCATCAACGATAAACTCTACAAGGCATTGAAGCCTGAGCATCAAGCAGTTCTCGATAAGGCTGTAGCTGAGGCGTTGCAGGAAATGCGCCCAAAACTTGAGGAAATCGACAAATCCAACAAGGAGATACTCATCAAGGGCGGAATGAAGCTCATTGAGTACGATAACTCATTCTTCACGGACGTTCTTGCGATTCAGGGAGTGAAGGATCTCTACAAGAGGATTGACACGGTAACGAACGGACTTGCCTCCGCGCTTGAAACGAGTCTTGCTGACATGGCCGCGTCAAAAGCTGAAACAGCTGCTGTGAAGGCTGAAGCAGAAACTACAGAATAGAGACTGAAGCAAAATATTTGTCCCGGTCGTGTTTGAGACATGGCCGGGATTTTTTGTGCGCAGATAATTCAGACTAGCACGGGTATATAATTGCGGAAAAATTATACGCAAGCTGGTGTATTGTTATGCCTTGGATATGGTCAGCGTTAATGCCTCACCCGCCTGTATTGATTCATGAAGTGGGAAGGGGCAGAGAAATTGAAGCGTCTGATACTCTTGAAGGGATTAAACATCTCGTCTCAGGATTGAGGAAGCCTGATTTGCTCGTCATTCTTTCACCCCATCAGCCTTATGCCCCCGGAGCTTTGTTCGTGAATAGCGCGAAATCTCATAGCGGATCTTTTGCCCTTTACGGAGCTTCCCAAGTGAAAATAGAAGCCCAATCCCCAGCTGAGGACATGAAAAATATCATTGACCATCTGAGAAAATCCCGCATAGAGATATATTCAGCTCCTGTTGAGGACATCACAGAGGATCAAGGCAGCACAGTCCCGCTTCACTTCCTCAAAGGGGAATGGGGAAATCTCCCAGCAGTCATAATCGCCTCACCTATAGGACTCACCCCTCGTGAAGCCTTCCAAATGGGAAAAGCCCTCGCTGATTTCAGGAGTTCCAAAAATCTGGCATTGCTTGCGAGTGGAGATCTATCACATCGACTCACACAGAATGCCCCGGCAGGATATGAGCCTGAATACGCACAAAAGTTTGAATCCGCTGTCGAAAAGGCATTGCGGGAAAATTCTCCCGATGAGATTTACGGCCTTGACGAAAGAGTCATTGAACGCGCAGGGGAATGCGGGTTGCGCTCGGTGATGGCCATGCTTGGACTCTCCGCCGGGGGAAAAATCACGGTGTTCTCGCATGAATGGCCTTTTGGTGTCGGATATTGCACCGCGTTGTGCGAACTCGCCGGGAAAAACGAAATCCCCGCCCCCGTAATGCTCGCACGTGAGACAGTGAAAAGACTCCTCACATCATCACCGCTTCCCGAAAATGGCGATGAAATTGTATCCTCCCCACTATGGAACAACCGAAAAGCCTGTTTCGTGTCAATCAAAACGAAGGACGGAGATTTACGCGGTTGCATTGGGACTCTCTCACCCGTTCAGGAATCTCTTGACATGGAGATAATCGCCAATGCCGTATCAGCCTCAACGCGCGACCCAAGATTCCCGCCAATGTCAGAAGATGAGCTGAGCAATGCTGTGTTCTCCGTTGATGTCCTTTCAGAGCCTGAACACGTTGAAAGCATCTCACAGCTTGACCCGGAGAAATATGGAGTCATCGTGTCAAAAGGTTACAGGCGCGGAGTTTTGCTTCCTGATTTGGAGGGAGTCAACTCGGTGGAGCAACAGGTTCAAATTGCAGCCATGAAAGCGGGAATATATGACCTTGACGGGATAAGCCTTGAGCGTTTCACCGTAACACGCTACAAAGAATCATGATTGCGCGTTGGTGGAGAAAATGCGGTGATTCAGTCTCATGCGGACTCTGCTTCAGGGGTTGCCATGTTAGGCCGGGTGAGACTGGACGTTGCGGAGTGCGTTTCAATGATGGCGGGACTCTGATTTCGCCGTGGCTGGGGAGATTTTGCGCAATTGCTGTTGACCCTGTCGAGAAAAAACCCCTCTTCCATTGGAACGCAGGAAGTTTCATATATTCGCTGGGCAGTGTAGGCTGTACTATGGATTGTCCGTTCTGCCAAAATCACCGCATAGCCCGCCCAAATGAGAATGTGTACAGGGAATTTCCCGCGTTGCCTGAGATTTACCCGGATGAGCTTGCGCACGACATAAAGCAGCTTGGGCTGAGTCTTGTTGCGTTCACGTACAATGAGCCAACATTACAGGCTGAATACATCTGCGAGGTCGCGCCAGTCCTCCATGAAGCTGGAATATCAATCGCGCTTGTAACGAACGGTGCAATGTCCCATGATGCCGCCAGAAGCCTGCTTGAATGCCTGAATGAGAATGACGCGGCGAATATCGACATCAAAGCCTTCAGCCCTGAGACGTATCAGAAACTCGGCGGGAATCTTGAAACGGTAAAGGGGAATATAGAGTCGTTCACAGCAGCGGGGATTCATGTGGAGCTTACGAGCTTGGTTGTACCGGGCATGAATGACAGCATCGAGGAATTTTCCGCAATGTCTGAGTGGGTAGCGTCAATATCGCCTGAATTGCCACTGCACATAACGCGGTATTTCCCCGCGAGGAATTATCATGAGCCTTCCACAAGCAAAGAGTTGCTTTACGCTCTGGCCTCAGTCGCAAGGAAAAATCTCAGGCATGTTCATTTGGGGAATATCTGACATTCACGCCTACTATTTCATGGCCGTAACGACAATCCAAGGTTGCGCCTCGTGATGTTCCGTGTGAATCTCCTTGAACCCGGCAGAACGTAGCGCGTTCTCGATGTCGTCAGGGGTATAGAGATTCATTGCGTCAATTACGCTGTTGAACCACTGACTCGGCTTATCGCTCCCATCAGATTCGCTCACAATCACGAAATGCCCGCCAGTTTTCAGCACACGCCTGACCTCATCAAAGCACCTCACCAGACCGGGCCAGAAATATATCGTCTCAAACGCCGTAGCGAGGTCAAATCTTCCGTCCTCAAACGGCATTGCTGACACGTCCCCTTCAATCACTTCACATCTTCCGGCGGAAATCATTTTACGGTTGAAGGCTCTTGCTTTTTCCAGCGACAAAGGCGAATAGTCCAGCCCTGTAACATGTGAGGCGGGGTATTTGTCCAACAGATCGCGAATGTTCCTGCCTCCCCCGCAACCTAATTCGGCGATTTGCACAGGCTCAGGGATATTCAGGCGTGATAATGCCCAATGAGCGACTCTCGCGTGAAATATATTCATCCCCCATATCATTACGCGTCCCATGAATCCGGCGGGTTTTCCTGCGTTGCTGAAGAATTTTCCCAGAAGGCTCAATCTTCATTCGTCCCTTCATGAAAAGTTTTGTGCGTCAAATTATATCTCATGTGGGAATATGTCTTGTGGCTAATGGCTGGTGAAAATTGTGGGAAGGTTTTTGCGGATTCGTCATGAGGTGGAAGAATATCAGAGCCGGAACAATTCCCCGCATCATTCCGACTCAAAACGAATCACATCAAGCCAAAACTCTTTAGCGCAAACGTCCAGAGGAATATAGTTATCACGGACAATATAGTTGTTGCACACACGAGTTGCCCGGCTAATTGGCCATCTGCACCCATCGCAACAGCCATAGGATATGAAGCCACAGCTGACGGAGCTGCGAATATCACCATCATTGCGCACAGGCTTTGACCCCTGAACCCGGCAAGCACAGCCAGAGGCATGAACACTACCGGGACGGCTATCATTCTGAGGATTACGCCCCAAATGAGAAGACGCTTGTCCGCAATCGCATCGGCCATGTCCAAGCCAACACCCAATGAGATGAAGCTTACTGTTGTTGTTGAGTTGGCTATACTCCTCACTGCTGACCATGCCGGAGCGGGAATAGGAATGCTGAATCCCTTGAAGATGAACGCAGAAATTGCCCCGATTATCATGGGATTCTTCAGCACCGCAACGAGTAATTTTCCCGGACTCGCATGGCCTGCTCTGCCCTCCTCAAGGATTATCGCCGAGAATATATTTATTGCTGGCACAACAAGTACTCCCATCATTACCACCATGCCGATATTACCTTCACCGTATAACGCCTCTGAGACAACTACGCCGAATATTACGTAATTGCACCTCACTACCGCCTGACCTATGACTGAGGATTTTCGGGGGTCATTCGTCAACATTGGGGGAAATTTCATGCAGAACGCGAAATTTACCAGCAGACACACCGCCGCAAATATCATCTCTTTGTAGGCTAATCCCTGCGAAAAATCCATGTCGTATATGTTCTTGAACAGCAATAACGGCATGAATATCTTGAAGATTACGCGGTCATAGGCTTTCATTTCTTGGCGGCCTATTATCCCCTGAGTCCTGCACAGCCAGCCCACAATCATCAATATCACCATAGGGCATACTACCCTTAATGCCGCAAAAAAACTTTCACCCATCAAATTCACCTTCCTTCCGAATAAGCTCATGAGCCTTCAATGATATTGCCGGGAGAAGATCGTATTTTCCCGCCAGCTGTGAAGGTGTCATGCTGAGAGTCTCTTTGTTGACGGGGATATATGTTATGTCGTTGTCATTGTATTTTTTGAGGGCGTTCTCAAGGAGAATGGCATATGCGGAATATCTCAACGCCTCATCATGACTCATCCTTCTAACCTCATCACGAGTCCTCAGAATCTCACGCGCCCTCCCAATCACACCCGACAATCCCGCAATAACGGCAATCGGCCCTAATGCCTTTACCGCAAACACGCCTTCAAGCTCAGGCCATGACTCGCCAAACGTGATAGCGAGACTCAAAATCACGCCAGCAATCGCAAGCATGACGAACGCAAAGCATTTCCGCAGAATCAATCCCGACGGATAAAGAAAAGCCCGCGCCCCCTTAAGAGCGCAGGCCGTGCATATTTCGTAATTCTTGAACTCCCCTAATGCCTGTATGATTCTCTCGCCATTAAAGTCCCGTATGTGTAGTGTGTGAACCTCAAGGACGCGGAATCTCAGAGCATCGGGCAAATCACTTCCGCATTTCAGGCAGGGCATCTCATCTACTGAATTTGCGCAGGTGCATGAAGTTCTCCCACTCGTAGTACGAATCGGAAAGCAATATGCCACTTGGAACGCTAGGCTGTTTGTCTGAGCCTTCCCAGACTAGATACCAGAATACAGCATCAACTCGCCCGGACATTAACGCGCTGGTTCTTGCACCCGACTCGATGTTCACAAGTTCGATGTTCAGCCCTATTCTCCGGCCAAGTTCCGCAAGCACAGCAGTGTTGAAACCAACAGGAGTCCCATCAGCAGCCACCATATCAAGAGGAGGCAAATCTCCCGTTACCGCGACACGAATCGTCTCTGCCCCGTCAATCTTCGTGAACGTCTCTGCGGGAGGCTGTGATTTTCCCGGCGTTTTCAGGTACTGAGCGTAAAGGATGCTGAGTTTACGGTCTGACTTCATCGCTTCGAGTGCAGCGTTGATCATACCGCATAGCCTCTTGCCAGCCTCATCATTCCTGAAACCCAGCGCAAGGTGTGTCGGACTTGAATGTACCGCGCAGCATATCTCGAAATCGCTATTGGTGTTCACGATATATTCGGCTGTAGGCTCTGGAAGTGCGGCCTCGTCTATCTTGTCTGAGCGCAGAGCCATGAGCATTGAGGTCAGTGAGTCAAAATATGTCAGCTTGTCATCTTGGCTGTGGTTGGCGTTCATTATTTTCCAGCCGAAAAAGTTTGTATCATGTTCCCTGACGAACTTCACGAACGCCTCATCGCTCATGTTCTGTTTGGTAAGTATGCCTATTCTGATTCCCGCGCCGAACGCTGACCCCGCGAATATTCCTGCAATCAAAAGCGCAAGTAATAATTTCTTCATGACATCCTCCTAGAGCATACTCCCAAGCGTTGACAGCATGAGCGAGCCTATGATGAGTATGATTGCTCCGCCTAGACGTGATGAGATTTGCGCAAACGGCATAAGCTCCATCCTATGAGCCGCCGACAACACAGCAACATCACCAGTTCCGCCCATATTCGACATGCAGAGGCCCGCAGTGATTCCTGCCTCAACAGGATAGAACCCCACGAGCGCACCGATAATCCCTGCACCAATGAATGCCCCTATGCAGGCAAGGAAGCACATTAACAGGTACATCATGCTGAAGCTGCTGATTACTACGTCAAGGCTCAAATAGCACAGTCCTATTCCAACCATAAGCATCGAAGTCAGATTCTTCATCACGAACTGGAACCACTGATAGCAGCATACTTCGATAAATTCGGGAAGGACGTTGAACACCTTGCACAATGCAACAGTAATAATCATCCATGCATACGCGTGAATGTTCACAGCAGGAACGAGCTTAATCCATATCCCCGCAACAACGTAGCCCCACGCGAAAAATGTTGTCGCAACAAGAAGCCCTATTCCCAGATTCGTAACGGTAACTTTGTCGCGCCTAGCTTGCATCTCCGGCGAAATATCATATTCGGCTGGGTCTTCATTCGCGCCTGTCTTCATGAGTGCACCCTGACCGTTGAAGAATCTTGACGCGAGGACTTTCACGAGGATTCCAGCGAGGACGATTGATGTTGCGTTGCCGATTGCCACAGCAGGATTCATGATTGAGATTGCCTCTTCAGCTGTCATTGTGCCGGAAGACTCAAATATCTTGCTGAGTGGGACTGCCCCCGCACCCATTCCGCCGCCCATTATGGGAAGTGCTATGAGGAGGACAGCTTTCACCACGCCGAATCCGCTGAAATGACCTGCGATTGCAACAAGCCCGAATGACACGATGATTGCCCCGAAAATCGCCGGGAAGTAACGAGCCGCGGCCTTCACCAGAAGTTTGCGGTTCATTCCGAGAATTGAGCCTGTAATCAGC
>JAFSKY010000146.1 GCA_017448685.1 Synergistaceae bacterium
CGTTAGGCGACAAACTCAAAGCTAAATTCCACACATCAAACGCGAAATTCACGCAAGGCTTCGTTAGCGCGACATTGCTTTTCTGCGTTGGCTCAATGGCCATAATCGGAGCTATTGAGGACGGATTGAGGCACAACCCCGAAATCCTCATGACAAAGGGAATAATGGACTGCATAGCCGGTTCAATGCTCGCTGGGGCAATGGGTATAGGCGTAATGTTCTCCGTTGTTCCAATGCTCATATACCAAGGGGGAATCACGTTATGCGCGTCAATGCTTGAAGGGGTAATCACTGAGTCAATGTACGCGAATATTTCGGGCATCGGCGGACTTATGATTATGGGAATCGGGCTGAACATGCTGAAGGTTACGCAGCTGAGGCTTGGCGACATGCTTCCGGGACTGGCGTATGTAGTGCTGTTCACCGTGATTTTTGCGTGAGGAGCTTTGATGATGGGAAATTTTCCGGGAGTGCGAGTTTGTGATTCTCTCTTCTCCGTCCTTACGAGGCTGAAAAGGCTGGTTGATGTCCCGCGAAAATCCATAAAACGCCGCGTAAGAAAAGCCCAAATGCGCAAAATCCTGTCTGAGGCTGAAAAGTACAGGGGCTATTACGTTGATGAACTATCACGGAAAATCCTTGATTGCCGCGAAGAATATTTGATTAGCGGTGATGATACAGCCTTCTTGCGTCTGGCATCAAGCGAGGGGTTCACGTTCTCTGATTGCTACCTCTACAGGGAAGCAGGCGGTTCACGGCTCGTCATGAAACGTGAAGGCGGGGAATGGCATCTATATGACGAGAGTCGGCCATGTGTTGAAGAGACATATTCGGGGGCTGTGCTACTTTGCGACAAAGGAAGCGAACGCCTTGAACGTGCTGAAATGTTCATTGCCACATGCGGAGGTTTGAAGGATTGCAGGCTTGTTGATGCTGATGAGATTTCAGAATGCGGGCTTTCAGGGAACGAGATAATCATAAACGCCGTAAGCCATCACATGAAGCGCAGACGTATAGCGGAATATATCCGTTCTTATGGCTTGGATAGCCGTTTTATCGGGGGGATGTTGTGGTACAACACAGACGCACAATATTTTGACGTGTTCAAGCCAGCTGAGAATGAGACAGTTCTTGATGTCGGGGCATATGATGGTGAGACGGCAATACGATTCCTGAAATGGGGAGGCGACAAAATCAGGAGGGTATACGCGTTCGACTTTGACCCGGCGAATATCTCAAAATGCAGGAGGAATATTGAGCCTTACAGGGACAAAATCACGCTCATAGAAAAAGGCACATGGGACAAAGAAGAAACTCTGACGCTTGACTCCGGCCTTGAGGGAAGCGGAAGTAGCCGTGTGTCATTCGGTGGCGGAACAACAATAGCTACCTTGACCACAATAGACAATGCCGTGAAGGATGAGCCTGTTACGCTAATCAAGATGGACGTTGAAGGGGCAGAGTTGAAATCCCTCATGGGCGCGAAAAACACAATACTGCGCAACAAGCCTCGTCTCGCTATATCTGTGTACCACAAACCAGAGGATATATGCGAGATTCCCGGGTACATACTTTCCCTTGTGCCTGAGTACAAACTCATGCTGAGACATTACAGCTCTACATTTGCTGAGACAATCCTTTACGCGTATTGCGAATAACCACTCTATGTGGGTGTAAGGCATAAAATAGTATAATCCTTTTGCCATGAAGGAGACTCAGAGACCATCACCATCCGCTAATATGAAGGGAGAAGAAAAACATGTGTGGCATATTAGGTTATTCAGGAGATAGGCAAGCCAGCGATATATTGCTTGCAGGACTCGCCCGTCTTGAATACAGAGGCTATGACTCAGCCGGAATAGCGGCACTTGATTCGGGAACAATCAAGATAGCCAAGAACAAAGGACGGCTCAAAGTCTTAGAGGACAGGATCAACGCAGGCGACAAAGTCCCAGGGACATGCGGGATCGGACATACCCGCTGGGCAACACACGGAGCCCCCTCAGACGTAAACGCCCATCCATTATGGAGCGATGACATGGCCGTTGTCGCGGTGCATAACGGAATCGTCGAGAATTACAGGGAGATTCGCGAAATGCTCGCCAAGCACGGCTACACGTTCTACTCACAGACAGACACGGAAGCTGCCGTTAAGCTCATCGATTACTACTACAAGCAGGAGAAATCCCCCCTCAAGGCAATAACGCGGGCAATAAAAGACATTCAAGGCTCATACTGCTTTGTGATGCTGTTCAAGGACTGCCCCAATGAGGTATGGGGAGCGAGAAAAGACCTTCCGTTAATCGCCGGGCAGGGCGAAGGCGAGTCATTCCTAGCGTCTGACGTTTCAGCGATATTGCAGGAAACAAGGCAGGTGTATTACCTCGATAACATGGAGATAGTACAGCTGAAGAAAGGCGATGTGAGATTCTTTGACGGTGAAGGCTATGCGACAATCAAAGAAATCACCGAAGTAACATGGGACTCAAATGCGGCGGAAAAAGGCGGCTTCGACCATTTCATGATGAAGGAAATGTACGAGCAAGCACGCGCCGTGAAAGACACATTTGGGGCTGTGTACCATTCCGGGAAAATCGAACTCACCGAGCATGGACTCACTGACGAGGCAATCAAGGACATCTCGCAGATATATATCATAGCTTGTGGCTCAGCATATCATGCCGGGGCTGTGGCGCAATATGTGATTGAGGATTTGGCCGGGATTCCTGTGAGGATTGATACCGCTTCAGAGTTCCGCTACAGAAATATGCCCATGGACAAGAAAGCACTTGCCGTAATCATATCGCAGTCAGGTGAAACAGCAGACACATTAGCGGCAATGAGGCGGGCAAAAGAGAACGGCATAAAGACCCTCGCAATAGTGAACGTTGTCGGAAGCACAATAGCCCGTGAAGCTGACTCTGTGTTCTACACTATGGCCGGGCCTGAAATAGCTGTTGCCACGACAAAAGCATACAGCGCACAGCTCATAGCCTGTTACGCAATCGCGTTAAAGTTTGCACATGTCAGAGGCAAGATTGATGATGCTGAATGTGAGAGGCTCATAGCTGAGATACAGAAATTGCCGGAGAAGATTGACGATATACTTGACGCAAAAGATGTCCTTCAGGAAATCGCCAAGAAATTCACCAGATCAAAGAACGCGTTTTATCTCGGGCGCAACATTGATTACGCCGTAGCTATGGAAGGAAGCCTCAAGATGAAGGAAATCAGCTACCTTCACAGCGAAGCCATAGCCGCAGGAGAAATGAAGCATGGCCCTATAAGCCTGATTGAGAAAGGTATGCTTGTGGCAGGGATAATGACTCAAAAAGAGTTGTGCAAGAAGACCGCCAGCAACATGCTTGAGTCGAAGAGCCGCGGAGGGTATTTGCTGATTGTGGCGATGAAGGGTTGCGATGCTTTGAAGGATGAGGCTGATTTCGTGTTCACCATTCCTGAGACTGACGAGCATTTTGCCGCGAGCTTGGCTGTGATTCCGTTGCAGTTGCTGGGGTATTATGTGGCTGTGGCGAGGAAGTTGGATGTCGATAAGCCGAGAAATTTGGCGAAAAGCGTTACTGTTGAGTGAGATGAAAATTTGTCCCCCTGTCGTGATTGGCGGGGGGATTTGCTTTAGGGAGGGTATGAATATGGGGCTAGCAGAGAAATTTACGGCAATGTTCATCGGAGCTTTGCTGTATGAGATAACCAAGATAGTATTCTCGCATTACCGTAAGGGGCTGACCTTCGCGGCAATAGCGGGTTCTGTATCTTTCCTGATTGTCTGTGAAGTACTGCTACTGCTGTTTGCGTGGCCTCTGGGTGTGTATTTCGGTGTCCTCTTTGCGATTATGACTGCCGCGGTTATGTGGCGGAGGCGGCGATAATGGACTTTATGCGCGAAATCTTCAGCGAGTACAGCGGTAATATATTTGTAGGACTGTGTACGTACATATGGCTGTTTATCTGGGATCTTCTGGCAGATGATGACCATTTCGGATTTGCTGTTGTCGTAATGATTGTAGCGGGTATCTTAGCAGGATTGAGGGTAGTTTTGCCTGAGGGGTTGACGAGTGAGATTCTTGCTGACCGTCTCTCTGAGGGAATTATAGCCGTGATAACAATGCTTTTCTCTTACCGCGAAAAGTTAGGCAGGCTTGTTCGTATTCCTGCAATAGGCATCCCTCTTGTTATAGTGTCAGTATATTATATGTATATTGGTGGTTTCAACATATGGGAGCATTTTGAGAACGAACGCCGCAAGACTCTCCCTGAAGTGTCTGGAATTTACCAAGCGGCAGAAAAAGGAGATCCCGGTGCACAGAATCATATAGGTTTGATGTACTTGGAGGGAAATTTTTTCGTAAAAAGCTATAGCAAAGCACTTTACTGGTTTGAGCGTTCAGCGTCTCAAGGATCGGCGGGGGCTGCATACAATTACGCATACATGCTGGATAAGGGTTACGGAACGGACAAGAATCAGGAAAAAGCATTCCGCTGGTACATGAAGGCGGCAAAACAGGGAATAGTTCCGGCAGAAAACCGCATCGGCGTTATGTATGGCCGCGGCGAGGGCGTGAAGAAAGATTTGCGGAAATCTCTTGAGTACTACACGCTTGCGGCGGAGCACGGTAACAAATATGCTATGGCTAACTTGGGCTATGTATATGCTTACGGCATGAAGAGGGATTACCCAAAATCATATATGTACTATTACGCTGCCATGCTTGCAGGGAATGACGAGGCAGAAGAGAAATTGAAGGAGCTTGTCAGGCGTAACCGTCTCAGCAATTACCAGCTTGATGTGTCAGAGAATGAAGCAAGAAACTTTATCGGCAGGCTGAAGGAAGAAGGCCGTCTGTGATGATTGATTTCGCGGATATTATTCTGCGGGTTGTTGTGGGAATAGCTGTTCTTGCGGTCATGCCCGGTATAGCAAAGATTCTGCAGCCTTGTCTAAGTGGCATAAAAGGGATCGTGATATGCGTTGTAGCTGTATTGATGAGCATTATAGGAGTGTATTGGGCGTTCACTGTGTCTATGGTAAAAGCAGGCGGGACAAAAACAGAAATCGTTAATGAAACTGTCGATTATTCATTTGGCGAGAAGGTATACAGGCTGTCATTGAGAGCAGAAAGTGGAGATATGGACGCGCAGTATGAGCTTGCGGAGTATTGCCGCGATAACTATGATATAGGAGATAACAAAGCACGTGCCCTGCGCTTGTATGAGAAAGCCGCTAGAGCCGGGCATCAGAAAGCGTGTTTCAGGCTCGGTGGAATATACAGAGGGCTTTACGGTTCGGGGTTGACGGAGAAAAACTACAGCCTTGCTCTTAGTTGGTACGGGGCGGGAGCTGACAGTGGAGGAACTGACTCTCAGTACGAGCTTTACTCTATGTATCTGCGCGGTGAGGGCGTAAGGCGTAATCCTAGGATGGCATATTCATACCTTTACTTGATGAAGCTGACAATGAGCAGAAAATTTCCGGCGGAACTTGAAGCTGAGCTATTGCGTCTGAGAAAATTGCTCCCGCAAAGTGAAGCAGGTGAAGCCGTGAGGATTGCGGAGAGGCATTACAGGTTTATACGCAGAAATTATCCTGAAGCCCTCGAATAAACCCATGATGCATCCGCTACCTCCTAATATATTCTCGCCTCCAATGCTCCAATTTCTACAGCATCATATTTACTCTCACTGCTCAAGATTAGCTTCCTCCCGGCGATTTCACCCGGCAATCTCACTCTCTCAAGGCCGAAATTCGCTACAATGATAACTTCACGCCCATCATATTCCCTCACGAACGCAAACAGCCTCTCATCATCCGCAAGAATCTCACGCCACGTCCCAGCCGTCAAAGCAGGATTCTCACGCCTCAACGCAAGCAGCTTCCTGTACCACGACAACACAGACTCACCATCAGCCGACTCACTCTCAGCATTCACCGTGATGTGATTCGGATTCACTGGCAGCCAAGGAGTCCCAGACGTGAAGCCCGCGTTATGGGCAGGAGTCCATTGCATCGGAGTCCGTGCATTATCCCGCGTGAAGTAGCGTACAAACTTCATGGCCTCATCCGGCGAAAATCCTTCCTTCAACGCCAGCTCATATTGCCCGCGCGTTTGAATGTCGTCAATCTCATCAATATTCTTCCACGCGTAATTTGTCATCCCCAATTCTTGACCCTGATATATGAACGGAGTCCCCCTCATCGTAAGCAGAATCGCTCCGAGACATTTCGCCGCCTTCACAGGGTCTGCACCTTCCGGGAAAAAGTGATTGACGCTTCTGGGCTGGTCGTGGTTCTCGAAGAATATGGGATACCAGCCGTTATGACTCGTGGCTTTATGGCTGTTGGATAATGCCCGCTTGAGGTCAGTCAGCTTCCATTCCTTTGGGTAGCACCAGATTTCTGCGTCATTGAATGGCAATGTTACGTGTGAGAACTCAAACAGCATGTCAAACACTCCATTTTCGCCAACCCACAAAGGCAACTCATCCGCAGAGACTCCATTAGCCTCGCCAACCGTGAATATGTCCCGGCCATCTCTCACCTCGCGTTTGAACTCGCGCAGGAAATCGAGTATTCCGGGCTGGTTTGCTGTCATTGTGTGGACGTTCACAGAGCCGTCTTCAGCATCGGGCTTGCCGTCAAGAAATTCTGCGGGCTTCTTGATGTAGGTTATTGCGTCAATTCGGAAGCCTCCAACGCCTTTTGAGAGCCAGAATTTTGCCGCGTCATAGAGTGCCTGCCTGACTTCGACATTCTCCCAGTTGAGATCGGGCTGTTCCTTCGCGAACGTGTGAAGGTAATACTGCTTACGTTCCGGGCAATATTCCCACGCTGAACCGCCGAATATACTCCGCCAGTTTGTTGGGGCTGAACCGTCTGCTTTAGGGTCGCGCCAAATGAACCAGTCTGATTTTGCGTTGTCGCGTGAGGATTTCGACTCCTGAAACCAAGCGTGTTTGTCGGAGCAATGGTTGAATACGAGATCCATAACGATTTTGATTCCGCGCTTCTCGGCCTCGCGTAATAGCTCGTCAAAGTCTGACATTGTCCCGAAATTTTCACCGATTGCCGTATAGTCTGAGATGTCGTAACCGTTATCGACCATAGGAGATGGGTATACTGGAGTCAGCCATATAGCATTTGCCCCCAAATCGCGAATGTAATCGAGCTTTGACGTTATTCCGCGTATGTCGCCCGTTCCATTTCCGCCAGTGTCAAGAAAACTCTTCGGGTAAACCTGATACACTGCGCCTTCCTGCCACCATGTTAATTTATCGATTGACATTTTTTTTTTGAGCCTCGCTATTCTTTCAACACTCTCATTGATTCTTGACTCGGATATGCGCCCAGACTCTACAGCCTCAAGCAATCCCGTAAAAGCCTCCCTGTAATCATGTGGCATAAGTACAATGTCATTCCCCGCCTCAATCGCGAGAATTGCCGCCTCGGATGATGTGTAGTTGTCGGCAACAGCTCCCATGTTGAAAGCGTCTGTGATGATTACGCCGTCATAGCCTAACTCATTGCGCAATTTACCTGTTACGATTTCATATGACAGACTCGCGGGTAAATCGTCATGAGTTATGTTCTTCATCGTTATATGTGCCGTCATCACAGTGTCAGTTTTCTTGAGGTTGTCGCGGAATGGAATAATCTCCGCCCTCAATAACTCATCCCATGTCTTGAACACTGAGACATATCCCTTATGTGTGTCGCCTTTTGTGTCGCCATGCCCGGGAAAATGCTTGATGCATCCCGCAATGTTGTGTGTGTGCAGGCCGTCAAGAAATTCTCCTACGAGCTTTGAGACTGTTGCGGGGTTGTCGCTGAATGCCCTATCGCCTATCACGATGTTTGCGGGATTTGTGTTCACGTCAGCAACGGGAGCGAAATCGAGGTTGAAGCCGTAATCCTTCAGGTATGACGCAATGTATGAGGCAGTCTGTTTGACATGGCCGGACTCGCCTATAGCTTTGACGCTCTCGAACTTACGCAGGTTGAAGCCCTTTGAGTTTGCGAGCCGTGAGATTAGCCCGCCTTCCTCATCTATTGCCATTATGGGAGCAACAGCACAGGCTTTCTTGATGTCGGATGTGTATTTCTTGAGCTGTTTGGGGGATTCAATGTTCTTGCCGAAAAACGCGAAGCCTCCTGCGGGATATTCTGTGAGAGTCTGACGCATTGAGGGTGTGAAGGATTTTACGCCGAATTTGCGAGGGTCGTGGACTTGGTCGGGGGATAATGATGGGTCGAGCTGGTCAGGACGGATGATAAAGAGTTGGCCGACTTTTTCGCGTAGTGTCATGGAGCGTGTGAGGGATTCGGGATTGATTGCCGCGTGTGATATTTGGGACGCGAGAAGGATAGCCATTAACGCAGGAAATATTTTCATGTGTTGTGCCTCCGTAATTGGGGATTTGATATACTTTAGCACAATTTGCTGTGAGGGGAGGCCGTGTAATGTCAAGATTTCTGAAGCTACTTATGCGAATAAAGGCCATGAGCAAAGATATGCGCTTCGATGAACTAAGGAAAGCCCCCGATTATCATTCCGAAAAATGACCCCTATAGAGTGCGTGAAGAAATTGAAGGGGGAGAGTGAGTAATGCCCAAAGATCTGGATTACTATATGTCGTTGCCATACAGGTTGGAAATCATCCCTGACACTGAAGAAGGCGGATATGCCGCAAGATTCCCGGAGCTTACCGGGTGCATAACATGTTCAGACACAATCGAAGGTTTATGGGCTAATGCTCTTGACGCAAAACGCACATGGCTTGAGGCGGCAATTGATGAGGGAATAGAGATTGCAGAGCCTGTGATTCTGAAGATGGCATGAAAAAACCGCCCGCAATTTCTCACGGACGGCCTTAACATTAACCGCTTCACTTCTTCTCCGGCCATGTCGCTATGAACGGCTGAACCTTCATATCCTCTGCAAACATTGAGTGATCGAACCACATCGAATAGAACTTCACAGCATTCTCCACAACATAGCCATCCTGCTTATGGTCGCATGTATCATACGGATCCATGAGAATGAACACGTCATCCATATTATTGCCCGTGCCGATTGAGTCATAACCGATAATCACTCGCCAATGCCCGCCCCAATCAACATTTTCCACAAGAATAGGAATGCCCGCTGAGAGTTTGCCCTTCACGTAATCTATCATGGCCTGCTCATCTTTGAATTTCTCATGAGTGAGGCTACTTTCATTCTTCCAGCCAATACGCTCAAAGAACGCTAGCATGTCTTTAGGATTCGTGCCTATGGGGTAACCGCGAGTCTTCATTTCCTCAGCGAGCTTCAACTCGTCATAATCTTTCACGCCAAAATAGTACAGCACTGTCAGAGCCGAAGCAGGCCCGCAAGTTTCTTCCCTTGTCTGCTGGTACGTGGGGTAATTCGGGAGAATTATGCGGGTGTCTGTGCTTTTCATGGTGAAGAAATCGTTATCCGTGTCAAAATATCTTGATGGCACGTGATTCAATTCGCCGAGAACTGATGAAGCTCCTTCTGACTTTGTGTCGAGGCTTTCAGGGTATGGAATTGCGCGAAGTGATTCGGCGTTGACGATTCCGGCTGAAAGGGTGAGTATGATTACGAGGGATAAAATTTTCTTCATGCATTGCGCCTCCATATGTGAAAATTTCCGCATACTTTAGCGCAAAAAAATACCGCCCGCAACATTTACGGACGGCCTCAATAATTCGTCGTCATATTGTCATCTCTTCAAACGCCTGTTGATTTCGTCAAATTCTGCCCTCATTGCGCCATTCTCAAATATCTTCAACTCAGGCATTGACAGCACACTCACGGCATCAAACGCACTCAATCCCGAATGTATTAGCCCCCTCAATTCGCCCGAACTACGCACAGTCTTGTATGTGTTCTCGGCTAAATCTCTGTTGCGTCTCAAGCTGCTTATGCTGTCCATGACCGCAAGTTTCTGACTGTCAAGAAGCTCACCATAAAGCACGGCAGCCTCAATCGTTGCTGTGTTGGATTCTGCGTTGAGGGCAAATGATTTCCTCTGCGCTGGAGTGTATGCGTTGTTGTTGCTGTTTGACTGCGCGACTTTCCTCACTGACTCGGCTTCTGCTGTGATTTCTTTCAGACGAGGCTTATATTCGCCGTCAATCTTGCGGATAAGTTCTTCTTGAGTGTGTATGAGTAAGTCATTCAACACGAGGTACATACCTGTGTAACGGCGTGTGATTTCGAGGGTGTTGGTGTCATTCTGCGATAACTCTTCAAGTTTTTCCACGACCGCTTTAACGTTGTCGAATACTACAGTGTTCTGCAAAATATCCTCGCCAGTTACGGAATTGAGGAGTATATCCGTCTGTGCCTCAGTAAGCTCAAGACCTATCTTGCGCAATTCAGCAGCGAGCCGGGAACTTGTTGCTTTAAGCTCATTCTCACACGCAGTAAGCTCAGCTTCGAGGGCGGCTATCTTCTTGTCGGCTTTAGGCTTTGTTGTCGTCCAGAACATATAGCTGCTTTCGGGAGCGTTGATTCTTTCGTTGCGGAGATTGTCCAGCTCAACGCGTAACGCTGAAATCCTGTTGCGTAACATTATGGCCTGCATTCTTGCATTTCCCGCGTCCCCTACTGACAGCATGACAAGCGCACGGTCTAACAGCTCGTCAATCTTTTTGCCGTTAGTCTTCTGATCCTCGCGGAATGGAAGCCATGATGACGGGGGAAGAGTCTCTTGCTTTTCGCGAAGTTTCAGCGTGTCATTCAATGTGTCAGTGAGTTTTCCCCAGCCTGATGCGATTTCTTCCGGCAATGTCTCATCCTTTGAGGCTGTCGGCGAATCATTGAACCATCCGCCTACATATTCTGATACGTCATCCCAAGTTTTTGCGGCATATTCGCTGAACTCGTCCCAGTCAAGCGTGAAATATCCCGTCCACGCATGAGCCTGCCCCGTTCCTGAAAGCATAAGCGCAACTACCATTACAGCAATAAACTTTTTCATGACCCTCAATAGCTCCTTCCGTGAAATTTTCTGAGGCTTTTGCTTCCCTGCAAAACTTATCGGCTGTTTTCACTGCATGTTATTGAATGCGTATGAAGATTTTGTGTTGCATTCTCTGCGTTGTAGGATTGCGATATTATAATGAATTTTTCATCACACATTAACTTTTTCAGAAGGTGAATATCTTGCGAGTAACTATTCTCACAAACGGTCCCGGCGAATTATGGGGCTGGGTTCGTCCTGTTGCTTCTGAACTCAGGAAACGCGGACATTCAATATCAATGTGGCTACTTCCCTGTCAATTCTCATCCGGCCATGAACGTGAAGCCGCTTCACTTTTGGGAGTCGACAAGCTCGAAGGCCCTTCATCCGCGTCAGTCATATGGAGGGACATTGCCCGCGAGAAAACAGACTGCGTTATACAGCTCGGAGGAGATATTATGTTCGGCCTGAGAATGTCAAAGTCAGCAGGTATTCCCCTCACAGCATATAGCTACAGGCACAGGAAAGAAATCCCCGGCGTTAAGCTCCTCACAGCTTACCTGGAGCAAATGAATATCTCCTCAGCGATTCCAATTGGCGACCTCGTGAAAGACGCTGTGAATCTCGACATTACCCCACAAGCCCAAAACGCATGGAACTGGCCTCAAGATTCATCATCACCGCGAATATTGCTATTACCCGGAAGCAGACCCTCAATACGTCTTGCGGCTATGGAATGGCTTTGCGGAGTTCAGGAAGCGTTGAAGGCGAAAATCCCCGGCGTGAGGATACGTACATTGTTCCCTCAGTTTATGCCGGAGAATGAGCTTGTGCAGTGGCGGAAATCAGGACTTAATCCCGTGAGATGTCCGGCAGGTGTAGCGATGAAGGAAGCTGATTACGCCATAACACAGCCAGGCACGAATAACTTTGAGATGATGCATTGCGGGTTACCTGGACTTGTTGTTGCGCCCGAAAAATTCATCAAGCATATTCCCGTTGCTGGCATGGCCGGAATACTCGCAGGGATTCCCATAATCGGGAACATCATCAAGCTCAAAGCACTATACCGCGTCATAAACAGCTGGGGCGGATATATCTCATTGCCTAATCGCACATTCAAGCGCGAGATTCTCACAGAGCTTTACGGGGATATTTCGCCGAATGACATTGCCGCGAAAACTGCCTCAGATCTTGCGGACATTGAGGGGTTGCGCACAACTCATGATGAGCTTCTGAGGCTGTCAGGCGAATCCGGGGCGGCATCGAGATTGTGTGATATAGCTTCGGCGGGAGGGGAGGCAATATGACCGCTTCACAATACATGAGCTTCCTGTACTCCTACACGAGGCGTTACAGGGGCAAATTATTTCTGGCAATGCTATTCATGTTGGCATCTTCCGGGCTTAACGTTCTTCCTCCTTACCTGTTCAAATATATCGTTGATGACATACTCATATCGCGAAATACATTCATGCTTAACGTTGTATGCGTGTCTGTGATTGTGATATTCGGGGTCAAGGCCGTAACTACATACTATCAGCGTTACTTCATGAATGAGGCCGGGCAAGGTGTAGTGATGGACATACGCATATCACTTTACGACCACATGCAGAGGATGAGTCTAGCGAGGATTAACGCGTCAAGAACTGGCGAGCTAATGAGCCGAATCACCGGGGATGCTGCGACATTGCAGAATATTGTTACGTCAACAGCTATTGAGTTGCTCTTCAACACTGTTACATTTCTGGGAATGTTCGCGTTCATACTCTATATCAACTGGAAATTAACGTGCCTCATTGTGATAGTGATTCCGTTCGTGGGAATGCTTCTAGCTTACGCCGGGGAAAAACTCAAGGCTGCCGGGCATAACGTGCAGGAACATTTAGCCGACATAACCGCCACAGCTCAGGAGGCATTTTCGGCGATTCGTGTGGTGCGTTCATTCGCAACGGAGGATGAAGAACTTGACCGCTTCACGACAGCCAGCCGGGAGAACTACAAAGCATTATTGCAGGCTGTTTCGGTGCAGGGGATTTTAGCGGGGGGCGTTGAGGTGTTCTTGATACTTGCGCTCGCTGTAGTGTTTTGGTTCGGTGGACGGAGCGTTATTGATGGCACATTGACTCCAGGTGAGCTGATTTCGTTCACAGGGTATATTGCGTTCATGGTTCAGCCTATACGCAGCATCATGAATCAAATGGGAATGTTGCAGACTGGTGTAGCAAGTGCTGAGAGAATCTGCGACATGATGAGAGTCCCTGTTGAGGATAGTGGCGATTCATCGGCTGGGCATGTGAGGATTTCGGGCAATGTGAGGTTTGAACACGTGTGCTTTCATTACGAGGAAGGTCAAGAGATTCTCCGCGACATAAATATAGACGTTAAGGCAGGGGAGAAAATAGCGTTTGTCGGTCCAACAGGGGCGGGGAAATCCACAATAGCCGACCTCATTCCACGCTTCTATGACCCCACAGAAGGAAGAATACTCATTGACGGCCGGGACATCAGGACATTCGGACTCAAAGATTTACGCCGTCAGATAGGAATTGTCCCACAAGAATGCGTACTCATGCGAGGCTCAATAGCGTTCAACATAGCATACGGGCTTCATGATATGGACATGTCGCGAATCAAAGAGGCTGCCGAGATTGCAGACATTAGCGAGTTCATAGAGTCATTGCCGGAAAAATACGACTCTCTTGTCGGTGAAAGGGGCGTTACGTTATCGGGGGGGCAGCGTCAAAGAATAGCTATTGCCCGGGCGGTAATCAGAGATCCGAAAATCCTCATACTTGACGAGGCGACAAGCTCACTTGATACAGCGGCTGAACGTGCTGTGCAAAAAGCATTGAATCAGGCCATGAGGGGAAGAACATCATTCATCATAGCCCACAGGTTAAGCACCATAAGAAACGCTGACCGTATATATGTGCTTCATGATGGGAAATTCATTGAGTCCGGGACACATGACGAGCTTATGAGGGAAGGAGGTCTTTACGCTGAACTCTACAACCTTCAGTGAGTCATACATGCGCCATGTTCGCGGGCTGAAACCGTCCCTAACCTTGAAGATTCTTCTTGCGCCAGCCTCATGGATTATGGCGTTTGCTGTGTGGGTCATGGATTTTCTGCGGGCAAGAGGACTCTTACGCGTTGAGGAGCCTTCACTGCCAGTAATCAGCGTTGGCAATCTCACATACGGAGGCACCAACAAGACTCCTTCCGTGAGGATGCTGGCTGAATGGGCTATGAGTCGTGGCATTAAGGCGGGTATAGTTACGCGTGGTTATTCGGGCAAAAATAGCAACGTCATAATCATTCAGGGCGGTAACTCTGAGCGCGAAATTGCCGGGGATGAGCCGTTAATGTTATCGCGTGAATTGCCTTCAGTGCCTGTTGCTGTGGCGAAAAAACGTATTGAGGGCGTTAATGCTCTGCGTGAATTGGGCGTTGAACTTGTCATTGCTGATGACGCATTCCAACATAGAGCTATGTCAAGGGACTGCGATATTGTATTGATTGATGCGTTATGCCCTTTTGGGAATGGCGAGCTTATTCCCGGAGGAATCCTTCGCGAAAAACCTAATGCCCTCAAACGCGCCCGAATAATCATAATCACGAAATCCGACATGATTCCCCCCTCTAAGCTGTCAGCATTGATTCAAACTGTGCGGAAATATTCAGGTGATGCGGAAATATTCACGTCATGCCTAAAGTTTACGGAATGGCTAAAGTTTGGCAGTGATATTGAGCCGCGTGAAGGGATGAAGGTTTGCGCATTCTCAGCGATTGGAAGCCCGGAAAGTTTCAGGCGTTCATGTGAGGAACTCGGCCTCGACGTTGCCGGGTGCAGGACGTTCACCGACCATCACAGATATACGCCCGCCGACATGGAAGCGTTATGCCATCTCGCGGAAAATTCTGGGGCTGAAGCTCTCATATGCACGGAGAAAGATCTCTACAACCTCCCGGAAATATGCTCATGGCCGTATGATGTGCCTCTGATAGTCCCACGCGTGAAAGCCTCAGTGAATGAGCCGGGGAGATTCTATTCCGCCGTTACGGAATCACTCAGGCCACGTATCATTGTCGCCTCAAATGGTTATGGTGAGGACGCAATCGGCTCAGTTCTTGTGCGGAAATTGCGCCGTGAATATCCTCATGCAGAAATCTCCGCATTCCCTCTTGTGGGACGAGGCGAGGCATATTCGCGTGAGGGATTCCCGGTGAAGTCAGCACCCTCCGTAACGCCTTCAGGGGGAGTCGTGAAATATTCGCTCAAAGATTTATGGGGGGATATGAGAGCGGGACTAATGCGTCACGTTAGGCAACAGCTCAAGGATTGGCGGAATATCTCTCATTCCGTACTGACTCCGATTTGCACGGGGGATGTGTATTTGTTGCTGCATACGCTTTACGGTTCAGGAAGGCGGCCACTTTTCATGGCAACGGCGAAAACTGTATACATTTCGGGGCATTGGAGGACGGAAAGAATCTTCATACGCTCGTTCACTCTCAGGACATGGACGAGGGATGAGCCTACAGCGAATCAAATCGGGGATCGGGCTGTGTATTCAGGGAGTCCCATAATGGATTTGAGCGGAAATGCAGAAATCTCACGCGGTAATGTGATACTCCTTTTGCCGGGGAGTCGGAGAAATGCCGCCAATGACGTTAAGACTCTACTCGGAGCTGTTGAGATTATGCACGCTCATGGCTGGAATGAGTATAGGATGGTGCTTGCTCCAACGCTTGAATTTGGCGCGTTCTTTGACTCATGCATGGCTGAAGGCTGGACTCATGATGGCGCCTCACTCACAAAAAACGGAATCACAATCGAGCTTTCATACAAGGAGGTTACAGAATCTGCGGGGGGCGTGAAAATCCTTCTTGGCATGGGAGGAACAGCGAATCAGTTATGCGCGGGATTGGGTATTCCCGTAATCGCTCCAGATAACAAAGGCAAGAGGGTGCAGAAAAAACTTCTTGGAGACTCTGAGATTCTCACGTCAGGAACTTCACGGGCAATAGCTGAATGCGCCTTGCGTGTGCTGAATGACCCGGCACTCTATGACTTCATGAGCCGGGCGGGGCGTGAAAGAATGGGTTTTGCTGGGGCGTGTGATGATGTCGTGAGTTATACGCGTGATGTTATGGGATGGGGCGTGAGGGAGGATGTGTACTCCAGACTCACCGGGCAATGAGGTCAATCCCTTCAGCCCGGAGCATTCCCCCCAAAGCGCATAACGGCAATCCCACAACGTTATAGTAGTCGCCGTTTATCCCTTCCACGATGAGAGAGCCGAGTCCCTGAACGGCATATGCCCCGGCTTTGTCGTCGCATTCTCCCGTTTCAACATACGCTGAAATTTCGCTGTCATTGAGAGCCCTGAACCTTACGGCGGAATGTTCAGCGTGAACCTGCTCCCTTTCACCTGACACAACAGCAAGCCCCGTAATCACTTCATGTTCGCGACCCTGAAGAGCCTTCAGCATTCTCACAGCGTCAGGGCGGTCATGAGGTTTGCCGAGAATTTCGCCGTCAATGACAACAATCGTATCAGCGGCAATGATGAGTGAGTCCGGGAAATGTTCAGCACCCGCAAAAGCCTTTGAACGTGCCAGCCTCATGCAGTAATTCGCTGGGGATTCATTTGGGAAGCGTGATTCGTCTGTGTCTGGGCGGTATACGGTAAACTCAATGCCTATGCTTTCAAGCAATGATTTTCTGCGCGGACTCCCTGACGCTAATATGATTCTTCTTGTGTTGATGTTGCATTCCTCCTTGAGTTTTTCGGAATTAACTGGGCTATGTCGCATTGTATTTTTCTGTGGCTAATCCCTTACTTAATGCCGGAAAATTATACTACGCTTGAATACACTCAAAATTTTTCACTTATCCTGTATTATTCGCAAAATATAGGCAAATGAGATAATATGCAATTAATATTCCCATCACAC
>JAFSKY010000147.1 GCA_017448685.1 Synergistaceae bacterium
AAGTAAGGCGCGAATCTTTGAGCGTTCCGGCGATAATCTCATCATAAAACTCACTCGCGATGACAAGAATTTTGACCCCTCATTGATTCTATACTCACCTTTGCGCGTTATTGGCGGGAATATCATCATCACTAACGGCGACCAAACAGACACGATATATGACGCTCTGAAATCTGGCGGGACGTTCGAGGAGGCATTGAGGACTCGCGAATATGAGCCGGACTCGCCGCATTACACACCCAGAATCAGCGCAATCATGACACCTTCAGGCCACAAGCAGAGCATTCTGAAACGTGCCGGGAGATATTTCTTTGAGTACGATTACACGCCGGGCAAAGGGCGACTCATTCACACGTACAATCATGATGTAATGCCGGGAGGAGTCTTGCCGTCATTCGAGGGTGAACCGCGTGAGGTGAATATCCATGATGACATAAATCACTTTGCTGACTCATTGTGGCGTGAGCTTGGTGAGGATTACATGGTTGCTCTTTATGTGAGGTATTACGATGGTGATACGTACACGGACAAACTATATAACACTCAGGAGGCATGACAGATGAACGAATACGCACTGAAATACGGAACAAACCCCAACCAGATCCCCGCAAGAATCTACATGAGGGATGACTCACCTTTACCGCTCGAAATCCTCAACGGCAGACCGGGCTATATCAACTTCCTTGACGCGCTAAACTCTTGGCAGTTAGTCCGCGAACTGAAAGCATCTCTCAACCTTCCTGCTGCGGCATCCTTCAAGCATGTCAGCCCGGCAGGAGCAGCATTAGGACTCCCGTTAAGCGATGACGAACGCAAAATATTCTTCGTGGACTCAAATCTCGCCATAAACGACTCCCCATTAGCCTGCGCATATGCCCGCGCAAGAGGTACTGACCGACTCTCGTCATTCGGAGATTGGATAGCACTCAGCGACATTTGCGACGAAATCACAGCCGCATACATCAAGCGTGAAGTCTCAGACGGAATCATTGCCCCCGGCTATACCCCTGAAGCCCTCGAAATTCTCAGGTCAAAGCGCAAAGGTGGCTATGCTGTCGTGAGGATTGACCCTGATTATGAGCCTGAAACGACTGAAACACGCGACATTTTCGGCATAACGTTTGAGCAAGGTCGCAACACAGCTCCCGTGATTGACCCCGCGAAATTTGATGCACCCGTAACAGCCTGCAAGGACATTCCAGAATCCGCAAGGCGCGATTTAACTCTTGCATTGATTACGCTGAAATACACGCAGTCAAACTCAGTGTGCGTAACGAAGGGCGGACAAACATTAGGCGTTGGAGCCGGGCAACAGTCGAGGCTTCATTGCGTGAGGCTTGCTTGCGACAAAGCAGACCTGAGAATCCTCCGTGAACATCCAAAAGTTTTGGAGCTTGAGTTCCGTGATGATTTGGGACGGCCTGAACGCGATAACGCTATAGCCTCAATGCTTGGGGGAGATTTCCTGAGTGCTGACGAGAAGCGCGAGTTCATATCAGGGAATGCGGGCGCGAGTTTGGGGAGTGATGCGTTCTTCCCGTTCCCTGACAGCATAGAGCGGGCGAAATTGAGCGGCGTGAAGTATGTTGCACAGCCGGGTGGCTCGATACGTGATGACTTAGTCGTGAAGGCGTGTGATGATTCTGGGATGGCTATGGTTATGACTGGCAGGAGATTGTTCCACCATTAAGCGGGGGCAACAACTGTGGAAATTCTCGCTAAAGTGTTCGTGAAGTATTGGGAGGAAGTTATCGTAGCGGTTCTGCTGACTGCTACACTTCCTTTTATCCGTAGATATGTGAGGAGGCAGAGGGTGAAGATGCTTAGTATCTTCAAGGAGAGAGAACAGTTGAAGGAGGCTTTGCGTAAGGCTGAGGAAATTTCTCAGAGTGAGCGCAATGCACGTGAGGAGCTGGAACGCAGACTTGAGGCTGAAACTGAGACGCGGAAGAAAGCTCAGAGTGAGGCTGAGAATATGCGTGTGTCATTGGAGAAGGAACGGAAAGCGCGTGAGGGGTTAGAGCGCAAGTGTCGGGCTGAGACTGACGAGAAGCAGAAAGCGCAAGATGAGGCCAAGACTTTGCTGGCAGCGTTAGGGCGTGAGCAAAAGGCACGTGAGGAGGCAGAGAATAATCTTCAGGCTGAGGCTGAACGTCTAAGGGCAGAATTGGCGAAGGAACGTAAAACGCGCGAGGAGTCAGAGCGCAAAATTCAGGCTGAAGCAGACGAAAAACGCAAAGCACGTGAGGAAACAGAACGCAGGTTAGAGGCGGAACGTAAACGCGCTGAGGAATGGCGTAGAGCTCAGGCAAAAATCACCAGCATACGCACCGTGAGTAATCAAAGTACATTAGAGCATGAACTCCGTCGCGCTGAAGAATGGCGGAATGCACAAAACAACACAAGAAGATAATCCCCATATAGCACAGAAAGCAGGTATTCACATGAACATACTCATAATCGGCGGAGGCGGACGCGAACACGTAATCACCAAATACATCGCCCGTAATCCCAAAGCCACCAAAATCTACGCCCTTCCAGGCAACGCAGGCATCTCACAATTCGCCGAATGCGTCAACATCTCAGCAGAAGACATCAACGGCATGATCTCATTCGCACAATCTCACGCAATAGACTTCGCCATTGTTGCACCTGATGACCCCCTCGCACTTGGAGCTGTTGACCGCCTCGAAGAAATCGGCATAAAGTGTTTTGGCCCATCGCAAAAAGCCGCCCAAATCGAAAGCAGCAAGGTCTTCGCAAAAGACTTAATGCGCAAGCACAACATACCCACAGCAAAATACGAGGTCTTCACCGACATTGATGCGGCATTGTCATACGTGGCTATATCAGATTGTCCCATCGTAATCAAGGCTGACGGACTCGCAAAGGGAAAAGGCGTTACAGTCGCGGAGAATTTCCAGCAGGCAAGAGAAGCTATCATGTCATGCATGAAGGCAAAAACTTTCGGCAAAAGCGGTGAACGTATCATCATCGAGGAATGTCTCACAGGTCCGGAAGTTACTGTGCTTGCCTTCACGGACGGAAAAACTATCGTCCCTATGATTTCGTCAATGGATCACAAACGCGCCTATGACGGCAACAAAGGCCCTAACACTGGCGGAATGGGAGTGATTGCCCCCAACCCCTATTACACTCCGCAAATCGCTGACGAATGCATGAAACGTATATTTCTTCCCACAATCGCGGCCATGAATGAGGAAGGTCACAAATTCAAAGGGTGCTTGTATTTCGGACTCATGCTCACGAAGGACGGCCCAAAGGTTATTGAGTACAATTGCCGTTTCGGAGATCCTGAAGCCGAAGCCGTTTTGCCCCTCATGGAGTCAGATTTGCTTGAAGTCATGCTTGCTGTGAGTGATGAGAGATTATGCGGTTATGGAGCAACACCCCTCTCGGCAAGCCGTGTCCCCCCTACGTTAGGGGGGATGTCAAGCGCAGTGAGACAGGAGGGTGTAAAGTTCCGCAAAGGCGCATCATGCTGCGTTGTATGTGCGTCAAGCGGGTATCCTGGGCATTACCTCACAGGTTATCCGATTGATTTCGGGGATGCTGACGACATGGCCGGGGTTGAGATATTCCACGCTGGCACAAAGTCTGAGGGCGGGAAAATCCTCACGGCTGGAGGGAGAGTCCTTGCAGTGAATGCTGTGGGTGATGACGCTGAATCGTCGAGGGCTTTGGCGTATGAGGCTGTAAGCAGAATCAGCTTTGAGGGTATGCGTTACAGGAGCGATATAGGCGCGAATTAATTTTAGTATCATATACCGCATATCATTTCACAGGAGGTTTCTTTACATCTTGGTACAACGAATCTACACTGAACGCAAAGACCCAAATCCCCCCGAAATCTTATCCCTCATGAACGAGCTTCAACACATCGCCAACCTCACACACATACGCATACTCAGTCGCTACGACATTCAAGGACTCACACCCACACAGCTCAATGAATGCGCAAACTCAATTTTCGCAGAGCCATTCACCGACAACATACTTCACTCACTCCCGAATGATGCGGATTACGTCCTAGCCGTAGAATACCTGCCAGGCCAATACGACCAACGCGCCGATGCTGCTGAACAATGCGCGGGATTATTGCTCGGATTCCGTCCAACAGTCAGAACTGCAAGAGTGTATTTGTTTTACGGGGATATTCCGAATTTCGAGGCCGTCAAGAAACACTTGATTAACCCTGTCGAGGCAAGAGAAGCACAGCTTGATGAATATGAATCGCTTGACATGGATTATTCCCGCCCCGATGACGTGAAGACAGTTGATGACGTTATGAGCCTTCAAGGACTCGCAATGAGCCGCGAAGATCTCGAATGTGTCAGGAAATATTTTGCGTCAGAAGGCAGAAATCCCACGCAAACGGAGATTAAAGTCCTCGATACATACTGGTCAGATCATTGCAGGCACACGACATTCACGGCTCAAATTGAACGCGCTGAAATTCATGATGAGGCTGTGCAGTCCGCTTATGATATGTACATGGCCATGCGTAAGGAATTGGGCTATGATGATTGCAGGCCAGTAACTTTGATGGATATTGCCACAATAGGCGCGAAATATCTCAGGCATAAAGGGCTTCTTCCCACGCTCGTAATCTCTGAGGAAAACAACGCCTGTACCGTGAGAATTGATGTTGAGGGCGAAAAATGGCTATTACTCTTCAAGAATGAGACTCACAATCACCCTACCGAGATTGAGCCTTTTGGAGGGGCTGCAACATGCATAGGAGGAGCGATAAGAGATCCCCTTTCAGGACGTGCATATGTGTATCAGGCAATGCGTGTTACAGGGGCTGCGAACCCTTACGCCCCCACATTACCCGGCAAGCTCACTCAGCGCGCAATCATCACGAAGGCTGCCCAAGGCTACAGCTCATACGGCAATCAAATAGGCATCCCAACAGGAATAGTGCAGGAAATATATCACGAGGGTTATAGGGCAAAACGTCTCGAAGTCGGAGCGGTTATAGCAGCTGTGAAGGAGTCTGACGTTGTGAGGGAATGCCCCGCGCCGGGAGATATTGTGCTTTTGCTTGGTGGCAGGACTGGCCGTGATGGTATAGGAGGCGCAACAGGCTCTTCAGTTTCTCACACATCAAGCTCAATTGAAACATGCGGTGCTGAAGTCCAAAAGGGTAACGCCCCAGAAGAACGCAAACTGCAAAGGTTATTCCGAAATCCTGAGTTTACACGGTTGGTGAAACGCTGTAATGATTTCGGGGCTGGCGGTGTTAGCGTGGCTGTTGGTGAACTTGCTGACGGACTCGACATTAACCTTGACGCTGTTCCGCTGAAATATGCCGGGCTTGATGGTACAGAAATCGCCGTTAGTGAATCGCAAGAGCGTATGGCCGTTGTGATTGCCCCGGAGAATGAAGAACGCGTTAAATCTCTGGCGTTGTCGGAGGACGTTGAAGCAACCGTAATAGCACGTGTGAACGACTCAGGACGTATGAAAATGTCTTGGCGCGGCAAAGAGAACGTCAACATATCACGCTCATTCATCAGCACAAACGGAGCTTCCCGGCATGTTGGCGTTGAGGTTGAAGCCCCATTGCCCCGCGAATATTACGCCGCAAAATTCCCCGAATGCCTCGCGGATCTCAATGTATGTTCAAAGCGCGGACTCGCTGAGAGGTTCGACTCCACTGTCGGCGGTAATACCGTATTGATGCCTTTCGGGGGGAAATTCCAGAAAACTCCCGTTCAGGCCATGTGCGCAAAAATCCCCGTTGGAATTGACTCTCACACTGAAACATGCTCGCTCATGTCATACGGATTTGACCCGTACATTTCGGAGCGTTCTCCGTTTAACGGCGCGTATATTGCTGTCATTGAGGCACTGTGCAAGATTGTAGCTTCAGGCGGGAATATGTCTCAGTGCTGGCTAACGTTGCAGGAATATTTCGGGAAGCCAGGCCATGACTCGCGGAGATGGGGCTTACCTTTTGGTGCGTTACTCGGAGCGTTGAAGGCGCAAAATGATTACGGAGTCGCGGCTGTAGGTGGCAAGGACTCTATGAGCGGCTCTTTCATCGGTGCTGACGGGAATAATATTGACGTTCCTCCAACACTGATAGCTTTTGCCGTGTCAGTCTCAAACGTCAAGAATGTCATATCCGCAGATTTCAAGCGTTCTGGTTCGCGTGTGATTCTCCTTGAGCCGGAATATGACTCACGCGGGCTTCCTGTGCGAGACTCACTCATGAGAATCTTTGACGACATTCGCGAAATGAACTCGCAAGGCCGAATCCTGTCATGCGCGACAACAGACAATGCCGGAATCCCTGCAATGATATTCCGCATGTGTTTGGGGAATAATTTGGGCTTCACGTTCACGAATGAGCCTACGAATGACACACGCAGGGGGAAATTCATCGTTGAGCTTGCAGACAATGAGCCGTCATCATGGCCGGAATTGGGGCGAGTAACTGAGGCTCCTGAAATTGTCATAGGCGGTGAATGTGTGAGGCTGTCAGACGCGGAGAAGATATATGATTCCCCGCTGGCTGAAATTTTCCCGGAGGAAACGCAAGAGCCTTCATACATTCCTCACGCTGAAATCAAACCTGACATCCCCAAAACGTTTTACGCGCATAATCCTGTGTCATCGCCGAAATTCCTCATACCCGTTTTTCCCGGCACAAATTGCGAGCATGAGACAGCAAGAGCGGTTGAAGCTGCTGGCGGTAAAGCTGAAATTTTCGTTGTGAGGACTCTTACCCCTGAGCTTATGCGGGAGTCTGCCCTCGAATTTTCACGGAGGCTCGGAGATTCCCAAGCACTAATCATCCCCGGAGGCTTCTCGAATGGTGATGAGCCTGACGGTTCTGGAAAATTCATCGCTATATTCTTGCGCAGTCCTGAAGTCAGAGCTGCCCTTGAAGGTCTCATAGATTCACGCGGTGGATTAGTCTGCGGAATCTGCAACGGCTTCCAAGCACTAATCAAAACGGGATTGCTCCCATATGGCCGAATCATGAATCCTGAGAGCCTCACTGCGACATTGACATTCAACCGAATCGGCAGGCATCAAAGCAGGATTATACGTTCGCTTGTTGTGTCGGATAATTCGCCGTGGATGAGCCTCACACACGCCGGGGAAGTGTACTCGATTCCGATTTCACACGGTGAGGGGAGATTCCTATGTGGCGAGGATGAGTATTTGCGCCTCATGCGTAATGGCCAGATTGCCGGGCAATATGCTGACATTGACGGGAAGCCCTCAATGTTGACACGCGATAACCCATCAGGCTCATGCTATGCTGTGGAGTGCGTAACGTCCCCTGACGGAAGAATCATAGGGCGAATGGGTCATGTTGAGCGCAATGGGGAAAATTTGAGCGTTAATGTCCCGGGGGATTTCACGTTAGGCGGGAAATTCTTTGCGGGTGCATGTCGCTATTTCAGTAAGATGTAACGCGTAAAGGCCGGGGATTTCGAGCCCCGGTTTTTTTTTGTGCGCTTTTAACCTAATATTGCCGAATGTTTCAGGTATTTGCTGCATGAAATTTTTTGCCTTCCCCTGTTATCATTTCACTATACAAAATCCCATTACATTAAGGAGTTGTTGCTTCTTGGATCGCAAGAACATTGAGCAGTATCTTGGCCGTAATGTCGAGATTATGTTGATGCCGGACGGTCGCAAAACTTCCGGTGTTCTTCTCAGGTGCGAGGATGATTTAATCGCCTTGGGAAGCGAATCGGGTGAAGCTTTGTTCGTCTATCCTATGATTTGGGGCATTAGCCCGTTAAGCTCAGAGCCTCCAGCCGTTAAGACTCAACCCTCACCCGTAATCCATCATCCTGTTGCTGCCCCTGTCATCAAACCTTCAATACCCGCTGAGACGGTCATAGCTTTTCTTGATGAACTTGATGAATGCTTTGACGAATTGGAGGTAAAATCGCAAACATATATCCTCAATACAGAATACGTACGCAGATTCAGAACAGACAGGCAGGACAAAATACAGACTGCACTCGACAGCATACTCACGAAATACAGTTATGCGGTGAAAGTACACGAGGATAGGCCGTATTCAATGCGTATGCGTCAGATTTCAGACGAGGCCAAAAATTTGTGGCGTTCTAACCAGTCCAGCATACCAGCGTCAGAGGTTTATGGATTTGTGCTTTACCTCATGAGCGAAAATGCTAAAAGTGTCAAGATATACATGGGCATTCACGATTTCCGAGCAGCCTTCACCGCCGCAACGACTGCCGCATCAAAAATGTTAGCCGCCGCATGTCTGATTGTGAGTGAGCCTGTTACGCCCCGTAATTTTTCCGTCCTCCTGAAATTAGAGCCTCCGCAAGTGAATGCTATTCTCCGCTGGCTTCTCATGAACGTCATAGCGAATGATGAAACGCCACGTGATTACAGGGAGTTGTGCTTCAGGTGTGTTTGCGCTCTCATATGGAAAAACGCAGGGTATTCATCATGGCCGGATAAGACGGAGCTTTTCACGCAGAATAATATTGACGCTGTAAGAAGTTGGCTTGAAACACAGCGGGCTGACCCGAAAATTATTGACGATGCTTTGAGGCTTTCGGACAAATCGAAAATGCCACACCCAGACAATGACACGAATTTGCGCCGAATTGATTGGAGCGTCCAGAGATTTGAAGGCGAATTTGACTACTTCAACCCCAACAGGGATAAACTTTACGGATTCATAAAATGCCCCGCCCTGAAAAAATATAACGTCCCATTGCGTTCAGAAGGCTCTGTGTTCATTCATCTGAATCAGGTAGAGGACAGAAGACTCCGCCGTAAGCTACTGACATGTGGAAAAATGAAGCCCATGATACGAGTTACGTTCCTTCTCGGCAATAACGTTGAAGGCCCCGCGGCATTTTCTGTTCGCGAAAAGTCAAATGATACGAACGACTCTGCACTTGCTGTTGACATGATGTCAGCATTATCTGAGGAAGGCGAAATAGAGTTTTTCATGCGCTACAACGATCCCCCATTCGGTAAAGTCATAGGCAAGGACAAAAAGCTATACACCTTCAACGAGAAGAACATAACCGACCCCCTTTTAGCCGTATTTCTTGAGGTCAACGCCTCACCTGATGGGCATCCTGTGAGATTCACGCGTGGAATGACTGACAGCGGGAAGGTACAGATTCAGAATGTGGAGTCAGCGATTCCATTTCCTGACGACAAAGTCAAGGCATGGGAGGAGTCTGGCCTAATCCAAAAAGCTCGCGAACGTTTGAGCCTTGTTCAGAAAAAGAATGAGCCTGAAGCCGAATCAGAGTCCGAGCAGGAAGAACTTACCCCCGAAATTGAAGAGCTGATTAACCGGGGATATGTTCCGCTTGATGTTTACACGCCAGAAACAAAAGGCATGAGGTCTGAGACACCATTCCCCCAGGAAGAGCCGACAACCTCAAAGCCTGGAACTGTTGAGACATTCAACGAGCTTCCGAAATTCCTCCAGGACAAAATCAAGAGTGTTACTGCCGGGAATTACAGCACGAAATATCTCACTGATACGTATTACTCACGTGGACATAGCCGCGAGGTTAGAGCCGCATATATGGCAATGGTGAGTCGCTTCAACAATGACGATATAGCCATGACCAACGCAGAGAGGGCTGAACGTTGCTTTGCTATGGCGCGTTACGTGTATAACTTCTTTGCGCTTGCAGACGAGTCCGACAAGAGGCAGTACCCCGCTTCAGAGGAGGACAACATAAGAGTAATGGCCTATAAGGGTCTGGAGTACCTGATATATTCGCAGCTTGATGGGGCTTCAAGGAATGAGGCGAATTATGACACGGCTCGGCGTTATTGCCTGCTGAAGATTGCGGATGAGATTCAAGAGGCCAGGCGTATTGACGAAAATAACGCGTGGTTGAGGATATATATATACTCGTATTTCGTGAACGGCCTGCGTTTTCACAGCTCATCGGGGAAATGGTCAGCGCAGAATGTAACGCTCTCAGGTTGCAGCCTTCTTGAGTTCAACGACTTCGGGAAGTTCTTTGAGGGACTGTTGACGCTTGCATATGTTACAGGGGCTGAGCTTGTCATGCCAACACTGAAAGCCCTCCTGAACAGCCTCGAATATTCCGGGAGTCTGCTGGGTAAACTTGGACTTGATGAGAGCGTCTACTCACAGGACAATGCCAACAAGGAAATAATATCGTCATTCCAGAAATCTCTTGATGATTGGGGCAAACGCAGCGACATAATGATTCAGGATGCGGAAGTGAAATTATCGCCCGAATTGTTGCGCATACTCAGCGTACAGCAATCAATAGTCAGCCTAATGAAGAGGGAGCTTGCCCGTATACTTGGCACAACACCTGAGAAACTTGATGATGCGTTGAAGAGGGCGAATCCTATTCTCGCCTCGGAGGAGTACACAGCCTCGCTCGAAAAGACTCGCAGGAAGTATAACCCTGACGCGGGATTGCTTGACGTTCTGCCGATAAACGTTCTTGGTGCTGTAATGCGTCAATACTGGAATGATTGCTTCGGGGCGTATTTCGGTGGTAAACCTTACAGCGCATACTGGAAGGAGCGTTTTGCCAAACTGCAATGGGTGAGAGACCCTGTGTTTCACGCACACCCGGAGTACATCAAGAATGAGGACATTGAAGAGGCAAGAGCTGTTTGCATTGAGATAGCTGAATGCCTAAGAGGTAAGAATTAAGGTAGAGGAAGTATCCCGGTCTTTGAACGAGGCCGGGAATTTTTTTCACACGATAAAATCAACAATTAGCCCGCAAACGAGCGAATATATCATCACGAACGCCATATACCCCGCAAATTTCCATCCCGTAAGCACAATCTTTAATGCTCCGAGATTCGTTATCTTTGTGGCTGGCCCGGTTATCATGAATGCGCTTGCACTTGCCATACTCATACCGTCAGCAAGCCACATCTGCAACAATGGTATAGTTCCACCTCCGCAGGCGTAAAGCGGGACTCCTATTGTGGCGGCCATGAGAACACCGAAGCCGTTTTTGCGCCCGAAAAGCCTCGCGAATGACTCTGCCGGAACATAACGCATGAAAAGCGCAGTCAGGAATATTCCAGCGACAAACCAAGGGCCTGTAGCTTTGACGTTCCTCCCGAAATTTTTGATGTAACGCATGAATATATTGGGGTCTGTGTCATGATTGGAGGACTCATAGAATCCTGTGAACGTGAAGAATTTTCGCCCGGTGATTTTCCCGTAAAGGTTCACCGCAATCCCGGCTGTTATTCCGCAGAAAAAGCACGATGCTATACGAACGGTCAAGGCTGTTGCTCCCAATGCTGTGCTGTAGACAATAAGCTGAGGGTTAAGCAGGATTGAAGCCATCATGAAGGAAGCTAGCCAGTCTTCACGCATTCCCTTTTCGCTGAACGATGCCGCAACGGGAATTGTCCCGTACATGCATAAAGGAGACGCAATCCCCAATACACACGCCGGGACAATGCCGAAAACGCTGATACTTTTTCCGCTCATGGAGGAGAAAAGGCTGTGTATTTTCTCCTTGCCGAAAACAGAAACGAACGAGCCTATTGCCATTCCGAGCAGCCAGTAGACATATATCTGCTCAAGCTGTAGCGTGAAATAGTACCAGAGGTAAATGAACTCCCTGCGTAAAATGCTAGTCAATGCTCACGAGGTCATATTCCCTTGAGCCGAATCCGATTTCAGCGGCGTGTTCAAGGGTGTGTATTCCGTGCCTAGATTCCATGCGCTTAATGAGTGATGAGCCGTCCGGGGCTTTGTACACGAGGTCAACGCAAGCCTGATCGAGCGCAACAGGGTCAAGTGAGCCTAATATGCCGATGTCGTGCATGTCAGGGGCTGCCGGATTTCCATCGCAATCGCAATCAACGCTGAGATGATTCATGACGCTGATATACATTATGCGTTTGCCGTTGTCGAGGCTGTCGGAAACGGCTTTTGCGGCCTCAGCCATTGATTCGAGGAAGTCATCCTGCTTGTCATACCAGATTGAGCCGGAGTCCTTTGTGCCAGCTGTGTGGATTATGACCTTGCCACGAGATGATGCTATGCCGATTGAGATGTTCTTGATTGCGCCACCAAAGCCGCCCATAGCATGACCCTTGAAATGACTCAGTACGAGGACGAAATCATAGTTCTTGAAGTGCGAGCCAACAGCATCAAATTTGAGGTGCTTTCCTCCTGTAACGGGTAATTCAATGTCGCCATCTTCGTCCATGATGTCAACAGCGGCTATTTTGGTGAAGCCGTGATCCTCTGCAACCTGTTTGTGCATGGCCGTAGCTGAGCGTGAACCGCCGTATGCTGTGTTGCACTCAACGATTGTGCCGTTCACCTTCTTGACGAGCTCGCCAATCAGTGCGGGTGAAAGGTAGTGAGTGTTGCCCGCTTCACCTGTGCTGAGTTTTACGGCGACTTTCCCGGAAGCCTCACGGCCTAATGCGTTGTAGATGGCCATGATACCGGCGGGAGATATGTCTTTGGTGAAGTAGACTGCTGGAGCGGCATATGCTGATGACGCAATGAGGACGCACACAAGCTCTATGTCGGCGTCATCGAGAAGGAAATCCATTTCCCCGCTGCTCCCGGCAACAACGGCGAGCGTGACTTCTACAGC
>JAFSKY010000148.1 GCA_017448685.1 Synergistaceae bacterium
CATTCCTTGAAGATGTCGTGAAGACGCGTGTAATCTGGCTCCATGAGCGCCCACTTGTCGCCGCCCTTGTAGTCGACTTTCAGGTGATGGAAGTTGAAGCACATTGACAGCTCAGAGCCTGACGGGTTAGCGTATTGTATGCAGTTGTCGAGAGTCGTTGATGACATTTCGCCGACCGTAATCATGTCTCCGATTCCAGAGTCACGCACAAGCTCTTGAATGTACTCGTGAATGTGTGGGCCGTCCTTGCAGAATGATGCGCCAGCCCCAGCCGGGCATGACTCAAGATTCGCGGGCTTCGATATGAGGTTGAGAACGTCAAAGCGGAATCCCTTCACGCCTTTTGCCTTCCAGAAACGCACAACATCTTTCAGCTCTTCGCGGACTTTTGGGTTATCCCAGTTCAAATCGGGCTGCTTGGGGTCAAACAAATGTAGGTAGTATTTGCCGAGTGAGGGTACATATTCCCACGCCGGGCCACCAAAAACTGATGTCCATTCCGGCGGGTTATCACGGAATATGTAGTAGTCCATGTACTGAGGATCACCAGCAAGAGCCTTCCTGAACCATTCATGCTCGTCTGACGTGTGGTTGAATACCATATCGAACATGAAGCCTATTCCGAGTTCATCGGCCTCACGAATCATTGCTTCACAGTCTGACATTGTGCCGAACATGGGATTAACATTGCGGTAATCTGAGACATCGTAGCCGTTATCCGCCATAGGTGAGCAGAAGAACGGTGTTACCCAGATATATTTGACACCGAGTGAGTGAATGTAACGGAGCTTTGAGCGTATTCCATTGATGTCGCCGATTCCATCGCCGTTTGAGTCGCAGAATTACTTGATGTAGATCTGGTATACGGTTGATGATTTGTATTTGTCCTGCATGGCCGTTACTCCGCGTGTGCTATTACGTTCTCGGCGGCCTTAACGCTCATTCCCGCGTCAAAACGGAATGACTCGTAGCCTTCACCGTTCGTGATTACCATTATGGTTGTTACAGGATGCCCGGCCGCTTTGATTTTCTCAGGGTCAAACGTGATAAGCTCCTGACCTGCTTTCACCCTATCACCCTCCGCGACATGTATCGTGAAGCCGTCCCCGTTCATCGCTACAGTGTCAAGCCCTATGTGTAGCAGTAACTCTAATCCGTTTGCCATGATGAGGCCGATTGCGTGATTGCTTCCTTCCATTGTCTGCTCAACTACAGCGTCAACGGGTGAGACCAAAATATTATCTGTTGGCTCAATCGCTATACCATCGCCCAAAACTTTCTCGGCAAATGTCGCGTCAGGAACTTCAGTTATTGCTACAGTCTTCCCCGTCAAGAACGCCATGAAATCAACGGGAGCGTGTTCAGCCTTTGCACGTTCAGCGGCTTCCTGCTCTAATGCTTCCTCGTTGGCTTCCTTGTCGATGCCTTTACGTTTCCCGGCTGCGTATGTCAGCATGAAAGGTACACACACTGCCACAACCATGCATATCGCGAACCATGCTATTGACCCCGGCTGAATCGAGAGTATACCCGGCAATCCTCCTACACCGATTGCGCTCGCTGTAACGCTTGTTGCTGTGCTGATGATTCCGGCAATGCATGAACCCGTCATCCCGCAAATGAACGGAAATACGTACTTCAGGTTGACTCCGAACATGGCCGGCTCAGTTACTCCCAAATAGCACGATATGCACGAGGGAATGTTAAGCTCCTTAGCCTTTGCGCTACGTCTCTGCAAGAATATCATCCCTAAAACCGCGCTTCCCTGAGCGATATTCGAGAGGGCTATCATAGGCCACAGCATAGTACCGCCGAAATCCGCAATAAGCTGAATGTCTATTGCGTTGCTCATGTGGTGCAATCCCGTAATGACGAGTGGAGCGTAGAAGAAACCGAACACCGCCCCGAATACAACACGATATGACCCGGAAATACCAGCATAGACCGCCGCAGAAATCCACGAGCCAATACGCCAGCCGATTGGCCCAAGGATGAAATGAGCCGCCATTACCGCAAAGAGTAAGCTGAAGAATGGTACTAGTATCATCTGGACGACCTGCGGAATTATGCGCTTGAAGAAACGTTCAAGGTATGCAAGAGTGAATGCCGCCAACATTGCAGGAAGAACTTGTGCCTGATAGCCGATCATGTCTACTTTGATGAAGCCAAAATTCCACTGATTGAGCGTACCTTTTGCGATTGCTTCTACAACGCCGTATGCGTTAGTGAGCTGGCCTGATACGAGCGTCAATCCTAGAATGATGCCGAGCATTTCAGTGCAGCCCATCTTCTTCATGATTGTCCAGCAGATTCCTACGGGGATGCCAACGTGGAAGACAGCTTCACCGAGCAGCCACAGGAAGTGGTCGACACCTGCCCAGAACTGGCTCTGGCTGACGAGGGTCTGACCGCCGAAGATCTCCATGCTGTCGATGACGTTCCTGAAGCCCAGAATGAGGCCTCCGACAACGATAGCAGGA
>JAFSKY010000149.1 GCA_017448685.1 Synergistaceae bacterium
GCCTTCCTCTGATGGCGTAAACTCTCGGTCAATCAGCACAGTACCATAGCTGAATGTGATTGCGTCATCGCCAACATAAAGACCGCTCGAAATATATCCCGTAACATCACGCGACACTCCATCAGGGTATATTGCAGTAACGGTGAGTCCCATATCTTTCAGCTGTTCAGGCGTAGGAACTCTCCAGCCCATCATTACATCAGGAAGGGCGAGAATCTTTGAGGCCATTGCGGAAAAATCATTGTCGCCAATTTTCGCAGGGGTAATCTCAAGATTCTTGCTGAAGCCCAAAATGCCGCGTTTGCCCGTTGGAACGTCATTCAGTTTCACCTCAAGCGTGAAGCCGGAGTCCGCAATCATATTAGCCGCGCCCGTGAAGTTATCCGTCATGTTATCGGCTATCACCGTGTAATCTGTGGCGTTGGCGAAATTCTCCGCGTCAAGTACAGCGTCCGTTGAGTCGTTCACGCCTGCCGGGGTAAGCAGGAACGTCAAGCCAGCACGGTTTTTGTCGGCGGAAATGATTTTGTCGGTGGCACTGGTCGTGTATACCCGGATTGTCGCTGTAATGTTCGAGTACGTTTCATCCGTGAATGTGGCTGTGTACGTTCCCTCGCTTACATCGCCGAAAATAGTCAGGACATCTCCCGACATCGTGCAACCATCAACGGCACTTCTTCCCCGGCCTGTTCCGTAATATACCGCCGAAAGCTGATAGTCTGCGCTTGAAGGAACGTTGCTGAATGCCAGCGTTACGGGCAAATTCATTCCGGCCATGACAGCATGATACCCGGGCTCGTAAACAGGAACTACACTCGCGCTTGTCTTGAGCTTCAAGAACACTTCACAGCTTACGATTTCGTCAGGGAGATTCTTCAGCATGTAGGTTATCTTCGTTATTGTCTTGCCTTCCATGTCTGATGTGTATGCGTATTTGCGTGAGACTCCATGAACTTCGACAAATTCAGCCGTTGAGATTGCGAGGTCTTTTGCGCTGAACCACAAATTATTGTTGTGCCTCATGCCGTATTTGCTGCCGTCTGAGGTCTCAACAATCGCGCCTAAATAGTAATTCTCATCTCCGCTACTCACGGTAATATCGATGCTGTTCACCGCAAGGAGGTAATCTCCCCATGTGCCTGGGGCTGTGAGTGATACTGTTGCGCCTTCCTGTGTGTGAGTCTCCGTAACCATTGCGCCGAATGTCCCATTAGGACTCACGGGCTTATATTCCGCGAACGAAGCATCATCGCTGAACGTGTACCGTGTATCACCGCTCAATGCCGCGTAGACTGCCTCATTCATTCTGACCTGCACAGCTCTGACTCCCGTAATATCACGTCCGCCAATATCGTTTGACTCTGAGGTCAGCTGAGTGAATCTGTTGGCGACTCTTGCTGTTGGCGAGCTTATTGCGTCAAGTCCAGCCGCGTAAAGGTCTGCTGATGATTCGCCGAGTTCACCTGCGTAAAATTCTGCCCACGTCATATTTGTTGTGGCGTAATGATACGTATCCTCAACCGTAAACGTAACTCCTATATCAGCGTAATCATCCGTGCTGAATATTGCCCTGTAAGTTCCTGCAGGAAGACTGCCGTTGACCGTGAGAGTCCCATTTGAGTATGCGTAATCCGTTATGGCTGTGCGTCCGCGTCCTGTTCCGGAATAAAGGCTCGTGAGGTCATACGTTACTCCGTCCGGGAGGCCGTCAAACGTGAAAGACACAGGGACATTAACGCCCGCATTCACTGTTGCTGACACAGACACAGACGCTTCAGAGAGTGGCTTCAGGTATATGTTGCAGGGCAATACGGCTTTGGGCTGGCCTTTGAGGAGGTATGTTATCTTGGTGATAGTTTTTCCCTCAAGAGATGACGTATACGCGTAATCCCTAGATACCCCATGAGGCTCTACGTAATCTCCGTTCACTGTGAAGGCGATATTACCCGCGCTGAACCATAAATTTGTGTTGTGCCTGAGACCGTAAATTTCTCCGTCTGAAGTCTCAGCAAGCCCGCCGAGATAATAATTCTCATCACCGCTTGAGAGTGTCAAGTCAATGCTGGTTATCGTGAGCATGTAGCTTCCCCATGTTGAGCTAGCACCGCTTGAGAGTGCCACACTTGCGCCGGAAATGTCTTTGCTCTCACCAACCATAGCCCCGAATGAACCATCCGCGCTTACTGGCTTATACTGCGTGAAAATCTCATCGCTGAACGTGTAGCGTGAGTCGTTGCTGAGGACGTTGTAGACAGCCTGAGTCATTTTGACCTGCACGGCTTTAACCCCGGTAATGTCGCGCCCGCCAATGTCATTGGATTCGCTGGTGAGCTGTGTGAATCTGTATGCGACTCTGGCTGTTGGTGAACTTACTGCATCAAGCCCGGCGGATTTGAGAGCGTCAGAAGTCTTGCCCGTCTCACCCGCGTAAAACTCTGGCCATGTCATATCGGTTGTGGCGAAATAGTCAGTTACGGTTATTGTTGCGGAAATGTCAACATATTCACCCGTCCTGAATGTAGCTGTGTAAGTCCCGGGGGCTACATTGCCCGCGATTGTGAGTATGTTGTTCTCGTAGGTGTAATCGGATATGGCTCTGCTGTTTCTGCCTGAACCTGAAGACACTCCGACAAGCTCATACGTAACTCCTTCAGGGACATCACTGAATACGAGTGTCA
>JAFSKY010000150.1 GCA_017448685.1 Synergistaceae bacterium
CACTCAGGACTCCGCGCCTCAAATCATGCGGCAATCCCCCAGCTGTGTCAGCGTCAAAATCATTCCGCCATTCTTCCCCGCCGTAATACCCGGCAAGCTCCCTCATTCTCCCCTGAACGCCGATATACTCATCGAGTGCATTTGCGAGCGCGTCAACAGCCATCCGCGAAACGTCAAGGCATTCTTCCATGTAGGTTATACGCTCAATACTCGTCATGATATTTCCTCCGTGAATATCTCGCATTCCGCAAACAACGCCGCCTTCCCTGAGATTACGACCCTTCCGCCAGCGCATTCACACCACAAATATCCCCCACGTGTTGATGCCTGATACGCCACAACGTTATTCCGTCTCAGAACGCCTGCCCAATACGGCGCAATATGGCAGTGTCCAGAACCGCATACAGGATCTTCAATGATTCCGAGTTTAGGCGCAAAGCTCCGTGATACACAGTCTATATCGTCATGGCCGGGAGCAGTTATGTGCAGCAACAATCCTTCAAGCCCTCTCACTTTGTCCATGTCAGGACGGCACGAAATCACCTGAGACTCATCCCGCAATACGCACAGCATATCCCGCCCCATGAACGCGCATAAAGGCTCAAATCCAATTGCCTCTGTCATTGCGTCAGTTACGGGAATGGGCTTGAGGTCATATGCCGGGAAATTCATGGAGTACAGCCCATTGTGCCTTCTCACAGTCAAATCCCCGCTCATTGTCGAGAATGTTACGCTGTCGGAATCCTCATAGAATCGCAGTACCACATACGCGCTTGCAAGCGTGGCATGTCCGCACAAATCGATTTCAGCTTCAGGAGTGAACCAACGCAAATGATATTTTCCGCCGGACTCCTTAACGATGAATGCTGTTTCCGAAAAATTATTTTCACGCGCTATGTTCATCATCAGTTTTTCGCACGGCCATGAAGACATTACGCAAATTGCTGCTTGGTTGCCAGAAAATATTTTGTCCGTGAACGCGTCCACTATGTATTGTTTCATGATTTTCACCCCAAAAAAAACAGGCCCCCCGCAAAAGGAGACCTGCAATAATTCCAGAATTACAGAACGTAACTCAGCACGAGAACTTCCACAACTCCGACAGCCCACGCAATTGTTGACGTGAACGACCACACTTTAATCTGATCGCTTGCCTCGCTGACTCCGAGTGTCCTATTCACCACCCAGAAATACGAATCGTTGAAGTACCCGAAGAACAATGACCCTACGCAGCACGCTATAACGCCTATAAGCGGATTGACTCCAGCGTTGTTGAGGATGGGAGCTGTAATGCTTGCTGCCGTTACCATCGCAACAGTCCCTGAACCCTGAACGAAGCGCATTGCCGTTGAGATTACGAGGGGCAATACTGCGAGGGGGATTGCTGTCTTTGAGAGGTACTGAGCCATGTATGAGCCGAGGCCGGAATCCTGGATTATGCGACCCAATGCACCGCCGCCACCTGTAACAAGCAAGATTATTCCCGCGCTGGCCATGCCTTTTTCCATTTCGGTGAGAGCTGTCTCACGTGAGAGAGGGCGTGCAAGTGTGAATATCGCAACGATAAGTCCCAATCCTACAGCGACTATAGGCTGTCCCAAAAAGATTATTGGTTGCATGAAGCCTGAAGTCATTTTGAGCGCACTCGCTACTGTGTTTATGAGGATGAGTATTATCGGGAGTATCAGGGGCATGAACGATTCCATTGTCCCAGGAACGCCAGACATGTCCATATTGAACGCCGCATCATAGTCGGGCTTCTGGTATTCGCTCTTCACGATTTCGTCATTCTCATTCTGAAGCCAGTAGTATTTTTTCGACAAGCTCATTCTCGCATACATGATGCATCCGATTGCCATAGGAAGAGCAAGCACTATGCTGACGAGTATATACATTCCCACATCAACGCCGAATATCCCGCATACACCCAAAGGCCCTGGGGTCGGAGGAACAAGCGAGTGTGTAATGACCAATCCGGCAGCAAGCGCAACGCCGAGTCCGATGAGTGATTTCTTGGTTACGCGTGAAAGGGCCTTTGCGATTGGTGCGAGAACGACAAAGCCGGAGTCGCAGAATATCGGAATCGACACAAGGAATCCCGTGAAGGCTAATGCTTCCTCCTCACGTCCCTTCCCGAAAAGTTTCAGGAACGTATATGCCATGCGCCGAGCTGCCCCGGTTGCCTCGAAGATTTGACCCATCATAACGCCGAATCCGATTATGATTCCGATACTGCCCAATGTCCCGCCGAAGCCGTTTGAGATTGACGATATGACGCTTCCATTATGGGCGAGTCCGTCAGCACCAATATACGCCGTGTTGAGCAGTGGCATTCCGCCTATCACGCCTACAACAACTGTTGCCAGTATCAGCGCGAGGAAAGCCTGAACTTTGGTCTTCAGCACGAGGAATATCAGCATTACTATTCCTATCAGGAGGCCGATTAACATTTGATCGCCGTTTACGATGTGTTCCATGATGATTTTTCTCCTTCCTGAGATTATTTCTTGACGAAAAACGGAGCGTATTTAGCCGCAAGCCTTATAGCCTCAATCATGCTGACTTCGCTCACAATGTTTTTGCCGGCAATGTCAAACGCCGTCCCATGATCCACGCTCGTACGCAGAATAGGCATTCCGTTTGTGATTGAGATTGTGCGCTCAAAGTCAAGCGTCTTTGTGGCAATATGGCCTTGGTCATGGTACAGCGATAACACACTCGAATAACGCCCTATAGCAGCCTGGTGAAACACAGAGTCCGCCCCGATTGGCCCGGCAACGTTATAGCCTTGCGCTTTAAGCTCCTCAACAGCTGGTGCAATCTCGTTGACTTCCTCCCATCCGAAAAGGCCATGTTCACCACAATGAGGGTTGAGTCCGGCAATAGCCATTGTGCCTTCAGTTACGCCGAGTCTCTCAAGGGCGGCCATGCATTCTTTCACGCATTCGATGATTTTTGCCTTGCGTATTTGCCCTAACATCTGAAGCAACGACAAATGCCGAGTCAAGAAAAACACTCTGAGTCCGTTCGTCTCAAACATGGTAAGGGGATCTTTCGTGCTTGTGAGCGCGCCGAATATCTCAGTATGTCCGATGAAGGGAACATTTGCCGCGTGTAAGGCTTCTTTGTTGATGGGAGTCGTGGCTACAGCGTCAGCTTTCCCGGACATGGCCAGATTGATACTTTTGCGAATGTAGTCAAACGCCGCCTGACCACACATTGCCTGAACGACTCCATATTTGAAGCTGGACAGGTCGATGTTGTGAAGGTCAATCAGATTCAGCACATTCGGCGAGAAGTCAGCGTCTGAAACATCCTCGCACACATGAACTTTCAGGGGCGAATTTGTGAGGGCTATAGCCTTGTCGATTATGCCCTTGTCGCCGATGATTATGCAGTCAGCGCAGGATTTGACCGTATCAGAGGCCAGAGCCTTAACCGTGATTTCCGGGCCGACTCCGGCAGGGTCTCCGATTGGTACAGCTATTACAGGTTTTGCCATAAAACTATTGCCTCCTTATATGAACAGTTTTGATTTCAGGTAGTTCACACACAGGTTAATTGCGTCTGAATTTCCCTGACTGCCTCCCTTTGTTACAACGTGAAGCCCGTTAAATTCCCCGCCGTAAAACAGCCCATAAGCGGCCAGCGGTAAAACCTCATCCCGCAAATCAAGCCCAGATGCTCCGAATTTCGCGCACAATGCCTGAGTTACATCACCGCCAGTAGCGTAAAGACCCCTGAAGGATTTTTCCCCCCTCAGAACCCTTAAAGCGATTTCCGCGAGGCTGTCATTGATTCTTCCTGTGAGAGTGTCAATATCCCCGGAATATTGCTTGAAGTCTATACGTTTCTCCGGGTAAAGCCCGTCCCCTGTTATCGTGAGTACGGTATTTGTTTGTGCGAGGGATAATATCTCGTCAGTTACACGTGAAATTTCATGCTCCCTTGAGTCTTCATCGTCAAGAAACTTCTTCGTCTCAGCAAATACATTCGCTATTGGTCTCTGTGCAAGCCATAATTTTTCCATTTGGGCGCGTGTGTTTGAGTTGACGCTTCCTACAACAGCAAGAATCTTCCTGCGTTCATGTGCGTTAAGGGGAGTGATGATTTTCCGTGCAAGTGCGGCTGTAAACTCTCCGGGGTCAACGGCTATGATTTTGCGTTTGCTGGTGATTACGGCATCGGCAATGAGATTCAAATCCTCATACGTTATGCAGTCGATTATGATTATCCTGCTGCCATTGTCGGCGAGGGCGTTAATTTTCGCGGCTAATGCGTGTTTACCGTCCATCAAATCGGAAATGTAGAGGGATGAGACTTTGTATTTGCTCTGAGCTCTGAATATCCCGGCAATGTCTGAGGTTTTTACGGGCGTTTTTGGGTCAATGGCTATGTTTGTCTTGTGGAGTGGTATTCCGTCAACAAGAAGGTAACCTCCTGCGAGAGTCCTTCCTGATGAGGGGAAGCACGGTGCGCACACAGCTATGTATTCATCGCCGAGAGTGTCTAACATTGCGTCAGTTTCAGCACCGAGATTGCCGCGTAGAGTTGTGTCTATGCGTTTGCAGAATAGCTTTGTGCTGTCAGTCTTGAAGGTTCTTGCGGCGTGTTTGACGCGGGAATATGCCTCAGTTTTTGCGGCGGCTCTACTGTCTGTCGTGATGATGAGGCAGTCGCATTCCATGAAGCCGGAATCGTTACGGGCGTTTGCATGTCCCAATACAGAATGAGCCTTGAAGCCAGTTTTAGCGAGAAGGACTCCTGTTGCGTTGCCTCCTGTGAGGTCGTCAGCTATTACAAGGCACTGTGATATTTTCATCACCCCGTTTTGTTTTTGTCGTGTGGATGGTGAATAGAATAGCACAAAAAAACACTCCCTGCACAGAAATTACAAGGAGCGTGTCATGATTCGTTTGATGTGATTTCGGGTTATGCTGTGATGTCTCTCATCATTGCGACCAAATCTCCGGGCGAGTCATTCTCATTGAACACACGCGCATTACTGGCCAGCTTCACGAACTCCGCGGCGTTTTTGGCTTGGTGATTGTCCATAGCTCCCGGCCAAGGGATAGTGATTGCGGGCATACCCCATTTCAGGACTTCAGCCAGCGTTGAGCCTCCAGACCTGCACACAAGAACATCACACACGGAGTAAAACGGATTCATGTCCCATTGCGACGGGATGAAATGCATATTGCCATCGTCATGGCGAGTTTTTGACGACAAGAACACAAACTCAAACTCCGGGCATAATTTCGCGGTGGCCTTCAGGATTTCGCTCAAAGGCCCACTCCCCAATGACCCCCCCGCAACACCGACAATCCTCGCGCCCTCACGAACATTAACGCCGAGAATCCTCAATGCCTCATCACGTGGAAGCCTCACAGGTTCACGCGCAGGAGTCCCGGTGTACGTGAACGACTTTACGCCCTCACACACTGGCCAGCCTGTTATGATTTCAGCTCCCATTCTCGCGGCAATCCTCGCGACTCTCCCGGCTACTGTGTTCTGTTCATGGAGCGTTACGGGAATATGATTGAGCTTCGCAACAATGAGAGGGGCGAATGAGATATATCCCCCGAAAAGATATATTTTGTCCGGGCGGAATGACTTGACGTATTTGGCCGTGAGACTCAATGAGCGTATTACAGCCGCAAGCCGTCTCAAAATTTCTGCGGGTGATTTCGTTCCCATTGGTGAGCCTGCAAGGGGGAGCATTACGGGGTCAATTCCTGACGCTGTGTATATTTCGCGCTCAAGTGGACGTGAGCCACAAAGCCATGAAACATTTGCGCCCTGCTCCTGAAGTTTTTTCCCGAACACAATCGCCGGAAATATATGGCCGCCTGTACCGCCTGACGCTATGAGAATATTTCTGTCATTATTCATCTTTATTTTCAGCCTTCTCTTTTCCGCTACCGTTCTCAATCTTTATCGACATTAGCAGGCCAACTTTAGCCCACATGAAAACCATTGCTGTACCTCCCGAACTCAAAAACGGCATTGGGATTCCCGTTAATGGCATGAGCTTTGTTACCCCCGCGACGTTGACGAACATGGGAAATATCACGGAGGCTGTGAGTCCTAACGCGAGTGATTTTGTGAAAGGAGTCTTTGCGTTGCGGTAAATGTAATAGACTCTCCACGTCCACAAAGCATATAGCGACAACAAGAACATTGTTCCAACAAGCCCGAACTCCTCACCTATTGCCGGGAAAATATAATCCGTTTCAGCCTCAGGCAAATACCGTTCCTCCTGAAGCCCTTTGCCTATACCCACGCCAGTCAATGACCCGTTCGCGAACGCCACAAGCCCCTGTATTATCTGGAAGCCTGTGTTTGTAGGGTCAGACCAAGGATCCCAGAAAGCATTGAAGCGCCTCATACGGTAAGGAGCTATCATAATCAGCACAACAACCGCCGCGAATCCCAAAATCACGCCTAATGCAGGGTATTTCCACCCACGCCGCTCAATGTGCATCACGAAGCATATTGCCGTGATAATGATTGTCCCTCCGAGATTGGGCTGTAACATCAACGGTACTCCCATAAGCGCGACAACTATAAGCGTTGGGCGTATGAATGATTGCAGATTTCCCCGCGTGGCTATGCTATCTTCATCCGTGAGTCTGTCAGCCATGAATATAGGCACGGCCAATAACGCAAGCTCCAAGGGCTGGAATCGAATCACAAAAAGGTTGAGCCATCTTCGCGCCCCGCCAACCTTGATTCCGATTCCGGGTATGGCCGTTATCACAAGTAGGAGGAATGCGAGCGCAAACAATTTCCCGCTGTGTTTCCTGACGGATGAGCTTGACCAAGTGAGGCAAATTATCATGAGGGTAATCCCCATTCCGATGAACTGGAATTGCCTCAGAGGCGCAACATACGGATTCCCCCCGGCCATGCTGTTACGCAGTGAGAGCGATGAAATCATCACCAGTCCGCACCCGCTAAGAATCAGGGGTATAAGTATCTCCATCAATTTGGCATTTCACGCACAATCTTACAGAAATGTTCACCCCTTGCCTTGTAGGATTTGTACATGTCCCAGCTTGTGCAGGCTGGTGAGAGCAATACCACCATTCCCGGAGAAGCGAGAGAACGCGAAATCTTCACGGCTTCTTCCATTGTTGCGGCCATTCGGAAATTCACATACCCGGCATTTTCGAGGGCAGATTTGATTTTCCCGGCCTCCTCGCCTATAAGCACGGCATAATCGCATTCAGACTTCACAGCCTCAGCAAGCGGTGAATAGTCCTCACCTTTTCCCTGACCGCCGAGAATTATCACCTTTCGGCCGGGTATGCACTTCATCGCCGTTATTGTCGCGGCAACGTTCGTACCCTTTGAGTCGTCAATGTATTGCACACCGTCAACAGTCCCGGCATTTTCGCACCTATGCGGCAATGGCTTGAAGCCGTCAATGAGAGTCTTTGCTCGCCCGGCAATGTCAACGCCTATGAGTTTTGCGGCACATAAGGACATTGCGACGTTTTCGAGGTTGTGAGAGCCGATTAGCGTTGTGTCAGTGTAAGTGAAGAGGCATGATGATTCGCCGTTGATGGTGAGTGTAGCGCGGTCTTTGTCCATGAAGATATGGCCTGCTGTATCATGGCCGGATTTTGCCTCCCATGACAGAGTGATGATTTTCCCTGACGGCCTGAGAACGTCATAATCCCTGTCCTGAATGATTCCCCAACCGTTTGGGTCTCTGAGTGAGATAACGCGTGATTTTGCCTCAACGTATGACTCATAGCTGCCGTGCCAGTCAATATGATCTGGGGCTAAGTTGGTGATGATTCCGACATTGGCGCGGAGATTCTGAGTTGCCCTCGCAAGCTGGAAGCTCGAAAGCTCAAGCGTTACTGCGTCAAAATCTTCCTGCGTGAAAACTGCTGAGGCTGTTCCGAGATTGCCGCCAGTCCCGGATTTGAGTCCGGCTCGTGTAAGTATGTGGCCTGTGAGGGAAGTTACTGTGCTTTTGCCGTTGCTGCCTGTTACGCATATGAGATTCTTTGCGCGTATATGTGGAATGACGAAATCAAGCTCGCCCGTCAATTTCACGCCACGTTTTTCGGCCTCAATGAGAATTTCCGACTGAGGCGGGATGCCTGAGCTGATTAAAATTTCGTTGCATTCAAAAACTTTAGGGGAATGTCCCTCTTCAAAGGCTATATTATTCTGGGTGAAGAGTGATTTAGCTTCGGGGGTAATGGATTTTTTCTCCGACACGAAAACTTCATATCCGAGATTGTGCGCGAGAACTGCGAGACCTTGACCGCTTACGCCCGCGCCTATCACTGAAACTTTATGCATATTTTGCCTCCTGGATTTTGTCGGAATAATTATAGTGCAAACAAAAAGCCCCGCCCTTTTTCAGAGCGAGGCCGGAAATTTTGCGTGTTGTGTTTTTTCGCTGTGATTACTTCAGGAGGGGAGCAAGTGCTTTCTCTGAGGCTGCCGGATCATTCTGCGCTGTTGTTCCTCTCACAGCAACAACCCTGTGAACGTTCGCGCCCTTCATTGTAGCTGAGAGTGTGCGGTCAGTCCTTCCAGCCCCGGAGCCTTCGTGAGTGCAGAATGGGAAAATCGTTTTGCCCTCCCAATCATGAGCTTCAATGAACGTGTAGAGGCACATGGGAATATCTCCCCACCAAATCGGATAGCCGAAATATATCGTGTCATACTCGGATATGTCTTTGTCTGCGAGAATTGCGGGGCGGGCTTTCTGATTCTGTTCGCGCTTGGCGATGTCTGTGCATTCGTTGTAGCTTGAGGGATATTCTTTTGCGGGCTTGACCTCGAAAAGGTCAGATTTCGTTTTGTCCGCGATGATTTGTGCGAGCTTCATCGTGTTACCTGTTGTGATGTTGCCGACGTTGTAATTCTCTCCTGTGTGCGAGAAAACTATTACGAGGCTTTTTGCCTGTGCTGCTGAGGCCGTGAACGCCAGAGCCATAACCATAAGAGCCGCTGTTAGTGTAATGCGCATTGATGATATGTTCTCCCTTCATGAAATATGCGTGAGAGTATAGCCCATTCAACCGCGCTTGAAGTCAATTCTGTGTGAGGCAAGCACATTCATGAAACGTGAGGCGATTACATCATTTCCGAAAAAGTTCACATGAAGATATGATGCAAGAACATTCCCCCGTGAATATCCCCCGAAATGACTCCCGCCGTTATTGCGCCTCGTCATCTCAAACGCGCAAGAGCCTTCAATGTATTCAGGAATGACCCGCGAATAGTGGAACTCATGCCCTCGAACAGACTCACCCTTCGCGCAAAGTAGATTGTCCCGCAACGCTCTAGCAGTCATATAACCCATAACAGCCCGCCCGGCCATGTATGACTCAAACGGGATAACCCCTGCCATGATGAAATTTCGACCGTCAAGATTCTTCATGCTCCGACAAAGATACATCATCCCGCCGCATTCAGCGAGAAGGGGCTTTGCGCATTCCCTAACATCGCGAATCATTGAGGCATTACTCGCGAGGGACTCCGCGAATATCTCAGGGAATCCACCGCCGAATATATACCCGTCAGCTTCCGGCAATCTGTCATCATGAATAGGGCTGAAGTATGTTATTTCCGCTCCCATAGCTTCAAGCGCGTGTATGCTCTCAGGGTAACGGAATGTGAATGCCTCATCACGTGCGACTCCTATGCGAACGTCATACGATTTTTCCGGCGCAAGAATTTCCCCGCATGGCCTCAAAGGTGAAGCGTTCTCCGCAATCCTCATAACCTCATCGACATTCACACAAGACTCGAATTTTGCGCGCAATGCGTCAACGTCAAAGCCTCCATTTTCATACGCGCTAACGAGTCCCAAATGCCTCTCATGAATCGCAATGTCATCATCACGCCTTAACGCGCCAAGAAACTTTATGCCTTTGTCAGCGAGTGAGTCAGCTATGATTTTTTCGTGGAAGTCTGAGCCTGTGCAGTTGAGGATTACGCCCGCGAAATTGATTCGTGGGTCATATTCGCGGAAGCCTAATGCGATTGCCGCGGCGCTTTCTCCTGAAGATTTTGCGTTTATGACGAGGATAACGGGAGCATTGAGCAACCTTGCAATACCTGCCGTACTGTGAACGCCCCCGTCATAGAGTCCCATTGCCCCCTCAATTATTGCTGTGTCATGGCCGTATGAGGTGAGCGCGAAAAGTTTTCGTGTCATGTCCTCACTCATTAGCCATGTGTCGAGGTTATATGCCTCACATCCTCCAGCCCTGCGCAAATATTCCGGGTCTATGTAGTCCGGGCCGGTCTTATAGGCGATAACGTCAAGCCCTCTGCGTTTCAGCGAGGCAAGGAGGCCACAAGCCACAGTAGTTTTGCCGGAATGACTTGAAGCCCCCGCAATGATTATTCTTTTCACACAGCGAGGTCTCTGCTGAGAATTTTCCAGAGGATTAACGCGGCTATTCCTGAGACGATATATTTCACGCCGAGAACGGGAGCATTGTAGAAGAATGAATAGACCCAAGGATTTTGGCCTTCAGGGGCGTATTGAGCGAAGAATATTGCGCCTGAGACAATGCTTGAGGCTGTTTGACCTGCCCACGCTGCTATGAGTCCGAGCCAGAACGGATGAAGGTCAGTGAGGCCAATGAACGAATAAGCCAGCGGGTAATCAAGTATGACCTGAATCGGATGGAAGAAATATCCGCCTAGAATGATGTGTAGTATCCCTGCGAGAGTCCCTGCACGAAGTCCCCACTTCCAGCCGCGGCGGTATGTGAAGAGAATCAGCGGGACAAGCTCGAAGTCAACGGAGCCGCCTTGAGGCATGGTGAAGAGGTTGATTTTCGTCATGACGAATGACAGAGCGATGCACAAAGCACCTTCTATCATAATTACGGTGCTTTTCTGTTTGGAAGACATGAATGAGTCTCCTCCTACGTATGGAAATTTTCAGGGTAAGTTATGAGTGATGCTCCCTTCGGCGGAATTACCCGCATCAGGTTCAAAGGGTCGATGAATTTCTCATCCTCTCAGCTAATTAAATAAGCTCCCCTGAATGACGATATATTATACGCTGTAAAGAATATTCATGCTAAAATCTCAGCTATCACAAAATTTTAGTTCAGGAGGCAAGTTATACATGAAGAAATTTGCGGGCATTCTATACTTCACTTTCATGGCCGCGCTTGTGCTTTCACTTTCCGGGTGCGGCGGCAGTTCCAGCGGCGGAGGAGTTGCAAGCAACAACACGACAACTTCAGGGCATAAGGTCATGAGCGTAAGTTCCCCGGTGTTCAAGAAAAATAGCGGCTACAAGATATTCAAAGGCGGCAGCTTCATGTTCGCTAGCGGGGATCCCATGTACTATGTTGCGCCTGTTGAGTCTGGTGCTGAGATCGTAACGATGAACCTTGAATTCGCCGAGGCGTTCAGTAATGACTCATTCGTCATAGTAACGTCAGATGATGACAGAAAAGTTGTTTTCGGCTACAACAAGGACGGCAATGAGGGCGTATCTGACCTCACAACAGAGTCTGTAATGCGTTCGAAGGGAACTCAGCAGAAATACACAAGCCTCACAGTTACGGGCGCAGCAGTTGACATTGAGAGCGACTCGGAAATCGTAATCACCCTCAATTCTGACGGCACAGCAACAGCTGACGGCACAAGCATACCGAACTACAATTACGTTTGGCACGCAGACCCTCAGCACCCCGCGCAGTATTGGACGCTCGGCGAATCCACAACAGAGCTTGACGAGGACGCGTACAATGACGCAATCGAATCAGCTGGCACGAACAACGGACTCTACATTGCCCGCGATGTTCGCTACACTCCAAACACGTTGGACTTCACCACGTCTCAGACGGCCAAAAAGGATGAGGATACAGAGTATGTTGTGTATTACGATGTCACATCCTCAAAGGTTAAGGCGGCTCTCGCGGATATAGTTACGGAATACGGCTCAGCATACAGCAGCGACAAATACATATTCGCGACACTTCCGAGCCAGGTTGCTGGGCAGGGCGGTGGCACTCCAGGCGGCACAATTCCCGGCGATAACAGCGGTGGCACAACTCCTCCCGATATGCCGAGCAATGACAACAGGCCAACACCCCCCGGCAATGACACCGAGACTCCCGTGATACCCATGGGTGCGGCGGCAGATTCAAGCATATCGGCGTTCTCCACAATGACGCATTCAGCCTCAGACGCATACAACAACCCTGTGCTTCACATCACAGAGCCGGGAACATATCGCCTCAAAGGGACATGGAACGGGCAAATCTGGATTGAGGTCGGCGCAAAAGCTCAGCACCAAGTTGGATTGATCCTCGACAACGTGAACGTTACATGCACAGTTGCTCCTGCACTCGTGTTCTACAAGGTCTACAAGTGGGCCGAAAATGGCGGCAAGGGTTATGATACGCAATCAGTACTCACGGCTAATGATACGTGGAAGAATATCGGTACGCTCATGCTGAGTGATGACGGGTATTATGATGTTGGCGCAATTGTTGAGATTGCTGACGGTTCGACAAACACATTCACAGGCGCAAACGTCTACAGGATACTTGAACTTTGCCCAAAACTTGACGATGACGATAACCCTAAGTACACAGGTTCAGGCATTGGAACTGACATAAGCGAGCAGGAGAAAATGTACAAGCTCGATGGTGCATTCCATTCAAGGCGTTCAATGGTGATTGGCGGAGGTGCTGTAGGTACAGGGACTCTCAACATAACGTCAACAACATGCGAGGGACTCGACTCTGAAATGCACATGCTGCTAGAGAGCGGAACGGTAAACGTTACAGCCCCTGATGACGGAATCAACACCAACGAAGACAACGTGTCAGTGTTTGCGATGGACGGCGGAAAACTCACGATCAGTTCAACAGGTGGCGACGGCATCGACTCAAATGGTTGGGTTGCGTTCAACGGCGGGACTCTCAACATCACAGCAGGAAATCAGAGAGTCAACTCAGCTGGCGAGGCTGGAATTGACGCGGAGAACGGATATTACATCTATGACGCGTCTGCTTACACTTGGAGCGCAGCAGGTTCAAGCAATGGTGGCGGCAACTCCAACACAGGTGGAGGCGACAACACAAACACGAACACGAACACCAACACCAACGATAACACTAACACCAACACAAACACGAACGACAACACGAACACCAACAGCAACACATCAACACTCATGCAACCCGTAACGCTCACGAACTCAAGCGGGGCTACCGTGCTTTCATTGTCGTTCACGCCTGTCTCAAATGACACGACAGACAAAAGAGATGCTTCATTCCCAACAGAGAGCAACATATTCAGACTCGTCAACACAATCAACAGCTTCTCAGGCATAACGAACAACTAACACCGCAATAGCTTCAAAGAGGGCGTTCCTTTCGGGGGACGCTCTTTTTTTGTGTGAGATAATTTCCAGCAAGAAAGGAAATGACTCACTCATGGGAAAAATATCTCTTCCACACAATCACGGCGGAAATCTCGAATCCATCCTCGCAAATATGCCGGACAGCAATAATTTCTCATCGGCAGCTTCAGTTTTCTCACAGCTTGGGGACGCTACAAGGCTCAAAATTTTATGGCTACTCTGCCACACAAAAGAATGCGTATCAGACATCGCCGCCGCTCTCGGCTTGAGCAACGCTGTAGTGTCTCATCATCTCCAACTGTTGCGAAGGGATAATCTTGTTACAGGTGAAAGAGTCGGCCAAGAGATTCACTATTCTCTGAGTGATACGCAGGAAGCAAAGCTCCTTCACAAAACTATTGAGGCCATGTTCAGAATTACTTGCCCAAATAATATTGACCCTCAGAATTAAGGCTGTATAATCTTCCACATTCAAACATTCAAACGATAATTTGATTTCACGGAGGCTTCAATCATGAATGAGCGCGTGAAGATTCTTCTGCGCATTGTTATGGCTGTGCTGTTTCTCATTCCCGCGAATTATGTCCCGGATTACGGGCTTGCGTTTTTCATGGCAGCTTACCTCATTGCCGGGTATGATGTGATTCTTGAGGCGGTCAAGGGAGTGTTTTACGGTGAAATATTCGATGAGCATTCACTCATGAGCATAGCTACAGCAGGAGCAATAATTCTCGGCGAATACAACGAGGCTTGCGCGGTTATGATTCTGTATCAGCTCGGCGAATTGTTCTCAGATTACGCCTCAGACAGAAGCAGGGAGAATATCATTGCCCTGATGGACTTGCGCCCAGATTACGCAAACATTGAATGCCACAACGGAACCACAAAGCGAGTCAGCCCCTCAGACGTTGAAGAAGGAAGCGTGATTGTCATACGTCCCGGCGAGAAAATCCCAATCGACAGCGTGATACTTGAAGGACATTCGGCAATAGACACAAGCGCATTAACGGGTGAGAGCATTCCTCGTGATGTCATGGCCGGGGATGAAATACTCAGTGGGTGCGTGAATATTTCGGGGGCATTGAGGGCTAAAACATTGAAGGCGTTCACAGACTCTGCCGCGTCAAAAATACTTCAGCTTATCGAGAACTCATCAGCCAACAAATCACGCGCCGGGAAATTCATTGAGCGTTTCGCAGCCGTATATACCCCTGCTGTATGTGTTGCGGCATTGTGCCTCGCTGTAATCCCTCCCATGATTTACGGCAATTTTTCCGCGTGGGCATATCGTGCTTTGACATTTCTGGTGGTCAGTTGTCCTTGCGCATTAGTGGTGAGCGTACCACTTGCATTTTTCGCGGCTGTAGGCGGTGCAGGTAGGCGCGGAATCCTCATCAAGGGTGAAATCTTCATCGAACGACTCGCGGAAGCATCATGCGTTATTTTCGACAAGACTGGGACTCTTACGCGTGGAGTGTTTGATGTTGCGGCTGTTCACCCTGAAGGAATCACGGAGGATGAGTTTCTTCACGTTGCTGCACACGCTGAAAGGTATTCGGCTCATCCTGCCGGGCTTGCGTTGAAGCGGGCATATCCGAATGAGTCTGACTCATGCGTTGTTGGCGAGGTTGAAGAGATTGCCGGGCGTGGAGTCCGTGCTAATGTCAACGGCAAAATCATATGCGCTGGGAATGACAAGCTCATGGAATCCGCTGGGGCTTCGTGGCATCCCTGCGAGAAATCTGGCACGATAATACACGTTTCAGACAACGGGAAATA
>JAFSKY010000151.1 GCA_017448685.1 Synergistaceae bacterium
GATAATAGTCCTTGCTGAAGGCAAAATGATGGGTGAGCTTCAGAAGGAAGAATTTAACGCGGACACAATTATGACTTACGCATCAGGAGTCATTCCTGATAGCAAGAAGGAGGCAGTCTGAGCAATGGAGCAGAACAGATTCGCAGCGGCATTCAAGCAGAACGCAATATGGCTTGTGTTCATCATCGAAATAGCGATATTCGCATACTTCAACCCGAAATTTCTCGGCCTCGCTAACATCGTCAACATTTCGCGCCAAGTCTCATATTACGGTATAGCGTCAATAGGTATGACGTTCGTTATCCTGATTGCGGGCATTGACCTTTCAATAGGTTCAATAATCGCGCTTGTGAATGTCGTTTGCGCCTATTTGATGATGAATATGGGCTGGAATATGTGGTTAGCTATTCTCGTGTCAATCATCATGGCAACGCTGATAGGAGTCCTCAATGGCTGGATGGTCGCTTCAATCGGAATCCCGGCAATCATAGCGACGTTTGCATCACAGACTGTGTTTAGGGGGCTGTCATACCTGCTTTCAGGCGGACTTCCGATTCCCGGCGTTGTTCTGGAAAATCCGACATTCGGATTCTTCGCTAGGTGGTCGCTTAATCGCTGGGCAGTCTTCAAAGCTATGGGCGATATAGGACTTATCCCGATATGCGCGATAATCATGGTGATATGCTTTGCAGTCGGTAGCTTCATCCTCAACAAGTCATATTTCGGGCGTTACTTCTATGCTATCGGCGGAAATGAGGAGGCTTCAGAGCTTTCCGGGATTCGCGTCAACAAGATGAAGTATCTCATCTACGCGCTGTCAGGATTCTTTGCGGGGCTTGCTGGAATCGTCCTGCTTTCACGTTCAGGCTCTGCGCAGAGTACAGCGGCAATAGGCTTTGAGTTCGAGGTCATTACGTGCGTGGTGTTGGGCGGAGTGTCAGTTGCTGGCGGCATAGGGCATATGTCTGGGGTAATCGCGGGCGTTCTGATTATCGGCTCATTGAAGAGTGGAATGATCATGATGAACGTTAGCGAGTATACGCAGATGGTTGTGCAAGGATTAGTGCTTGCGGTTGCTGTCGGGTTCGATTGCTTCTCGAAAAAGCGCCAAGCCTCTTAAATGTACGAGATTGACGGCGAATTACTGCCGTATTACACAGAGATTGACCCACAAAAACGCCTCGTGATTCTGGATTCGCTTCCTGATTGTGAGGCGGCTGATTTTGCCCGTGAGGTGTACAACGACCGCTATTCAGACCACGAACGCAAAGGACGCAAAAATATAGATTGGTGGTTGTGGCGTTGCATATGCCTGCAAATATTATACGGGCGTGGTGGTTTCTTCAAACGTTTCCGGGACAGGGAGATTGACGCAATAACGAATGAGCTTCGCATGAATGACTCTGACGAATCTCACGCGCCATACCTCTATCACGAGTACAGGAACACGGCTCGGCGTTATCTCTCAACATGCAACAGTCCGGGCTACGCAAGCAGGTTCATGGGTTTCAGGCAGGCCAGCGGGGATGAAAAAATCCTCAAAGCCTGCTCGGATATTTGGCAGATGTCAGAAGGCATATCACGAATCGCGGGTAATGGCGGGAAAATGCGTTTATGGATTTCGGCATTCCGTGATGAGATTGCTGAATATGATACAGTCTGCCTTGATGAGTATGAAAGATTAAGCAGGGAGGAAAAATAGTCATGAGCGAAACAATGACTCAGGAAGTAATGCAGGAACCAAAGCACATAATCTACAGGGAAGTACCTGTACCAGTTCCGGGACCGGATCAAGTCCTCGTGAAAATCAAGAAGATAGGAATCTGCGGAAGCGACATCCACGTCTATCACGGGACTCACCCCTACACATCATACCCAATTGTACAGGGTCATGAAGTCAGCGCACAGGTCGTGAAGTGTGGCGAATACGCAAAGAAGTTCAAGCCCGGCGACAGAGTTGTGCTTGAGCCTCAAGTCGTCTGCGGAAGATGCTACCCATGTCTTCACGGGAAATATAACCTCTGTGAAAGCCTCAAAGTATTTGGCTTCCAGACAACAGGAACAGGCAGCGACTATTTCGCGATTGAGGAGAGCAAAGTTACCGCGCTTCCTGATGAGCTGAGTTACTGCGATGGCGCAATGATGGAGCCTCTTGCGGTTACAGTTCATGCGGCAAAGAGATTCCCAGGCGTTAAAGGCTGCACGGCTGTTGTGCTTGGTTGCGGGCCTATAGGGATTCTTCTCATTCAGTCGCTGAAGGCTCTCGGCGCGGCTAAAGTCATGGCTACGGACATCTCAGACGGAAGACTCGCACTCGCAAAACAGCTTGGGGCTGATGTGGTAGTCAACACAAAGAATCAGGACTACAAGCAGGCAGTGCTTGAGACATTTGGCCCGGACAAATACGATGTTGCGTATGAATGCGCAGGAAGCGACATCACAATGGATCAGGCAATCCAGAATGCCCGCAAAGGTAGCACAATAATACTTGTGGCAGTGTTCGGGAAAAAGGCAAATATTGACCTAGCCAAGCTCAATGACTCAGAACTCGACCTCAACACGTCAATGATGTACAGGCATGAAGATTTTGTTGACGCAATAAGGTTCGTGCAGGAAGGAAAAATCCAGCTCAAGCCGTTACGCACAGCGCATTTCGCGTTCAAGGACTGGCCAAAAGCCTATGAGTATATCGACAACAACAGGGAGACAACAATGAAAGTTATCGTTGATGTTGACCCTGACGAGGCTGAAGAAGCGTAGACACTGGCAACAAGGCACAAAATAACCGGGAGGCTCATTGCGGGTCTCCCGGCTTTTGTTTGCTACATGAAGATTTCCGGCTCAAGTCTTTTTGTTGAAGCCTCACCGAATGACCGCATTATGTCTTCAACTTCCTTGCTTGTTGAGATTATCGCGTGTTTGGGACAACGGTTTATGCATCCCCAGCAGCCTATGCACTTGTCGACATCAAAAGTTTTCGCCTCAATGTCTATTGCGTCAACCGGGCAATGCCTGACACATGTCCCGCATTTGATGCAAGAGTCTGTGATGATTTTCGCCTTGCATGAGGGCGGGAGCGCGTAAGGCTCATCGGGATGTTCCTCGCGGTATGCTATGACCTTGTTGCCCATCTCCCATGATGACCAGTTTGTGCCGGGCGTGTTGTGGAGTTCCATATCCCCGCCGAGAATCTTCTCATACGCTTTCCGTCCGAAATCACGCATCATGCGCAAATCGTCAGAGTCCGGCCTTCCCTCAGCTATTGCCGTATCCATTGAATGACGCGAGACAAACGCCCCAAGAGCCGCAACCTTGAAGCCCTGATTTTTTGCCCGCGCAAGCATCTCTGACAATGCGATTCCGTAATAGCCGTTGCCATATGTGATTATCCCGATGAAGGGAGTGTTATCCCCGTGAAGGCAGGCGAATATCTCATCCGACAATGTGAAGAGTTTCCCGGCCGTAATCATCCCGAAAATCACGACATCTTCCGTGGCGAATGTGTAGCGTTTCTTGCGGCTTGCTGGCGTTAGAAGGTCTATAGCTTCAACGGGCAAACCCTCAATCCCTTTTGCTACTTCGCGCACGGCTTTTTCCGTTGAACCGCTTGGGCTGAAGTACACCAAGAATAATTTTGCCATCAGTCCAGCTTCATTATGACTTTACCCTCAAGGTTCGTTACGCCTTCAGGGGTATGCGTTGAAAGGTAGATTGTCGGGTTATTCCTTATGAACTCGCGCACACGGTCAAGAGTCTCACGTGCAGCAGCAATATCCTCAAACACGATTGAGAGCTTGTTTGCGCGAAGTGCCGCATCAACATACGTAACATCCCCATGCATCATGTAATACACTCCATCGCATTCAGCTATCACTATGCTGTTGCCTTTGGTGTGGCCACGTGCCTTGATGAAGTACACGCCATCCGCGATTTTCTGCGACTCCGGGAAATTGTGATATGCCCCGTCAGAATATGTTGCGCGGATTATGTTCGGGCCTTCAAGTTTGAGCGCGTCTGCGTCCTCCGGGCCAATGTAGATTTTCGCGTTCGGGAAGCTGGCAAGTACTCCAGTGTGGTCGGGGTGTTTGTGTGTTACGAGGATTTTGCTGACCTGCTCAGGCTCATATCCCAGTGCTTTTAGCGCGGGAACGTAATCGAGTATCTTCGTGTACCCCTTGAACGGCGTATCAGGTGCTAATCCCGTGTCAAC
>JAFSKY010000152.1 GCA_017448685.1 Synergistaceae bacterium
GTACAAAGCAGCACAACCCTTCAAGGGTGCAACTATCGCCGCGTGCCTCCACCTTGAGGCCAAGACCGCTAACCTCCTCATCTCCCTCCGCAAGCTCGGAGCTCGTGTAGTAGCTTGTGGAAGTAACCCCCTCTCAACGCAGGATGACATTTGCGCAGCACTGGCTGAGTCTGGCGTGAACGTCTATTCACATCGCGGAATGTCAACAGATGAGTATTTCGGGTATGTCCGCAAAGTTCTGGACTACAAGCCCAATGTCATAATCGATGACGGAGCCGACCTTGTAGCGACAATCCATAAGGAGATGCCTGAACTTATACCCGGCATTCTCGGAGGCTCTGAGGAGACAACATCAGGCGTTAAGCGGTTGAAGGCAATGGACTCGCAGTGTGTCTTGAAGTTCCCGATGATAGCGGTGAATGACGCTCTCAGCAAATACCTATTCGATAACCGTTACGGCACAGGCCAATCAGTTTGGGACGGCTTCATACGCACAACAAATATGATTGTCGCGGGAAAAACAGTTGTCGTTGTGGGTTATGGCTGGTGCGGACGCGGAGTCGCTATGAGGGCTGCCGGAATGGGTGCGCATGTCGTAGTTACGGAGGTTGACCCACACAGGGCATGTGAAGCACTTATGGACGGATTCCGAGTGATGAGCATGGAACAAGCCGCGGCGATTGGGGATATATTCATGACGTTAACCGGGAATATTCACGTTATACGCCGTGAGCATTTCGCCCGCATGAAGAACGGAGTCGTCTTAGGGAACGCGGGACATTTTGACGTTGAAATCAGCAAGCCAGATCTCTCAGCAATGGCCGACCACGTAGAACACCTCCGCGACAACATAGACACATACGTCATGAAGGATGGACGGCGCATAAATCTTTTGGGCGAAGGAAGGTTGACGAATCTCGCCTGCGCTGATGGTCATCCAATTGAGATTATGGATCTGAGCTTCTCGTTGCAGCTTGAGTCCGCTCTCCACATTTACACGCACAAACTTGAACCCGGCCTCTACCCCGTCCCAATGGAAACTGACAGGGCTGTGATGGAGTCGAAACTTGCGGCGTTAGGCATTGAGATTGACGTTATGACGGACGAGCAAACAGAGTATATGCGTAGTTGGCAGGAGTAATGTGTAATATAGTGTCATGAAAAGTATATGTAGACATAAAGCGTACAAAGTGGAACTGAAGCCCACGAGCAAGCAGATACAGACAATCAAGCAAACTATGGGAGTATGTCGTTATGTCTACAATTTTTTTATAGGGACGAACCGCAATAATTACCGCAACGGCTCACGAGGCTATATGTCCGGCTATGATTTTTCGAAATGGCTAAACAATGATTACAGGGAGGCCAATCCCGATAAGTTATGGATATGGGAAGTATCCTCCAAAGCAGTGAAGAAAGCGATAATGAACGCAGATACCGCTTACAGGAATTACCTTAAAGGCAAGAGCGGATTTCCTAATTTCAAGAGGCGTAACGGACGGCCTGTAAGTATGTATCTTCCTCGCAATAATCCCGGCGACCTGCAAGTCGAGCGACATCGGGTAAAAATTCCTACATTAGGTTGGGTGCGTATCAAGGAATATGGTTACGTTCCCTGCCAAGCTAAAGCAGTAAGCGTAACGATAACCAAACGCGCCGGGAGATATTTTGCTTCATTCCTGTTTGAGGTAAGTACAGTTAATCATGCCAGCATAACACAAACTGAAGGCATAGGAATAGACTTAGGGATAAAAAGTTTTGCAGTAATTTCGGACGCTAGGACTTATCCGAATATAAATAAGACAACAAGAACGCGTAAATTAATACGAAGGCTGAAACGTGAACAGCGAAAATTCTCACGCAAGATACGAAAATTAAAACAACGAAAGGAGGAAACTGCGAGTAAGAAGTGTAAGCGTTCAAACCTGAATAAGCAGAGGCACAAAGTACAGCGGGCGTATATGAGACTGACCAATAAACGCCACGACTATATCAAGAAAACTGTACATGAAATCGTAAGTACACGACCAGAATATATAGTGATAGAAGATTTGAACGTGTCAGGGATGATGAAGAATCGCCATTTATCCCGGGCAATAGCTGAGAGTGAATTTCATTACTTACGGACATTGCTTGAGAGAAAATGCCGTGAATTTGGTATAGAGCTTCGTATTGTTGACAGGTTTTATGTCAGTTCAAAAACGTGTTCCCGATGCGGACATATCAAGAAAGATTTGTGCCTAAATGACCGTGTGTATGAGTGTACAGAATGCGGATTAGTGATTGACCGGGACTATAACGCCGCATTAAATTTGAAACACTGTAAGAAATATCGTACCGCTGGCTAGGCGAGAATTAAAGCCTCTGGACTGTGTACGCATACGCGTCCCCCCTTTCGGGTGTCGAACAAGCTCAAGTAGCTACGGCGAAGGAGGACAGGTTGAATGAGGAATAATCAAAAGAGTGTAAATCATACAAAATAACACTTTTTACGTAGCAGTAAATCATAATGGCAACGTTATTCAAGGACGTATACATAGCTGACGGCTCAAGGGAAAAGGCAGAGCGTGTTCACCTTCTTGTGTCAAAAGGAAGAATCGCCAGCATAACCAGCGCAAACGAAAATCCCCCATCCGCCGACAAAATAATATCCGGGCGCGGAAAAATGGCAGTCATTCCCGGATTCGTGAACGCTCACACACATGCTGCAATGGTGCTTTTGCGTGGATTGGGCGAGGAAGCTCCCTTGATGGAATGGCTACAGAATAAAATCTGGCCTGTTGAGGAGAAATTAACGCCTGAATATATCTATTGGGGAACGTTATCGGCCATGCTCGAAATGTTAGCGTCTGGCACAACATGCTTTGCTGACATGTATTTTGAGATGGAGGGCGTTGCTGAGGCTGTATTAGGCGCGGGGATGAAGGCTGCTTTGTGTCGTGGAATAACAGCGGGTGAGCCGGGCAAGATTGAACGCTCATTGCAGAACAACATAGAGCTTGCGGAGAAATACCACGGCAGGGAAGGACTCATCACAATACAGCTTGGGCCTCATGCACCGTACACAGTTCCACTTGAGGCCATGAAAGTAATCACAGACGCGGCAAAATCGAAGGGACTCGGTGTACATTTCCATTACCTTGAAACGGAAGGTGAATTGCGCAACCTCGGCCATGACCCCGTGAAATATCTGGCTGATACCGGGCTTCTTGATGTCCCATCACTTACGCTAGCACATGCCGTGTATCTTGACCCTGAAGCCGACATTCCTTCCGACAATGTAACGCTGGTTCACTGCCCTTGTAGCAACCTCAAATTAGGGAGCGGGATTATGCCTCTTCCGGCGTGGCTTGAACGTGGAATGCCTGTTGCGCTTGGGACTGATGGAGCATCGAGCAACAATCAGCTTGACATTTGGGGCGAAATGAGGACGGCAGCATTACTCCACAAGGGCGCGAACAAAGATCCCGTTTGCATAACAGCTATTGACGCTCTGAGAATGGCAACGTATGAGGGCGCGAGGGCTTTCGGGTTCTCGCAAAAAGGAATGATTCGCGAAGGTTGGTTTGCTGATTTGGTGCTGGTGAATCTCGATAAGCCTCACTATATCGGCGTGAATGATGAGAATCTCGCGGCGTATTTGGTTTACGCAGGAAGTTCAGCCGACATTGCTGGGACTATGGTCAATGGGAGATGGGTTTACAGGAATGGCGAATATCCCACGCTTGACCGTGAAGAGATTGTGCAGAAAGCAAGAGAAGCGCGAGAAGCTATGACAACACGTTAAAAGGGGAAAAACGATTTGTCCCTCTCCTGGAATTTCTGGGGGAGGGATTTTTTTGTGTGCTATAATCGCCCCATATCCACAACAAAATTTCTTACATAGGAGGCTTTAAGAATGCGTTTGCGCAGAATTTTGGCGGCGTTCTTTGTGTTATTGCTGTCATTGATGTGCGTTCCTTCGTGGGCAGATTATGACGTTAATACCCCTCACGTTGTAATCAACCAGATTTACGCGTCAACGAACGGCAATATCTCACACAGTTTCATTGAGCTGTACAATCCAACGGAGCAGGCTGTGAGTCTTAACGGCTGGGCGATTCATTACAGATCCTCGCCAGCTGATTCAGTATCGTCCGACAAGTGGTATATGACTGAGCTTGATGGCACAATTCCTCCGCGCCATTCTTATTTGATTCGCGGTGCTGAGGACACGAAATATACGCGTACAGATAGAACCCTCACCAACTACGACTAATTACTTAGGGGGGGGGGGGGGGGATTTATACTAAGGGAGTATCAGTAATTCTCACATCCAACACTACCGAAATTCCGCAAAACGCTCAAATCTCCGACAACACAAGCACACCAAAAACTCCCCTCATTTCAGGCTACGTAGATATGCTCTCAGTACAGGGCAATGACGCTACGGAAAACCAAATCCCACCCGCATATGAAACAGGTTATCAGGCTGTACAGTCCAAGAATGTTGGAATACGCAGAATCAAATTTCAGGACACGGATGACAACTCAGCAGACACGGAAGCCGCAAACTACAAGGCAACGGACATATCACAGATAATGCCGCGTTCATTGGCCAGCGGTGAATGGGGCGATGAATACGCCTCAATGCTTGCGGAAATCGAAGCCGTGAAGAAGTCTGCCCCGAAATTCTATGCGACATACTGCACGAGTGAGACTGCAAACGCTTTGACGCAGGCACTTGACGCGATTGACTCGGCAATAGAGAGTGAAGCGGATATTGAGACTCTCGACGGGTTGAAATCACAGCTTGAAGAGGCCGTGAATGGAGCCAAGTTCAAGTCTGACAGCAAGATAACGCAGATATATGTTGCGACAGATAAAGGGGATGGGACATCTTACGGTACGAGCTTGACGAAGGCTATAGGGTATGTTCCTGTGCAGCTTACGGTTGTGGGGACGGATGGGAGCGTTATGGCTAGTGATTTGTCGTGGGCTGGGCAAATTAAGGTTAGAGGGAACATGACAGCAGGCGGAGCAAAGAAGCCATACAATATGAAATTCTCAAGTAAGGTTGATTTGTTTGGCTTTGGGAAGGCTAAGAAATGGTGCTTGCTTGCAGATTATTATGAGCCTTCACTGATGAGGAACAAAATAGCACTTGACATCGCTGAAAGACTCGGAATTACTACAATGGCACACCAACATGTTGAAGTGTGGGTTGACGGGGCATATCGTGGAATGTATCTGCTGACGGAGAAAATAGAGGCTGATGACAACAGAGTGAACATAAAAACAAAGAACGGTGATTTTCTCGTTGAGCTTGATGAATATTCAAAAACTGAAATGGATATTGTACATTTCATGAGTTCGCTGGGACATCCTTTCAGGCTTCATGAACCAGAAAAGGAAGAACAAGCTGCAACAGTTAAGCAGAAAATCGATAATTTCGAGAAGCTGATTTCGTCAGGCAAGTGGGAACAAGTCAAGGCCTCCGCTGATATAGATTCTTTCGTGAGTTTTTATATCGTGAATGAGTATATGAAAAACTCAGATTTCGTATACAAGTCGATATATTATTATTACAAGGACGGAAAATTTTACGGTGGGCCTGCGTGGGATTTTGACTGGTCAAGCGGAAATAATAAAGCCTCAATACCAACAGAGGGAGCAGTCGTATCTGGTTTCCATTATTACAAATACCTAGCAAAATTCCCTGAGTTTCAGCTGGCAGTATCTGAGAAAATTGCGCAAATATCTGATTACATTGCTGGTATATACACAGATAATGTAGGTATAATTGACGGCACAACTAGTTACTATTCAGATGCAATTAGCCGTAATTACAAAATATGGAGCTTTGTCGGCACTGGCAGGAAGCCGGATTCAACATATAAAGAAAATGTTGCCTACTTCAAGAACTGGCTCAAATCCCGCCACGAATGGATGACAGATTACTTCCTCAACAGAATCTACATCTCCTCAGAGTCCTTCCCCGACTCCAACTTCCTCGCATACCTCAAAACCCTCGACACCAACAATAATAGCTTCCTCGACAGTTCCGAACTCAAAGCTATAACCTCAATCAACGTCAGCGGGAAAAACATAGCCAGCCTCAAAGGTATAGAGCTTTTCCCCGCACTTGAAGAACTCGACTGCACCCACAACCCAGCACTGACTCAGGTCGACATATCAGAGTGCCTTCTTCTTTTCCTCCGCAACATCGCTCATGACTCCGGCACAACAATTACGGGCGGGACAAAGCCGGAATTTACCGGGCATTCCCTCCTTCTCAGTGGCCAGATTGGACTCGATTTCTACATCATGATCCCCGATGAGCTTGTTACGAATGACGCTTACATGCAATTCACCGTAAACGGAGAAGCACAGACTCCGGCCATGCTACACAACGCTGACGACCTCGGCGAAGGCAAGTACAGGTTCACATGCTTCATCAACTCCGTACAGATGGCGGACAAAGTTACGGCGGAGCTTCATTGCGGGGATAATCAGACATTCACGCACACTTACAGGGTCAAGGATTATACCGACAAGGCACTAGAAGTTTTCCCGGCGGAATCCAACGACATAAGAACGCTCATCATGGCCATAAAGGATTACGGGCATTACGTCCAGCCACCTTTAGCCGCAAATAACAAATGGACTCTCGGAGTCAAACATAATGTCATGGACTGCTCCGACTCGGATATTGCCTCAGACAGTGCAGACGTTAAAGCCACGCTTGCGGGTTATGCCATGCAGGGAAGCTCTGAAGGCTCCGGGATAGAGGGAATGAGTTGCAGCCTCACGCTTGATTCTGAGACGGCAATAAACATATATCTCACGCCGAAAACAGGCTACACGGGCTCAGTGTATGCATATCTTGATGGCAGCAATGAGAATGTTGCGGTGAAACAATCTGACGGGAAATATCTCGTGAACATCAGCGGAATATCAGCTCATATGCTCGGCGACACATACAAGATACGCGTTAATGCTGGCGGGGAATTTACGGTGAGAGTCTCCGCGCTGTCATATGCGAACGCCGCAATGAACTCGTCAAGCACAAGCAATGACATGAAGAAGGCCGCTATTGCCCTGTACAAGTACTATGACGCGACAATGAACTACAGGGCTTCGCCGGAATACAAGCCGTATTAGTGAGGAGGTGCGGAAATATGGACGTAAAGAAACTCTACGAACCTGCGGAAATTGAGGTTATCCGCTTTGATGATGCGGACATAATCACAACAAGCGATGAGGTAAGCGGTGCTGTTAGAACGCCGGAATTGTAGCCTTCACCGTGCAAAAGAATGACGCATTTCCTTCAGCCCTCCTCTGAAATATGGGGAGGGTTTTTCGTGTGCTATAATCGGCAAAAATCCAGTGCCGTGAAAGGAATATTTCATTGTGAAAGGAACATTTGACAATGACAAAGCAATCCGCTACAATCGAACGCCGAACGCCGAACGCCATAACTCTACCCAAAACACACCAGTCAGAATAGCCCACATAATAGGCAAAATGCGCAACGGAGGAGTCGAATCCGCCGTGTTGAGCTACTACAAGCACATAGACCGCGGAAAGATACAGTATGACTTCATCATAGACTCTGACTCATCCAACTTAGCACTTCAGGACGAAATAGAATCACTTGGCGGAAAAATAATCATAGTCCCTCCATACCAAGAGCCTTTAGCGTATCACAAAGCATTGCACGAGCTTTTCAGGGAGAAACGTTACCCCCTTGTGTATTCACATCTAAATACGCTATCAGTATTCCCCCTTTTCGCGGCGTGGCGGGCAGGAATCCCCATAAGGGCAGCTCATAGCCACACTACAGGCGCATGGGGTAAGGGCGAATTTTTCCGCACCTCAATGAAACATATCCTGCGCAAATTCTCGCGGACATTCGCGACTCATTGGTGCGCGTGTTCAAAGCTCGCTGGTGAGTTCCAGTTCGGGAAGAAAGCTGTTGCCTCCGGGCGAGTCATGATTTGGCCGAACGCAATAGAGACAGAGCGTTACGCCTACAATGAGTCCGTCCGCAATGAGATGCGTGAATCGTTGGGGCTTGCCGGGAAATTCGTTGTCGGCCATGCAGGACGCTTCATGCCACAGAAGAATCATGAATTTCTGGTTGACATATTCGCGGAGATTCACAGGATGCGTGAAGATTCCGTGTTGTTGCTCGCTGGGGATGGGGCTTTGATGGACGTGGTAAGGGAAAAAGTTATGCGCATGGGGCTGAATGACAGCGTGATATTTCTGGGGAGCGTCAACGACATGGAGAGATACTATCAGGCTATGGACGTGTTCATACTGCCGAGCCTGTATGAGGGACTCGGAATCGTGAATGTTGAGGCGCAAACAGCTGGGCTTCCTGTGCTTTGTTCCGATGAAATTCCGATTGAGGCGAAAATCTGCGAGAATATGCGCTTTATGTCGTTGAAGAGTTCTGCGGGTGAATGGGCGCAAGAGGTTCTGAAAATGTATGACGGCCATATAAGGCGGGATATGAGTATTTACGCTCGTGAGGCTGGGTTTGATGTCAGGACTCAGGCGGCGAAATTGTCGGAATGGTATTGCCAGCTTCTTGGGATATAGAGTACATGAAGCACGTTACCGCCAGCAAATCCCCAGCCCCGCCCGGGCTTATCCATCCCGCAATAAATTCCCGGTCAAGCCTCCGAATATCCTCAAGCGTGAATCCTGAACGCACCATTTCACACGCCTCATTCATCACTTCACGTGCTGTATTCATGTCATGGCGAGAAATTATGTTAGTGTCATGAGCTTGTGCCATGATGTGAATCAGCGTCATTGCAAGTGCGTCATTCATGCACATTCCCCCGTCAAGATACCCTCTCAGCGCAGGAAGAGCAACATCCCTCACAGCAGGATACCCCGCTTCAGCCTCACCCCTGATTCCCGTTATGCCATATTCGATGAAGACTCGTTCACCTTTCGTGAGCATGGCCAGAGATTTCTCCCTCACCCCTGCAAAATCACGCTCGCATATCCCCGCGCACATTTCACCCGCTAGAGTCATTGCCCCTTCAGCTGTAACTTCATGGCCTGACCCGGCGAGATACCCTGCGCATGAGCTGAGGAGTCCGAGCGAGAATATTTCGCCCTTGTGAGTGTTGATTCCATTTGTGGCGGAGAACATTCTTTTTTCCGCCGTGATTCCTATTTTGCGTATATGGGAGAAAATCTCTGAGGGTGGAACGTCATTTGCCCCGCCGTTGAAGCCTGCTTCCGCGAAATCATAGAAGCTCCCGGCAAGGCTCGCAGCACTCCGCATGAACGTGAAGAAGTCCATATCATCATGTGCGCCTGGGTTATTGCGGTCGACAAGTCCGGGCTTGGGGGTAGCTGACACCTCAAGCAACATAGCTTCAAATGCCAGCCTCCCAATATCATCACTCGTTATCATCCTCATCATCATATTCATCGTCATCATCAGGAGCTTCACGGCCTCTGACTTTTGCCCAGAAGAGACGAACACGCCACACAACTTTATACGCCGCCGGAATTGAAATCATCGCCAGCATACCGCCCGCAATCAATCCACCAATCGCAACAACAGCAATGGGACGTTTCATTTCAGAGCCTCGCCCGGTTGAAAGTAATGGGAGCAACGACACAACGGATGTAACGACCGCCATAAGCAGAGATTTGAATCTTACATGGCAGGCTTCTTCGACTGCCTCATATGGGTGAGTCCCTTTAAGGCGTAAGACTTCAGCATAATCCACGACAACAATTGCGTTGTTCACGACCATTCCGACAAGCATTATCATTCCGATTATGGCGAATATCGATATGTTGACTTCGGAAATCAGCATTGCAGGAACGACTCCAATTGCCGCCATTGGAACAGTTGCCAGTATCACAACGCTGTATATCCATGACTCCAATATAGCCGCGACAACAAGATATGTAACGACAATCGCGATGATGAGAGTCCGCAAAAGCTCCGTGAAGTTTTCGGCCATGTCTTCCTGTTCACCGCCGAAATTAATGCTCACACCTTCAGGGAGAGTCATACGGTTCACAACCTCGCGCATTCTCGCGTTGCCTTCACCTGACGTTATGTAGCGCACACGCCCGGTAACGACAACAGCCCTCTCACGTTCAACCCTGCGAATCTCCGTAGGACCATCACTCCACGAAATGTCAGCCATCTCATCAAGTGGGACGAGTCCGCTTCCCGTCATTATGGGCAATTCATGAGCCGTGAAAATGTCGCTGGCCAGTGAACGAGAAATCCTCGCTTTGATGTCATACTCATATCCCCCTTGGCGGAATTTCCCTGCGTCCCTGCCTATGAGGTAACCTCTGACGATTCCGGCAAGGTCTGAGATGTTGAGGCCGAGAGGTGAAAGCCTCCAACGTATTGGGTTGATGCGGAGTTCAGGCTTGCCCATTTCCATCTCTATATTGAGGTCTCTTATGCCGGGAATTTTCCTGCCTTGGGCGCGTATTTCCTCAGCGATTCCGTAAAGCTGGTTCAGATCCTGCCCCTTTACCTGAATCTCTATAGGGTTGCCGAATCCTGAACGTGTTGCGGCTATTGAGATTTGCACTCCCGGAAGATTCGAGAGATACGGCCTTATTCTGTCCGCAAGAACCTGTGTTGACGGCCTGTCGGGGTCATTCGTCATGTAAAGCGCGCTTTGTGCCTCGCTGATTGAGTTTGACCGCATGGAGCTGGCCACAGTTGAGACAACGTTCTTGATGTATTTGCGTTCAGGAAGGGAGTCTATATATCCCTCAACGTGATACACAAGCTCAGCAGTCCTATGTATTGAGGAGTTGTTATCGAGAGTCAACGTGATTCTGACTGTTCCATCATCCATTGAAGGCGTGAACTCTGTACCTATGAACCCGCCGAGCTTCATTGAGCCGTAAGTCGCAAGCACCGTGAATAGAACTGTCAGCATTGGGAATCTCATAGCGAGGTGAAGAATGATGAAGAACAAATCCCTGAAGCCGTCAAATATCCAGTTCCACCAACCTGTGAGAATCTTCCCGATTAACGGCAACTCACCTTTGTCGCCCTTTTGCTTTTTCATTCTCGCGGCGAGGCATGGAGTAACCGCCATAGTTACCCATAATGAGAAGGCTGTAGCATACACGATTGTAACGGCGTAAGGTTTGAGGAACTGCCCCGCTATCGTTGACATCAACGCAACAGGCATGAACACTCCCAAATTCGTCAGGACTCCAGCAAGCACGGACATAGATATTTCAACAGTGCCTTCTTCAGCTGCCTCGAATGGCTCATACCCCATATCCCTGAAGCGGTATATGTTCTGTATGATGAGTATTGCGTTCATGACAAGCGTACCCATTGAGAGCGCGAGTCCTAACGTACTCATGAGATTTAGCGTATATCCGTGAATCTGCAACGGGACAAACGTAGCTGCGAATGCAACAGGCATTGAGAAAGCCACGATGAATGTTGCGCCAAAACGCCCCAAGAACAGATATATCACGAGCGCGGTTAATGCGATACCGATAGCTGTGTCGCGGATGATGTTCTTGACGGCTGACTCAACAAATCCCGTATCATCATACGTGTATTCATACGTGAAATCGGGATAATCTCTCATTGTCCGTGTCATGAGGCGTTTGATGAGCCTTCCTGCCTCGACAACGTCAGCATTTGAGCGTGGGCTTATGCGTAATTGCACAACTGGATGACCGTCAGAACGAGCCATACTCCTTTGATCCTCTTCACCGTCAACAACCTCACCAAGCATTGAGAGTCTTACGGGCTGACCATTTGGAGTCGGTATGAGTATGTCTTCAAGCTGCTCAACCTCGTTGAACTCCCCCATGAGGCGCAATGATACTTCATCTTTTGCCTGAGTAACGTAGCCTGATGGTGTAGTCTGGTTGTTTGCGGCCACAACGTTACACACTTGCATGTAGCTTATGCCGTAATCGCTCAAAGCGGCCGGGTCAAGGTTGATGTGAATCTCCCTGTCTCTACCGCCGGTAACGTCAACACGTCCGACTCCCTCAACACGTGCTACAACGGGCTGTATTCTGTCCTCGATGAGCTTTTTGGCGGTTTTCTCCGGCATGTCTGATGTGAACGACACAATCAAGAAGGGTTGCGCTGAAATGTCGAATTTGCTTGAGACAGGTTCGTCAGCATCATCAGGGAGATCCGGCACTTTGGCTTTGACCTTGTTGTTCACGTCAACGAGAGCCAAATCCGGGTTTGTTCCGGCTTCCATCTCAACGGCTACCATTGAGATACCTTCAATTGAGTATGTGGTTATGGATTTGAGATTTTCGAGGTCGGCTAATGCGTCTTCAAGGGGTTTGCTGATAAGTTGTTCGATTTCGTTGGGGCCTGCTCCTGTGTAGGTTGTGCGGACTAACACGAAGGGTAATTCGACATCTGGATAAAGCGTAACGCCTAATGTGAAATAGCTAGAAATTCCGAGCAATATCCATATAACAACAGAACACCCGGTAAACACCGGGTGCGTGATGCAAAACTTAATGAATCCTCTCATGAAAAGTTATCCCTCGTTTGATTCGTCCTGTGTATTTTTCCCCGCAATAGCTGAGTTCCTTACGATTCCGACTCCGTCATAAAGTACTCTGTTTCCGCTGGTTATGAGCTGGTCTCCCGGCTTGAGTCCTGACGTAACTATGACTCTACCTTCGCGCCCTTCACCTGTTGTTATGGCTGTGAGTTTTGCCCTGCCTCCGTCAGCAACGTAAACTGATTGCGAATTTCCCCTATACAGCACGACATTTGACGGAATGACAACAACATTCTGCTGTGAGCTGACCTTGAAGCGTCCCTCTACATATGTTCCCGGGAGAATGCCAGAGTTTTCCGGGAGTCCTACTGTTACGGGATAAAGCCCTGAACCTGATTGTGCTTCTGGGCTTATGCGCTTTACCCATCCGCTATGTGTTTGGCCGTCAACGCGTATTTCAACTGTTGTCCCTGCTGTAATCTTCATTATGTCCTTCTTCGACACCATCAACTCGGCTTCCATAGTTTTTGGGTCAACGATTGAGAGCAATACCGCTCCAGCTTCGGCGATTTCTCCCGGCTCAACGTTGCGTGCTGAAACTATACCGTTGATGCTGGCTTTGAGGCTTGTGCGCTGAAGTGATGACTGTGTTGACTTGAGGGCGGCTTCAGCTGTCTTCATGCGAGAATATGCCGCGTCAACTTCTGATTTCGATATACCTCCTTTAGCGTTGAGTTGCTTCAACCTGTTGTAGTTCAATACTGCTTCGTCATACGCTGTTTTCCCTGATTGAACCTGAGCTCCTCTTGCCGCTACCTGAAGTGTGATGAGAGTTTGCCCGGCTTTTACGGAGCTTCCCACGTCAACATTGACGCTCTTCACGATTTCGCGCTCGTATGTCGTTATGTTCTGAGTGTGTGCGCTTTTTGCTTGGCCGTAATAGCTTCTCCATGTCTCCCAACTTGTTGTCCTCACGAGTTCTGTTTCTACTGGATATACTGTTTCTGTTTGTGTTTCGAGCGAGCGGAGATTTGCCGCTGCCTGTGCGAGTTTGGCGCGAACCTGTGTGCTTACGAGGAATCCGACTCCAATCAGCAAAAAAATCCACAACAATATTCTTATGCGAGTAAAGAACTTCAGCATAAACAAATATCACCTCTGAAAAATTTTAATTGTGTGTGAAACCGCATTATAGCATAGTGAAATAAGGCTGCATGAAGAATTTGTGAAGTGTTTATCTTGCTGATAGAATATTGGAAGTCCTGAAATGGATTAGGATGACCCCGGAGACATTTGCCGGGGGTTGTCGAAGGGTAAAAGTTTCCCCCGGCAGTTAAGGGGGTGAGAAGATGAGATACCTCGTTGACCTTGTGAAAGCTCTTACGGAGCTGGTCAAGGCGATAACCGCCCTCATCAACTCGATGAAAAAATAGTGCGCTCGTAACCATCCAATTTGGTCATTTCTTCGGTTATGGGTGCCAGCCCAGACCGATGACCATTTAACCGCTCGCCCGCGTCATCCCGGGCACTTCTAATCATCAACTCGGCTCATATTATAGCATTACACAGCCCGCTTGAAATCTCCCCTGCCTACAACAATCTCATACCCAATCTTACGCATTCTCTCACTCAAACATTCTCTGCACTGCGCAGATTCTTCTCCCGTGCATATTTTCCCATCATAAAGCTCGTATTTCTTCCTCACATTTACGGGCGACAAGTTCGGCATAACCACATTAGCCCCTGACATTATGCCTTTCTCGCGTCCCAATGGATCAATTGTGCCGAGTGCTGTTGTTGCTGGGAGCAATACAGGCGGGTGAATCAGACGTATGATTGAGAGCAAATAGCACGTAAGCTCAAGCGTTCCTGCTGGCATGTCATGAAACGGCGTATCCTTATGCGGTATGAACGGCCCAATCCCGCACATTTCCGGCCTGAAATCCTCAATGAACTTCAAATCCCGCGCAATGTTCCTCAAATCCTGATACGGACTCCCAACCATGAACCCGCAACCGACTTGATACCCCAATTCCCGCAAATCGTGAAGGCATTGAATGCGATTCTCATACGACATGGCCGGAGGGTGAAGCCGCGAATAGTGGACGGGGTCAGCTGTCTCATGCCTCAGCAAATATCTGTCAGCACCGCAAGCCTTCAAGTATGCGTAACTGTCATGACTCCGTTCGCCCATCGATAATGTTACGGCGCAATCTGGATGACTAGCCTTTATGCCGCTCACGATTCCGCCAAGTATCTCATCGCTGAAGTATGAGTCCTCGCCACCCTGAAGCACAAACGTTCGGAAACCCAATGCGTAACCCTCATCAGCGCAGGCGATAATCTCATCACGAGTCAGCCTGTAACGGTCGCAGTTCACGTTGCTCCGACGTATTCCGCAGTAATAGCAATCGTTGCGGCAAATGTTCGTTATCTCGATTAGGCCGCGTATGTAGATGTCATTCCCATAAAAATCGCGCCGGACTCCCACAGCAAGTTTGCGCAGAAGTCTGGCGTTTTCGTCAGTTCGGTTAGCTACAAGCTGTTCATATTCCTCAATGGTGAGTGAATGAGTTTCTGACAGCTTGCGGATTAATTCCTTCACTTCGAGAAAGCTATTGTTACGCTCACGCCGTCAAGGTTGCCGATTTTCCCGGACATTGCTGAAATTTCATCCTGTGGCGCGTCTATGGCTATGCTGATGATGTTGATGTTCTTCTGGTGGTAGGGAAGTCCCATGCGCCCAATTATGTGCTGCCTGTGTTCATGAAGTATGCTGTTGAGGCTCTCAATTGAGGCTGTGTTCTCAACGATTATGCTCATTACTGCTACTCTTGTCTCCATTGCGTTTTTCCTCCTTATCTGTAATCCGGGTAAAGCTCCCTCGCAACTTCGTCTGAAACTTCAAAGTGCTGGTAATCCTTGACAGTTTTCCATTCTCCGCCCCATTCAAATCCGCGTTCTGTGAATAGCTTGTAACATAAATCGCCCTTCTCTATCTTGTAGCGAAAATCCTTGCTCCTGTCAGTGTATTCATCAGCTGTTGCGGGTTCAACTATGCGTTTTCCGTCAACCTCTTTCACATATGGATTGTAGAGCGTGTTGATGTCAACGGCTAATCCGAGACCGTGCTTTGAGATTTTTGTGGTGTGAGAGATGAAGCGGAAATTGAAGCATGAAGAGTTGTTATCGCGCATTGATGTCTCATCGTCTGCGCCGTAATCATCAACGAGGCTCACGCGCTCAATTGGGTAACCTGCCTCGTAAAGTGCCTTGAAGATTTCGAGAACGTCATCAGCTATTCGGACATTGCATATCAATTCGCCTTCATGCGTAACGCCGTCAATATCTTTGTGGAGTACATGAAGGTAGCGCAGATCTGTGAGGGGTATGGGGCAGTTGTCCTTGTAGGATTTGCCTTTCATGCGCTCGAATGTGGGAGCGTTAATCTCTGAAACGCTGAAGCCCTCAGAATTTGCGGCCATGCAGGTGTCAATGTGGCAAGCAAGAATCAGACATGCAACTAGTACAACAACAACGTGAAATTTCATGGTGAAGCATCAATCTCCTTTGGTGAAAAATTTTATGCGGCTAAAGTAGTATACTACCTGTTACAATATCTCCATCCGTGAAAGAAGACATGTCTAGATAGCGCAATAGTGTGAAAGAATGATGTAAAGTGTTACGACATTCAGGCTTGACAAGAGAAAAAAGGGAGGCTAATCTGCTACGTAATGTCAGGTGCTGGACAAGTAACACCCAATCCGTGGAAACGCGGCTACCTCCGGCTAGGGGGGAAGTTAAAGCCTCTGGACTGCCTCACAAATTCAAGTAGCGTATTTATTGCGAACGAGGGCAGGTAATGCCATAGCAATATGGAAAGAACGAGGAAAACTCGAAAGAGTGTACACAGCATATCATTACACTTTTTACGTAGCAGCGAATAACCATGATTAACCTGAAGAGCTTTGACACACTCGGCTCAAACGGACTCGCCATGATGCAGAGCGGACTCAACACAGCCAACTCTGCGAGCGCAAAAGTCCTCGAGAGCGGCGCAGATCCCATGAGCATAGCTGAGGCTTCAATGGACATGAGCCAGGCAAAAGTTCAAATGGCGGTCGGAGCATGGCTCGTGAAATCGCAGAATGAGCTTATGGAGTCGACGCTTCAGATATTCGGCATAGGACAGAATCACAGCGGACTGTACTAGCATTCGTCAAACTGCCTGCCTGACACAAACGGGCGGGCAGCATTTTTACATGCAAAGGGGGTTTTCCGCTTCATATGGAGCAGACCCAAGACGAAAAACTTTCACTCATTAACGGCAGAATACATACCCAATCAGGAACAGCCTCAAACATAACTTTCGAGCATGGCCGTATTGTTTCGTTTGACGATGACGCGGCCAGCCTCAACGGAAAAATAATCGACCTTCACGGGCGCACGGCTATTCCCGGATTCTGCGACACCGACATAGATTTTCTTGCGTGGGCAGAATCGCAAGAGCGTCTCAACCTCGCCAACGCACATTCAGCGCGGGAAATGTCCGAGGCACTTCACGCTTATTCACACGCGAACCCCAAGCCCCTTCGAGGATGGTATATCGCCGTGAACCTTCCCGAAGAAATCATAATATCCCGTGATGAGCTTGACAGCGCAATACCTACAATGCCATGTGCCGTAACTGACGCGAAGAATACACACGCCGTATTGAATACCCCGGCCATGAACGAATTTAACATGCCGCAAGACAACGTAGAGCTTGACGAGTTCACGCAACATCTTCCACCATTAAGCGAGGAGGATATATTGACGCTCGTTAAGACATATGCCCCCCGCGCAAACGCTTCAGGAATAACAGAAATATGGAGCGATTTTCACGATGATGCGCCAAGATTGTGGGATATATTCTTCAATGAGGCATATAACCTGCTCACGCTTAGGGTGAGGTGTAATTTTGGATTTGATGGTGTGGGTGAACTGAACGAGTTTTTATCGGCGGGACTCAGGACAGGAGACGGGCTTCCATTCTGCAAATTCGGCGGGATAATCGTCAAAGGTAATCTTGACCAGCAAGAACAGAAAAACATGATAGTTTCAGCTCACCTATCAGGCTGTCAAGTCATAAGCGATAGTAGCAAGTCATGCTTGAATGCCCTTGAGCGGGTCATAAAGCGTTCGCGGAAAAATTCACGCCACGTTATTCGCGGCATAACAGGAAGCCTCATAGAACGTATGCGCATTCTTGGCTTGGGTGGAATTGCTCTTGCTGGCGGGGAAAATGACTTCATACACGAGGCATTCCAGAACGGATTAGTCATTTCAGCCGGGAGCGGTGATAATCTCATGCCCCCAATGAAGGCGATAAGCTACCTTGTGTCTGAAGGTCTGAGCGTTGCTGAGGCGTTGAGCATATACACGTGGTCAGCTTCATGGAATGCAGGCAATGAATCACGGCGCGGGGAGCTTGCTGTAGGGAATGACGCGGATATAGTTGTGCTTGAACAGGATCCGTTTCTTGTGAGGCCGGAAGAAATAGCAGAGATTGACGTAGCTATGACATTTTGCGCCGGATGCGCGGTATATGATTCGGGAGCGATATAGCTTTAGGGAGGAAGAATTTTCATGAGTACAAAACGTAGCGCGGGAATATTACTGCCGATAACATCACTTCCATCAGAATACGGCATAGGTGATTTAGGGCCAGAGGCGGCCAAATTCGGGAAGTTCCTTCATGACGCGGGACAAAAGATCTGGCAAGTTCTCCCAATGACAGCAACAGATCCGGGGTGCGGGAACTCACCTTACAGCCCTACGAGTGCATTTGCCGGAAGCAGGTTGCTCATAAGCCCTGACAGCCTCATAGATGATGGACTCCTCACGCCTGATGAGCTGAAGAAGACCGCCGCAAAATATGACTTCACGAAAAATCCTGAGAGAGTCGACTATGAATCCGCCGCCGAGTTCAAAACGGAAATACTCAACGCCGCGTACAAACGTTGCATGAAGGGTAACGCCTCAGACTTCAGGACGTTCACGGCTGGTACAGAATGGCTTGAAGGATTCGCCCTATTCAGTGTCATCAAGAATGTGCAAGGGGGCGCGCCGTGGTACGAATGGCCCGAAGATTTGCGCCGCAGAGATCCCGAATCATTGCGCAAGTTCAAGGCTGAATATTCAGAGGAAATTGCTCGGCAAGAGTTCTACCAGTATGTATTTTTCCGTCAGGTGAAGGCTCTTCATTTGTGCCTTAACGAGCTTGGAGTTGAGATTGTCGGAGATATGCCGCTGTATGTAACTATGGATTGTGCTGACGTGTGGCAGAATCCCGGGCAATTTGACCTTGACGAGGATTTGAATCCCGTAACGGTTGCAGGAGTCCCGCCTGACTATTTCAGCGCAACGGGTCAACTTTGGGGAAATCCGTGCTACAAATGGAGCGTCATGGAGGAGGATGGCTTCAGCTGGTGGATAAAGCGCCTCAAGAATCTTCTGGCCATGTTCGACAGGGTGAGGATAGATCATTTTCGTGGGCTTGCGGCATATTGGGCGGTGCCTTACGGTGAAGAGACTGCGAAAAATGGCGAATGGGTAGATGTTCCGTATGAGAAATTTTTTGCGGCACTGAAAGAGAATTTTCCTACGATGCCATTCTGGGCGGAGAATCTTGGGATAATCACGGCTGATGTTGAAGAGTTGCGCAAAAGCTATGAGCTTCCCGGAATGTTAGTGCTTCATTTCGCGTGGGGGAATCCTGCCGACAATCCTTACGCCCCGCATAACCATGCAAGAGACAGTGTAGTATACACAGGTACACACGACAATAACACTTCGCGCGGATGGTTCGAGAATGACGCAACGGAAGAAGAGATCAAGAATTTCGCGTCATACATTGGGCGTGATGTTATGGACGGCTATATATTCACGTCAGAGGTAACAAGGCTTGCGGTGAGTTCTGTTGCTGACACGGCGATAATTCCCATGCAGGACTATTTGAGGCTTGGAGTTGAGGCGAGAATAAATGTTCCTTCAACGGCTTCAGGAAATTGGGAGTGGAGGATGAAGCCTGAAGCGATTCCTGACAGTCTTGCGGACAGGATAAAAGCGGCCTGCAAACTTTACGGGCGGGCATAAAGGCGTAAGGCATTGACGGCGGAATGAGTCCCGGGCGAGAATGTCCGGGATATTTTTTTGCCCCGCGCAATGGGTTCACATGCAGGCTTCCATGCCCCAGTAAATCTTGCAGACATTACAGAGGCCACGCGAAAACTTTACGGGCGGGCATAAAGGCGTAAGACATTGACGGCGGAATGAATCCCGGGCGAGAATGTCCGGGATAATTTTTTGCCCCGCGCAATGGGTTCACATGCAGGGTTTAACGTTCTAGGAAATCTTGCGGAAATGACAGAGTCCACGCTAAAACTTTACGGCAGGTCATGACGGCATGAGGCATTGACGGCGGAATGCGTCCCGGATTAAAACGTCAGGGATGTATTTTTGCCCGGCACGAGAGGTTTTACGGCAAAACATGACAGCATGAAGCATTGACGATGAAATGAGTCCCGTATTGCAGCACCCGGGATAGTGCGTGTGAGTCTACATACAATAATTTTTGCATGAGCTTTCACATTCCTGTGAGGGCAATATGCTTCCGGCCATGTCCCATGATGAATATCACAGACGCGACTCACATTCTCATTCACATATTCCCAGCAACACATACGCAAACAAAAACTCCCGGGCTTTTACCTCCGGGAGCTTGTCATATTCGCTAATCTTGGTGGGCCCACCTGGACTCGAACCAGGAACCTTCCGGTTATGAGCCGGTGGCTCTAACCACTTGAGCTATGGGCCCGGCTCAAAACGACATGAAATTTTACACGCCCCGCCGTTTTGCGTCAAGTACTGGATTTTTAGCCCCCCGCTTTTCACGCACAAAATCAAAACATGTATTATAATCTGACATTAACAATATCCCGTTGAAACTTTGCACCGCACAATTAAATCATGAAAGGAAGCATACAGTCATGAAAGAATTTAAGTACGTCATCACCGACCCTGTAGGCATCCACGCCCGCCCCGCCGGCCTCCTCGTGAAAGAGGCAAAGAACTTCAAGAGCACAGCCACATTCATCAAAGGCGAAAAGTCCGCCAAAGCAACCGCCCTCATGAAGCTCATGGGAATGGGCATCAAGCAGGGAGATGAGGTTCTCATCCGCGTTGAGGGAGAAGACGAAGAAGCCTGCGCCGCCGCCTTGGAGAAGTTCATGAAGGAGAATTTCTAGGCTCATGGAAACCTTCAAAGGTACGAAAATCGTAAACGGAATCGCAATAGGCAAAATCAAAATCTACCGCGCTCCCGTATACGAAATCAGCGAAGATCTTGTGAGCGACATTGCCGCAGAAATCGAACGCTACAACAAAGCCCGCGCAAAAGTTCAGGCAGATCAGCTTGCTCTTTGCGAGAAGGAAAAAGCAGCAGGCCATGAGGAAACAGCCGGAATCTTTGACGCTCACGCCGCTATGCTCGATGATGATGATGTCATTGATGAGGCTTGCAAGGAAATTCTCAGCGAAGGACATTCAGCAGAATACGCCGTAAGTGAGGGGTGCAAAGCCGCCGAAGAAATGTTCCTCAATATGGAGGATGAATATTTCCGTGCAAGAAGTGCTGACGTTGTTGACCTCAAAAACTCAATGCTAGATGTTCTTTTCGGTGCAGACACTTCAAGCCTTCAGGGAACAGAACCCGCAATACTCGTAGCTGAAGATCTCGCCCCGTCTGAAACGGTCAAACTCGACAAATCGCTTCTGCTCGGACTCGTAACGAGGCTAGGAAGCTCCAACAGCCACACAGCCATTTTAGCCCGCTCGATGAACTGGCCTACCCTCATACAGTGCCACGACATAGCAGACGATTGGGATGGGAAATTCGCCATTCTTGACGGCTACAACTCGTGCATTTACATTGACCCCGATCAGAAGACAATCGATGAGCTTTCAGCAAAGCAGGCAGAAGACAAAGCTCGCGAGGAAAAACTCAAGGAGCTTAAAGGACAGCCTAGCGTTACGCTTGATGGGAGGAAGGTCAAACTTTACGCCAACATAGGCGGCCCGAAAGATGTCAAGGCTGTAATCGAGAATGACGCAGAAGGAGTCGGACTTTTCCGCTCTGAGTTCGTCTACCTCAACAGCAAGGATGACCCAACAGAAGAAGCACAGTTCCAGGCGTATAAGCAGGTCTTAGAGGGACTCGCCCCGCGTATGGTCATAATACGTACATGCGATATTGGCGCAGATAAGACTATAGACTATATGCACCTCGACAAGGAAGACAACCCCGCATTAGGCTACAGGGCTGTGCGTATTTGCTTGACGAGGCCGGATTTCTTCAAGCGTCAGTTACGTGCGCTGTTGAGGGCATCAGCTTTCGGCAACCTCGGCATCATGTTCCCGATGATAATATCTCGTTGGGAAGTCGTGAAATGCAAGGAGATTCTCGCAGAATGCAGGAAAGAGCTTGAAGCTGAGGGCGTTCAAATCGGCAAATACGAGATCGGCATAATGATTGAGACACCCGCCGCGGCATTGTGCGCTGATGAACTTGCTGAAGAGGTTGATTTCTTCTCGTTAGGCACAAACGACTTGACTCAGTACACATGCGCTATTGACCGCCAGAGCGCGAACCTTGAGCCTTTTGCGAACACACATCATCCCGCTGTGCTGAGGCTCATACGTGAGACAATCGAAGCAGGCCACAGGCATAACACATGGGTAGGAATCTGCGGTGAACTTGGAGCTGACCCAACATTAACGGAAGATTTCCTGAAATGGGGAGTCGATGAGCTTTCAGTGAACCCTAAGAGCATTCTTCCCCTTCGCGGTAATGTGAGAAGCGTTGACCTGTCGAAATTCAAGACTGAATCCCCTACGCCTAAAGCTGAAGCCAAGCCGGAAGCACCAAAGCCGGAAGTCAAAGCTGAAGCACCCAAGCCGAAGGGATTTTTTGGGAGGTTGTTCGGTTAATATGTTATACGGAGCATTAGAAGCAGGCGGAACAAAAATGATCTGCGCCATCGGCAACGAGAATGGGCAGATACTCGACCAGACATCAATACCCACATCAACACCAGATGAGACAATGCCCGCTGTGATTGAGTACTTCAAGGCGAAAATCGCGCCCGACCTGCCGGAAGAAGACAGAATAGTGGCTCTCGGAATAGCTTGCTTTGGGCCGGTTGACGTGAGGCCGAAATCAAAGACTTATGGCTATATCCTCAATACGCCCAAAATCCCATGGCGCAATTTCCCTATGGTTCAGACCATGCAAGACGCTCTGAATATCCCCGTCGGATTCGATACGGACGTGAACGGCTCATTGCTCGGCGAGGCTACATGGGGTTGCGCACAGGGACTCACTGACGCTGTGTATTTCACCATCGGAACGGGAATCGGAATGGGCGCAATGTCAGGTGGCAATCTCATTCACGGAATGTTGCACCCTGAAGCAGGCCACCTCATAATGTCGAGGGTTGAAGGCGACAACTACAAAGGACATTGCCCGAATCACGCAGCTTGCTTTGAGGGAATGGCTAGCGGCCCGGCGATTCAAGATAGATGGGGCAAACCCGCCAAAGACCTAAAGGATATGCCAGAGGTGTGGGAGCTTGAAGCGAAATACATAGCACAGGCTCTCATGGACATAACAATGACGCTCAGCCCGCAGAAAATCATACTCGGCGGAGGAGTCATGAGCCAAACTCAGCTATTCCCGCTGGTTCGCAAGTACGTAGCCGAATACATCAACGACTACATCACAACAAAGGAACTCCGCAACATGAACGCCTACATTACCCCCGCAGCCCTCAACGGCAATCAGGGCATTATGGGCGCGATAAAGCTCGCTGTTATGGCGGCAGAGGCGGAAGCATAAACGCAAATCCGCTTTGAATCTTCCCCCGTCCTGTGTGAATCCATGCGGGGCGGGGTTTATCTTTGCAGAAAAGAAGAGGCTTAACTTTTATGGCTGACATTCAGAAAACAGATCCCGCGAAAAAAAACGAAGTCAATCAGGATTTCAGAGACATAGACATGGAATCGCTTGGCGAGGAGCATATCAACCTCGTATTCAAGCTAGGACGTGAGAATTTCGGCGTTGATGTCAACATGGTTCGCGAAATCGTCCGTGTTCCCTCATTCATCACACGTGTACCCAATGCCCCGGCGTATATTCGTGGCGTAATCAACCTACGCGGAACAATCGTACCCGTGTTCGATATGCACATGAAAATCGGCATGGCCGGGCATCCCCTTACTGATGAGGCGCGTATTGTCGTTATCGCCGTCAATGAAGTAACGTTCGGAATGATAGTGAACTCAGTGCGTGAGGTGCTTACGATTTATGATGCGCAACTTGAAGTCGCCACAAAATTATCATCAGCTATTGATAGGAGATATGTCTTATGGGTCGCAAAGCCGGCTGATGACAGATTGATACTTTTGCTTGACGTGTCTAACCTGTTTGAGCTTGACCAGATTTTAGAGGACAACGAGTGAGTTTTATGCGCAGGATTCTATATGCCCTCGCGCTTGTCCTGATTCTATGCGCATGTGCTTATGCTGATGCGGCGTTGTACAAAGGCTCCGGGAATATCGGATCAGTACGCACAACAGAAAATAACGGCGTTCTCTGCGTTCCTGTTGAGGATGCCGGGAAACTTCTGGGCTTCACATCATCACGCTCAGGCGGGGAATTGTCCCTTTCACGCGGCAAAAACAGCTTGCGACTCATTGCTGGAGCTTCTGCGGCTTGGCGTGGAATGTCAATCGTTCCGCTGTACTCCGCTCCGTTTGAGAGGGACGGAAAATTGTGGCTTGACACTCAGAGCGCGGCGGCATTGTTCCAGAGCGTTTTGGGTGCAGGGTCAGCGAATAGGCTACGTTTTTCCGGGACTGGAGTATATACGGCATCGGCGGTTGTGTCGAAGAATGATTCGGAGTTCGGGAAATTCGACACACCCAAGGCTGAAATCGATATTGCCTCAATCATGAACAGGACATCACGCACAAATCCCGCGCCACAAACACAACACACTCAGACTCCTGCCCCCGCTATTGTCATACCACAATCACAGCCAGCCCCAGCAATAATGACCGTCTCAGCTACAGACGCTCAAGAAGTCGCAAGAGCCTCAAAGCCAGCAAACTCAGAGCCTGAATCACAGCCCAAATACGAGTCATTCAAGCCTAATGACCGCAATACGGACAAAGAACGACATTACAGCGGCACAATACACGGAATACGATGGACATCACAAGAAGGTAAACGCAAGAAGATCCGCGCCGTAATCATGGCCGATGATGGAGCTGACCCGCAAACTTACATGGACGGCGGAAAACTTTACGTGCTATTCTCGTCAAGCCTCGAAAATTCTGCCTCGCTTGCATCACCGTTCTCAAACGTCATGGCAGAGCTTAAATCCAGCTCATCAGGTGCTGAGATGATATTCACGCCAAGAGGAATCACTAAGGCCGAAAAATACGTGTTGGACAATCCGCGGCGAATTGCAATCGATTTCTTTTTCCCGGCAAACGCAAACATAATCGGCACTGCCCCAGCGACAAACACAACGGATATTCTTCTTCCCGGGCAAGTCGCAAGAACTCAGCCGCAAACTACAGCTCCTTCACGCACGGCAAAAGCTGACCCCGAAATTACCTCAAAGCCTTACGTCGTCTCAATCCCTCAGACACCGCGCAGGACTTCCCCGGCAGTAAACACGCTACCAAGCACGATAACTATTCCAACAAGTCAGCAGGCCGCAGAAAAGTTAGGCACGTTACGCAGGAGGGGCGTTAAGACTGTTGTTGTTGACGCTGGACACGGCGGAAAAGACCCAGGCGCTTCAGCTAACGGCGTAACCGAAAAGAACGTTAACCTCGGAATAGCCCTTGAGCTTGAGCGTGTATTGAAGGCAAGAGGCTACAACGTAATCATGACACGTAACACTGATGTTTACCTCAAATTGCAGGAACGCACTGACA
>JAFSKY010000153.1 GCA_017448685.1 Synergistaceae bacterium
CCGTGATTCATTTTGTCAAGTCTCCTGTGAAATGTTTTCATGGCCGGAATTATAGCACACTGAAACAGCGTATAATATTGCGCAAAAAATGCTCACACCAAACTATAACGAACCCTTGAACCACTCCTTACGCCGTAAAATTGGCCGTGCAATATCCCAATGGCAAATGATAGCTTCAGGCGACAAAATAGCCGTCGGACTCTCAGGCGGAAAAGACAGCCTCATACTACTTCACGCCCTTCATGACCTTCAACGCCGAAGCCCCGTGAATTTCTCGCTAGCTGCAATCACCGTAAAACTCTCAGGCATGGACACAGCACCCCTTGAGGAGTATTGCGCCGTCAAAGGCATTCCCTACACTGTGATAGCTCAGGACATTATCGGGATAATACATGCGAGGCAAGAAAGATCCCCCTGCTCATTCTGTGCAAACATGAGGCGCGGAATAATAAGCTCATGGGCAACTCAGAACGGCTATAACAAGCTCGCATTAGGTCATACGCTGGATGATGCTGTAGAGACATTCTTCCTCAACCTGTTTCATTCAGGGCGGGCAAAAAGTTTCCAGCCCAAAACGCTAATGACTCGCACAGGCGTTACAGTCATAAGGCCGCTGGTTTTGTCGGCAGAGTCAGCTGTTATTGATGAGGTCAAACGGTTAGGGCTTCCTGTCGTGAAAAGCTCATGCCCTTATGCGGGACATACAGAACGCCAGAAGATTCGCGAATATATTTCGGAGCTGAGGAAGAGCATCCCAGATTTATACGCTAAAATATTGAACGCGCTTCAAAATCTATCAGACTCTGAAAGCTGGAACACATGAGCATAATACCTTCTGACATAAAGATTACCCCTTGGATTGAGCAGTTCAAGACCTTCAAAGAGCAATATCCTGACGCGCTATTACTATTCAGGATGGGCGATTTCTACGAGATGTTTTTTGAGGACGCAAGGCAAGCTGCCTCAGTTCTGGACATTGCATTGACCGCAAGAGATCCCGAAAAGAAAATCCCTATGGCCGGAATCCCTCATCACGCGTTGAACTCATATTTGCCTCGTCTCGTCAAAGCCGGATTCAGGGCGGCAATATGCGAGCAAATCGGAGAACCTAACCCAAAAGGACTCGTTGAACGCAGAGTTATCCGTGTAGTTACGCCCGGTACATACCTTCCTGAAGACGAAGCCGGAGAATCAGCACATCTCGCGGCAGTCTGGCCAGTCAAGGGGAAAATTGCGATGGCGTTATTGTCGGTCAACACAGGTCAGCTTGAAGCCGGGACTCTGAATCCCCGCGACGCTGAAGCAATGTTGTCGGCATTTGCTCCCGGTGAAGTGCTTTACCCCTCAAGCGTGAAGACTCTCCCTGAGTTTCTGAACGCCTACAACCTTAGAGCCGTTACGCCTGAGACATTCAAGCCCGAAAACGCATCAGGACGACTCAAATCAGCACTCCACGCTTCAAGGCTTGAGGGATTCGGCATAAATGACGGTGATTTATGCGCCGGGCCAGCGTGGGCAACATTGGATTACCTCACGGCGACACAGTTCAGCTCATTGAATGACGTTCTGAAATTATCGCCCCTCCTCATCAAAGACAGAATGAGCCTTGACTCAGCCGCGCAGAGAAATCTTGAACTCATCCCGGAAACTTCTGGGGGAAGCGTCTCACTAATGTCATCGATTGACAGGTGTAGGACTAACACGGGTCGGAGGACTCTCAAAGACTGGTTGCTACGTCCGTTGATGGACATCAAAGCCATATCACGCCGACAAAACGCTATAGGTGTCCTCGTGTCATCGCCGGGAGAATGTGCCGAGCTTCAAGACTGCTTAGCCGGGACGAGGGATATTGAGCGGTCATTATCACGCCTTGCGCTTGGAACTGGAAGCCCTGTTGATTTGGGAGCAATACGCGACACATTGAGGATAATCCCCCGCATAAAGTTAATCACACTTGATGAGCCATTGAGGGAACTTCGAGACTCAATCCCGGACATGTCAGACATTAGCACGTACCTTGAGGAGGCGTTAGAGGAGAGATTACCGCGTAATTTCGGGGCATATCCTGTGATTCGTTCGTCATTCAGCCGGGAGCTAGCTACATTCCGTGAATTGTCGCAAAAGGGCGATGAATGGCTCGCGCAATATGTTGAACGTGAACGAGTCGCCACAAAAACGCCCAAGCTCAAATCAGGGTTCACGAACGCATACGGGTATTACCTTGAGTCGGGGAAATCAGGACTCACGATACAGCCGGATTACTTCAGGCAAAGTCAAACTCTCGTCAACGCAATACGCTACACGACTCCAGAGCTGAAACAGTTTGAGGCGCGAATGAGAAACAGTGAGGCCGAAACAGCTCGCATTGAGGGCGAATTATACCGTGATGTTGTTGCGAATGTCCTTGAACACAGCCGGGAGTTACAGCTTACAGGGAGATTGCTGGGTATGCTTGACTGCACAGCCTCAGCAGCAGAAGTAGCGCGTTCGAGGGGGTATTCATGCCCCACAGTAGATGACTCTGACGTTATCGCCATAAAGGGAGGAAGGCATCCCGTAATAGAGAATGAGCTGAAAGAGGCCGGGTTTGTTCCCAATGACGTGAACATTGACCGCGAAGGACGCATAATAGTCCTGACAGGGCCGAACATGGCCGGAAAATCAACATGGCTCAGAATGTCGGCATTGCTGGTGATTATGGCGCAAGCTGGGTTGTGGATACCAGCTGAGTCCGCGAGAATAGGACTTGTTGACCGCGTGTTTACCCGAATAGGCGCGAGGGATGACCTTGTGAGAGGGTCAAGCACATTCATGGTGGAGATGTTAGAGACCGCCAATATCCTCAACAACGTAACTGACAGGAGCATGATAATTCTTGATGAGGTTGGTCGTGGAACTGCCACATATGACGGAATGAGTATAGCGTGGGCTGTATTGGAGTACCTTCACGGGGCATCAAAAGCACGTGTACTTTTCGCGACACACTACCATGAATTGACGCGCCTTGAGGAAAGATTAGAGGGCGTGAAGAATTACAGCATGACGGTAGCAGAGGGCAAAGAGGGCATAATGTTTCTCCACCATGTAGCACCGGGGGCTGCTGGAAGGTCATACGGAATTGAGGTTGCGAGAATAGCCGGGCTTCCTGATGTTGTGTTGCGGAGGGCGTTTGAGCTACTCGGAATATTCGAGAAGGACGGACTTAAGGTTAGAGATATTCCCGCGCCTTTGCCGCAAGTGGCGTTGAAGCGTCAGATTATGCTGTTATCCCCTGAGAGTGATGCGATAATCGAGGAATTAGCCCAGATTGACACGGACAACATAACGCCTATGGAGGCATTGAAGATTCTACACAGGCTGAAGGAGAAAAGCGTGAATGCCCGCATGTTATAATAGCGCGTAAATCCCAGTAATAAGGAGGTTGACAGACGTGAATTTGCGCGGCTATAATTCGCTGTTCGCTGTTCGCTGTTCGCTGTTCGCTGTTCGCTGTTCGCTGTTCGCTGTTCCAATAATCTGACCTTTTACACTTCCCAATTTCCCATTTTAGGCGGCCTGTCATGGACAAAATAGCCGTTCTCATACCCTGCTACAATGAGGCTTCATCTGTGGCAAAAGTTGTACATGATTTCAGGGTTGCCCTTCCTGACGCGGCAATCTACGTTTACGACAACAACTCAACGGACGGTACTCCCGAAATCGCCGAAAAAGCTGGGGCTGTGGTCAGGCATGAACCTAGACAGGGCAAAGGCAATGTAGTGCGGCGAATGTTCCAAGACATAGACGCGGAATGCTACATCATGGCCGATGGTGATGATGCTTTCCCGGCTGAAGACAGCGTAGAAATGGCCGGGCTTGTTCTCGGCGGGGAGGCTGATATGGTAATAGGCGACAGGTTGTCTTCAACATACGCGCAGGAAAACAAAAGACTCTTTCATGGCTTCGGAAATTCCCTCGTGAAAACACTGATTAACCGCATATTCAAGGCTGATATTCATGATGTTATGACGGGCTATAGGGCATTGAGTTACCGTTTTGCGAAATCATTTCCGATTGTGTCAAGAGGCTTCGAGATTGAAACGGAGATGACTATTCACGCTGTCGACAAGAACATGAAGATAGTGAACCGTCCTGTGAATTATCGTGAAAGGCCAGACGGCACAAAGTCAAAAGTACGCACGATTCCTGACGGTATCAAGGTGATACGCACAATCCTACAACTTTTCAGCAACTATGAGCCGTTCAAGTTTTTCGGAATGCTGTCATTATTTCTTGCGGTATTGTCGATTCTGTTCTTCCTGCCTGTTTTCGCTGATTATTTGCGGACGGGGCTTGTCGAGCGTTTCCCGACTCTAATAGTATGCGGCTTCGTGATGATTGCGGCATTGCATATGTTTTTCGCCGGAATAATTCTGCGTTCCATAAAGCACAGAGAACACCTGCTATTTGAGTTCAGGCTTCAGGAAATAAACCAGTGGCGCAAAAGATTAGTTCCTTCCGAAGAAGACTGATAGTCTTTATCCGGCATTGAGACAATAAGCAAACACCTCTTAGACACAAAACTAGGAGGCTTTTCTTTTGCCTTGATAAAAGTATAGCCCTACATGCCACGTGATATAATCCCTCACAACCACAATCCCACATAAACATATCTCGAAACAAGGAGGCTTTTGCGATGAGAAAGCTATGTTTGTTAGTTGCGCTTTCTGTATTGTCGTGCGCATTGCTCGTTCAAGCTGCTCATTCGGCAAACGTGCCGGGGGATAAGCCTGCACCGCTGAATCCTGAGTTCCTGAAGTGGCAGCCGCTTCCTGAGTCCGTCAGAGCTTTACCGGGCGGAAAGAGTTACGCTACAGGCCACATACCTAGCCCAATAGACAGATCTCACCTCAAAGACAATCCGCCAGTATTGCGGAATCCGAATGCGAAACACCCTCAAAGCGTCAAGGATACGGCTATTCCTGCGAAATATGACATGAGGGAGCATAACAGGCTTCCGGCAGTGAGGAATCAAAATCCTTGGGGAGCGTGCTGGGCCTTTGCGTCTATAGGCTCGCTTGAGTCGTCATACATGACTCAGAACTCAGGTAAGACTCCGAATCTCTCAGAGTTTCACCTCGCGTATTTCGTTTATGGTGATACTAGGCCGGGCAAATCGTTTTCCCCCCCACAGCCAACCAAAGACATATTAGAGCAGGGAGGCGATATAGGACAGGCCGTATCTTTTCTGTCAAAAGTTGGAACTGTGAATGAATCTTCCCTGCCCTACCCTAATACAGAGTCATATTCTGCCCCGTCAAATTATCCCGAAAATTACCCGTCATCAGGAATATGCCTTAAAGAAGCGTACATGCTTGCTAACCTTGACACCGAAGCGGCCATGAACACGGCAAAGCGTCTCATCATGGAGCAAGCCGGTATAGCTGTGGCCTATTACGCCGGGAACGGAGCATATACTCCAGAAGGCACAAGCATTTCTGTTTACTTTGATGACACAGGCGGAACTTCTACGAATCATGTTGTTGTTCTGGTTGGGTGGGACGATAATTTTTCCCGCGAGAAATTCCCAGCCTCGATGCGACCTTCAAAAAATGGGGCGTGGCTCGTCAGAAATTCATGGGGCGATGATTGGGGGGATGATGGCTATTTCTGGATGTCATATGAGCAGTACACCTCTGAACCCGCCGCACTCATAGCTGGCAGTGCGAGCAAGACTCTCAAGCCGTATGTCTATGATGACTTGGGATACTCATGGACTACAAGCTATGAATGGAACGCAAACGTATTCAAGGCGGAAAGCAATGAATATCTGAAATACGTGGGCTTCCATACAATCGACAACAACACGCAATACGAGATTTACGTTTATGACTTGGGAACATCACAGCCATCTTCACCAAAAGGCGGAAATCTCATAGCAAGCATCACTGACGGCTATGAACCTTACGAAGGCTATCACACTGTTGAGTTCAGCAACCAGCCAGAAATCAAAGCTGGGCATTACTTCTCTGTTGTGATGACGACTGATACGGGTATGGCACTTGAAGGCCCTGTGTCTTGGGGCAATGGGAATCCATATTCCGAGCCTGTGTACAATTCTGGGGAGAGCTATAAGTCAGATGATGGCACTTCATGGACAGAGCGCGACAAGAACGCGTGTATTAAGGCCTTCACCGTAACTGAGGCAAGTGGCAATGACCCCGCCCCAGATCCAGACCCTGACACTGACGGACTGGATATAGACAGTAGCAATTTCCCTGATGAAACTTTCAGAGAGTATATCATCGATAAATGTGATACGAATGAGGACGGAATACTGAGTGCTGAAGAAATCGCGAGTGTTACGGTTTTAGATCTCTCACTCTTGGATATAGAAGATATTACGGGCATAGAGTATTTCGTTGCTCTGGAGGAGCTAGACTGTCACGGCAATGAGCTGGGAGAACTCGATTTGAGCAAAAATACAGCTCTGGAGGACTTAAACTGTTCCTATAATGAGCTAACCGAGATTAATCTCAGCGGATGCAAAAATCTGTCCTGGTTAGAGTGCTATGAAAACAACCTGACTGTAATCGATATAACCTCCTGTCCAAATGCGTATGTTGACTGCGATGAAGGCGTAACCATCATACGCACCGCCACAACAGCAATCACAATCACAGGCTCTATACCTAACACAACAAGACGTGCCTCCTACACAGCTCAGCTTACAGCGTCAGGCGGATCAGGCTCTTACACGTGGTCAATCAGCGCAGGAAAACTCCCGGACGGCATCAATCTTAACGCGTCATCAGGCAAAATCTCCGGGACAGCCACAAAGGCCGGGACTTTTACGTTCACGGTTCAGGCTAAAGACTCCGATGGCAATACAGGCACTAAGGAATACACGGTGAAGGTAACACAAACTGCTGTAACAGGGACAATTCCCACAACGACAACACGCCGGGCATCATACACAGGGACTCCCCAAGCCAGCGGAGGCGCGACTCCGTATAATTGGACTGTTAGCGCAGGCAAGCTCCCAGATGGATTGAAGCTCAATGCGTCAACCGGGAAAATCACGGGCAATCCATCAAAGGCCGGGACATTCAATTTCACTGTGAAGGCAAAAGACAAGAACGGGGCAGCTTCCACAAAAGCATATACCGTTAAAGTAACACAAACCACCGTAACAGGAACTATCCCCGCAACCACAACACGCCGGGCATCCTTCACCGGGACTCCCAAAGCTAGCGGAGGAGCATCACCGTATAACTGGACTGTCAGCGCAGGAAAACTCCCGGACGGATTGAAGCTCAATGCGTCAACCGGGAAAATCACCGGGACTGCAACAAAGGCCGGGACATTCTCATTCACGGTGAAGGCCAAAGACAAGAACGGCGCGGCTTCAACGAAGGCATATACCGTCAAAGTGACTCAAACCAAAGTTACAGGAACAATTCCCGACGCAACAAAAGGTAGCTCCTACACCGCAACACCAAAAGCATCAGGCGGGGCAAGTCCATATGTATGGAGCATAAGCGCAGGAAGCCTCCCCAGCGGATTGAAGCTCAACACGTCAACAGGCAAAATCTCCGGGACTCCATCAAGGGCAGGCACATTCAATTTCACGCTCAAGGCTAAAGACAAGAACGGAGCTGCCGGGACAAAAGCATTCACCGTGAAGATTTCTGCGATATCCTCAAAAACCGCCCTCCCTGAAAGCAAGTCAGCCACACCACAAGACACAGGCACGATTTCAGCCCCTGTACGTGAAAACGTATCTGCGCTCCCGATTGTAATCATTGAGACAGCCCCACAGACGGAAGGCACTACAGGCTTGACCTTCGCACCGTCTCTTTATGTCGCAAGTGATGACATTCTCGAAGCTGGCGTGGGCAAGGATAGCGATCTCTTCAAGGTGAAAGCGGATATGCCTTTAACGTTCATCATAAGCGGAGTAAATACAAAGTTTTCAGCCATGACCGTTTATGTTGATGACAAGCCAGCAGATGACGCTGCAATTTCGGATGAAGGAACGTTTACCCTTCCTGCTGAAATGGTGCGTGATGACTTCAAAGTCTGCGTTAAGGCTCAAACCTCAGCAGGCGAAATCGAATCCGAAGAACTCTACATCAACGCCGAATAATTACCTTAAACCAGCTCACAGGCGCATAATTTTTCCCCCTTGACCAGCGCAGGGGGGATTTTTTTTCACTGTGCTAAAATTATTGCCATCCCCTATTTTCCCTGAATCTAATATTATCTTCGCAATTTCTGAAAAATTCATCAGAGGAGGTATAGCTCATGAGAAAAAAGACTTTTGCAGTAATGTTGCTGTCAGTCCTGATTCTGGGAGTTTACTGCGTGGTTTCTTGGGCCGCTCAAGTAACGTGCTGGAAATGTTCCGGAACAGGGAAACAAAATTGCGGTATATGTCATGGATCAGGAGTGTGTCCAACATGTAACGGCAAGAGAAGATACTATATTCCCAGTTATGGCACTGGCTCAGGAAGTTACGTAAATTGTCAGGGATGTTATGGCAGCGGGAAATGCTGGAGGTGTAACGGTAGTAGGAAAGAAACATGCCATACTTGCGGGGGAAGCGGATATACATACGGCTCTGACCCAACGCCGACTCCTGACATCGACCACAACGAACCACCTTCACCCAACAAAGACACCCTCAGCGGCACACCCGGCACAGAATATTCCGACTCAATCTCATCAGGCAGCGGGCAATCCCCCTACACATGGGAAATCACATCAGGGACATTGCCGACTGGGATAACGTTCGCAAGTTCAGGGGATAAGGCTGTGTTCTCCGGGACTCTTGCTGATGAGGAAGGAACGTACAAATTCACGCTCAAGGTTACGGACGCAAACGGCAAGACGGGTGAAAAGCAGATAACGTTCAAAGTGTACTACCCTCCGCTGAAAATATCCGGCTGGATTCCCGGTGATGGCAGTGTAGGCAGTGAATATTGCAAACCTTACGGAGCGAGGTTCTCGGCGGATGATGGTACAGAGCCTTACACATGGAGAATTTCGCGGGGATTGATTCCGCCGGGCATGAAAGTTGACACAGAGGGTAACGGCGTTAATGGCGTGAGAATCATTGGTGTTCCTACTTCACCTGACACGTATAAATTCACTCTTTCTGTTGTTGACGGTAAAGGCAGAACGGCGGAAAAAGATTTAACCCTCAAGGTGAAGGGCAGCAGGGTTGATGATGGACTGTACATAGATGGTGAATTTCCTGACGTTACCATTGAACCTTCAGAGATACTCAGGCAGTACTGGAAGTATGATTACTACATCAACACCATATATGCGAAGGGCGGACGCGGAAAATATACATGGTCGGTGATAGCTGGCAGTCTTCCGCAGGGTCTAGAAACGGAGAATAAAAGCTATGAGTCGGAAAAATTCAGGCTTCTCGGTTGGCCTCCTGAACACGAGTCCTATGCTGACAACGAGTTTATACTTCAGGTTGTTGACGCTGACGGCAGAACGGCGACAAAGAAATTCTCTGTAAGCGTTCCAGAAGGGAAAGAGGGCGGCTCGAAAAACGTCAAAATGCCTTACACCCTCCCAGAAATAACAGGCTCATTTGCTGACGCTTCAGAAGGCAAGACATATTCAGGCTACGTAACTGCCGGGAAAGGCACTGCCCCATACACATGGAGTGCGGATGTGTCGAACTTGCCGGAAGGGTTCACTCTTGCATGTTCAGACAACACTACGGGCAAGGCTTCAGGCTTAACCGGGAAATACGCGCATATTTCTGGGACTCCTTCATACGGCGGGCGTTACGGCGATATTACCCTGAAGGTTACTGACGCGAATGGCAACACCACCGCAAAATCATTCATCTTCAAGGTAGTGCAGAAGCCGACAATATCGGGTACTCTCGATGACGCGATAAGGAAAGGCAGTTACACCGGGCAAATCAGGGTCAACGGAGGCACAGCCCCTTACGCGTGGAATGTGAGTGCTGGTTCATTGCCTGATGGACTGAATGTTAAGGCATCTGGGGATATTGGCGTAATCTCAGGGAAGCCATCAAAGGCTGGGCAATATTCGTTCATGCTGAAAGTTTCGGACAAAAACGGCCTGACAGCATCAAAGGCTTTTGACATGGAGATAACGCAGACGGCAATAACGGGTACTCTTGCCGGGAGTGTTACGAGGAAGGCTACTTATTCCGGCTATGTGAAAGCTGAGGGCGGCACAAGTCCATATGTTTGGAGTGTGAGTGAGGGAAAACTTCCTGAAGGTCTGAATCTCACAGCATCGGGGGATAAAGCTGACATAACCGGGACTGCGGCAAAAGCGGGTACGTACAAATTCACGCTTAAAGCCAAGGATAAGAACGGTGCAGCAGGGACTAAGGCATATACTGTGAAAGTAACACAAACTGCGGTCAAAGGCGACATCCCTGCAACCGTAACACGTAGAGCCACATTCACCGGGACTCCAAAAGCCTCAGGAGGTACAAGCCCGTATAGTTGGAGCATTAGCGCGGGAAAATTGCCCGATGGCCTGAAGCTCAATGCCTCCACAGGTAAGATTACGGGTTCACCCTCTAAGGCCGGTACGTTCAATTTCACCGTCAAGGCGAAGGACAAAAGCGGTGCAGCCGGGACTAAGTCATATACCGTGAAAGTAACGCAAACTGCGGTGAAAGGCGACATCCCCACGAGCATAACCCGCAAAGCCACGTTCACCGGGACACCAAAAGCCTCAGGAGGTGCAAGCCCGTATAGTTGGAGCGTAAGTGCTGGGAAATTGCCCGATGGTTTGAAGCTCAATTCCTCGACCGGGAAAATTACGGGTTCACCCTCTAAGGCTGGGACGTTCAATTTCACGCTTAAAGCGAAGGATAAGAACGGTGCGGCAGGTACTAAGGCATATACCGTGAAAGTTACTCAAACAAAAGTTACGGGGACTCTCGCCAACGCCGTAAAAGGCACATCCTACACAGCCACACCAAAAGCCTCCAACGGCGCAAGCCCTTACGCGTGGTCAGTCAGCTCAGGCAACTTCCCCAAAGGCTTAAAGCTCAATTCCAGCACGGGCAAAATCACAGGGACTCCCTCAAAGACTGGTAGCTACACATTCACGCTTAAGGCGAAGGACAAGAATGGGGCAGCTGGCACAAAGAATTTCACCGTCAAGGTAACAGCTCCCACAACGAAATCCGCAATCCCTGAAAGCAAATCCAGCAATGAGGACGACAGCGGAATCTCAGCTCAGGCACATAACACCGTCTCAGCATTGCCCGTAATCCATGCGCCAATCATCGAATCTGTAGGCAGTACAGTACTCACTCTTACGCCATCATTGCGCGTAATCAGTGAAGACGCTCTCGAAGTCGGCGAGGGCAGAGACAGCGACCTTTTCACCGTCAAAGCAGGGCATCCTCTTACGTTTATTCTTGGCGCGTTTGATGTTGAGGCTTCAGACTGGGCTGTATATGTCGATGATGAACGCATAGAAGGTGTCATCATCTTTGATGAGGGAATTTTCACCCTTCCAGCTGAATTTGTGAGCGGTGATTTCAAGGTGCAAGTGAAATCTCAGGACGGCAATCACGAATCCGAACAAGCCTTCATCATTTCCGAGTAGCAAGCCATAAAAATACCCCTCGGCCATGTTGACCGGGGGGCTTTCTTTTTCCTTTTACCGTTATGCGTCAGTTATTCCTGCACAGCCTCAAAATATTTCGCTACCCTGTACATTACTCCGCTGACGAATCGTGATGACTCTTTAGTCCCGAAATCACCCGCAAGAGTTACCGCCTCAGTTATCGCCGATTTCACCGGGAGCGACTTCATCAGGAAGCCTTCAAGCACCATCAACCGCAATATAGTGCGGTCAACGCTCACCATTCTGTCAGGCCGCCACCCCGTAACCGTCCGCAATAACACTCCGTCAATCTCATTCTTCCTGCGCCAAACCTCAAGCGCAATAGTCCGGCAGCGTTCTTTCACAGCAGGTGCATCATCTTTTGCGATACCGTCAAGGTTCAGGAACAATTCCAGCGACTCGGAAAAATCTTGCTCCGGGCATAAGTCAATCGAACACAGAAATTGCACCGCCAATTCCCTTGACCTGTGAATAGCTCCGAATTTTTTCCCGATGAATTTGCGTTTATCCGTCATGTTATGCGTTGCTACATAAAAAGTGTAATAATATTACATACACTTCTTTGATTATTCCTCGTTCATCCTGTCCTCTTTCGCTGTGGTCTGCTACTCAAGTGGGTATGACAGTCCAGAGGCTTAACTTCCCGCCTAGCCAACGGTACGATATTGCCTACAGTGTTTCAAATTCAATGCGGCGTTATAGTCCCTGTCAATCAGTAATCCGCATTCTGTACACTCATATAC
>JAFSKY010000154.1 GCA_017448685.1 Synergistaceae bacterium
AAGATATTCGATGTCCATTTAGTCGCGCCTACAAGTTAGCTTTATCACGATTGGCCAGACTGCCACAGCGAAGAACGCTGATACGAACCCATGAGTGAACGTCCCGCCCCATTCCGTGATGATTGGAGTCAGGAAGCTAATGATGTCGTTCCTCACAGTGAAGTACAGAGCGTAATACAGCCATAGCCCAATGCATGAGACAATAACGCCCCTCACGTTGAAGCCTGACTCGCGGAATCTCACGTACCTTCTCTCAATGAGACGGCCTGCAATCATCCCTGCAATAGTCCCGCCGAAAAGGTAAATGTCGTCGATCTTCCCCGCAGCATTCACGATGAGTTTTCCGTTTGCGTCCGCGTCCATCGGGTAAGACTTCAGCGAGACATACGCAACGCCCGCGATTACTGCAACGATTCCCAGCAACATGAACAGATTTTCGCGCTCATGGTGGAGCATCATCACTGAGACCGCGCAGAGTACAGCCACGCTCACGACCAGCCCGGCAATGACATCTTGAGGGGTGTGAACGCCCAAGTAGTTGCGAGCGAACATTACGAGTAGAATCATCGCCACGCACAAGCACGAGAACCACGCATATTTTTTCCGCGACAAGACCGCCAGCCCTCCGAAAATTGAAGCCGCTGTAACCGTGTGTCCGCTGGGGAATGAGTAGCTTGAAGGCTTATGCACCGCAGGAATGACTCTCGCGTCCTTCACGAATGGGCGATAAACGCAGAATGTCATCTTGAGGATTTCGCCGAGAAAGTTGCTGATAGCTGTCGATAACATCAGGAACATTCCACCGCGCTTGCTTATGCACCAGTACACGAACACAGGAACGAGGAGCAATCCTCCGTGCGTGAAATCTGACAGCCATATCATGAACGGGGTTAACACATTCCCGGTTGCCTCACGGAAATTCTGTAGCAAAAGCAGATATTCTATGTCCATTATTCCCGGCCTCCTGTCAGCTTAATCACCATCGGCCACACCGCAACAGTCCAGAGTGTGAGAATGAGTCCCATTGCAAAACGTCCTCCCTTAACCGTGAACATTGCGCCGAGAACGTCAAATAGATACGTATAATCCCCCGCGAATGTCCATGCGATAAAGTACACAGGAATCAGCCCAATCACCGCGAGGATTATTCCCTTGACGTTAAGCCCTGTTACGCTGAAGCCGATATACTCACGCTCAATCCAGCGTCCAGTGATAAAGCCCGTCATCATTCCAACAGCATAGAACGTATCAAGCATCATTCTGTCAGGGTCAACGAGTAATTTCCCGTCAACATAATCCATCGGGTAAGGCTTGAAGGCCGTGTATATCACTCCGAGAACGCAGAGAAGCAATCCGGCCATGAGGAACGAATTTTCACGCTCAGGACGTTTCATGATGAATGACGCAAGCCACAACGCGAAAATCCCGGCGATTGTCCCGAAAATCACATCTTGAGGCGTATGGACTCCCAAATACATGCGCGAGAATGCCACGAGGATTATCAGAATGCCGCAAACCCACGCAAACAGTCGAGATTTCTTGCGAGTGAGGACAATCAGCCCGCCAAATATCGGAGCTGCCCACATTGTATGACCGCTCGGAAATGAATATCCCGATGGCTTATGCCCAGCAGGAATTATCCGGGTGTCCCTCACAAACGGACGGTAAGCACAAGCCGTAACCTTCATTATTCCGTTGAGGAATCTGCTTATGCATACGGACATGATGAGGAAGAGTCCTGCCTTCTTGCTTATGCACCAATACACAACGAACGGTACGAACAACAGCCATGTTATAGCCGCATGTGATAGCCAATTTACAGCGGGGACTAATGCGTTGCCTGTTGATTCGCGGAAATTTTGCAGGAAGAGCAGAATCTCAATGTCCATTTACTTTTTCCCCTGTGTCAGCTTAATCACGCACGGCCATACGAATATTGCCCAGAACATTGTCAGGAATCCAATCACCATATATGCCCATCTCTTTGTGAGCATGGCTACAAGCGGATCCATTATGAATGTATATGTCTTCACGAAATTAAACACGAGGCAGTAATACGGAATGAAGCCGATAATCGCAAGCACGATTCCTTTTACGCCGAGTCCTGTTGCTTCAAAGCCGACATATTCACGTTCAAGGTAACGCCCAATAATCAGAGCAAGCATCATTCCTATTCCGTGAAATGGGTCATTCATCATCGCTACAGGGTCAACGAGCAATTTCCCTTCAGCCGTGTAATCTATGGGATAAGGCTTGTACATTATGTAGAGCAAATCTGCAACGCAAAGCACCAGCCCAATCACCATAAACATATTCTCCTTCTCCGGGTTAGCGAGGATTCTTGATGCCAGCCAAACAGCGCAGAGTCCCAACGTTACGCCGACAACGACATCTTGAGGGGTATGAACGCCGAGATAATTCCGCGAAAATGCCGTGAGGAGCAACAGAATCACACACAGCCATGCGAACATGGGAGCGCGTTTCTTGGTGAGTACCGCGAGTCCTCCGTAAACGGGTGAACTCCACATAGTATGCCCGCTTGGGAATGAATACCCGCCGGCAGTCTTTATCGCATCTCCAGCAGGAATGATTCTTGCATCACGAATCCACGGACGATAAGCGCAAGCAGTCATCTTCACGAAGCCATTGAAGAACCAGCTTATTCCCATTGAGGCGAGAAGGAAGAGGCCGTTTTTCTTGTTGATTGTCCAGTACACAAGCACGGGAATGAAAATCAGCCACGTAAGAGCGAAGAATGATAGTTCCTCAAAGAACACGCTGACAACTTTGCTGTCTAATGCTGACTCGATGCTGTTGCGCAAATCCTGCACCCAAAGAAGATATGCCATATCCATTATGTTACTTTGAACCTCCTGCTAATTTAATTCCGTAATCAATCGCGTTCACGAGACTTAGTGCATTTGCCTCGCCGCTTCCCGCAATGTCATACGCTGTTCCATGATCCACACTCACGCGCACAATCGGAAGACCTAACGTTACGTTGATTCCCGCAACGGCCTCCCAATGATGTTCTTCTCTGTTGTACACAAAGCCTTTCACCTTGAGGGGGATATGCCCCTGATCGTGATACATGACAACGACAATGTCATACCATCCTCCAAGAGCCTTGCTGAATACTGTATCGGGGGGAGTGGGCTTTTTGTCGGGAATGTTGATGCCTTCCTTCATGGCCTCGTCAATTGCTGGCTGAATCTCGTCGATTTCCTCACGTCCGAACATGCCATTTTCCCCGCAATGAGGATTCAGACCTGCCACGCCGATTTTGGGATTGTCGATGCCCAGAGCCTTGCAGGTTTCATTGCCCAGACGTATGCAATCTAGTACGCGTTCTTTCTTGACACGGTCGCAAGCCTCGCGCAATGATACGTGAGTCGAAACGTGGATTACCCTCAAATTTTCGTGGGCTAACATCATCGCGTATTTCTTGGTCTTCGTTTCATCCGCGTAAATTTCGGTGTGTCCTGAATAGTGATGCCCGGCCATGTTGATGGCTTCCTTGCTGATTGCGTTCGTGATTGTCGCGTCAACCTCATGCGCAAGTGCCATACGGATAACCTTCACGACATACTGATAGGCTGCCTCGCCTCCGAGTTTTGTCGGGCCAATGTTGAAAGGCTTGGGGTTTTCCGGGTCGCCGGGAATGTCTGAGGCTTTCACGATTCCCATGTCGTAAACGTCAATTGTTCCTGGCTCAAATTTCGCTTCTTTCACGTCATGAACAGGGTGAATTTTCACATCAATCCCTGAAACTTTGCGGGCGACTTTTGCGGCATATTCCATCACAGGAACATCACCGACAACAAGCGGCCTGCAACGGTCATAAATCGATTTGTCCGCAAGAGCCTTCACCGTGATTTCCGGGCCACTCCCAAAAGGATCACCCATGCTGATACCGAGAATAGGTTTCATCTTCACGCCTCCTAATGCAAGCCGTTCACTTTGCACTGCTCAAGAGTCTTCTTCAGGGCTTCAAGTCCTTCAGGAGTAACTGTGCTGAAAGGTCTCCTGCATGGCCCTACAGGATATCCCAATAACCCCGCTGCCATCTTCACAATCGTGTTAGGGTTGCCGTATTTGAAGCAGTTGCGGAATATCCTTATGCTGTCCTGCACCTTTTTGGCGCGTTCAATATCCCCTGCCGTGAACGCCTCGTAAATCTCAACCATCGTGCGCGGGAAAACGTTTGCACACCCTGCAATACCGCCTTTGCCGCCGAACATAAGCGCAGGAAGTATCAGAGAGTCATTCCCTGAGAGGACGCTGAAATCTTTTCCGGGAATATCGCTCGTAAGCTCTATGTACTGCTTCATGTTGTCGAAATTGCCGCTTGAATCCTTTGCGCCCATAATGTTGGGTATGTCTTTGGCGAGACGTGCTACTGTTGCGGGGGCTAATGCGTTGCCAGTTCTGGCGGGAATGTTGTACAAGACGACAGGAATCTTCACGCTCTCAGATACTGCCTTGTAGTGTGCGTAGAGTTCATCCTGTGAGGCAGCTGCGAAATACGGCACAATCACCGAGAGTATATCCGCTCCGATTTCTTCGGCCTCCTTGCTGAGTGTAATTGTCTCTTTCGTTGTGGGGCAGCCTGTCCCGGCGTAAACTGGGACTCTGTGCTTTGTCTCGTCAACAACAAGTTTCAGGATTTGCACCTTCTCTTTGTGGCTGAGGGCGTATGCTTCACCGTTTGTGCCTAGCGCGAATACACCTGAGACTCCTGCGTCAATCATCCTGTTCACTTGGTGGCGCAATTCGGCTTCGTTGATTGACTCGTCCGCGTTCATTGGGGTCAATATTGGGGGGATTATTCCTTTGATTTCCGGCATATCGTACAAATCTCCTTTCTATAATATTGTTACATTATCTGACTGTATATTGCGCGTGCATCCTCTGCTGTAACTTTCCTGCGGTTGTTGTTGAGGAGGCGCGTTACTTCCATTCCTGAAGCCACGAGTGAGTCCAAATCGCTGTCAGGTACGTTCCATTCTTTGAGGCTCTTGGGGATTTCGAGGTGTTCAACCATTTCGCCGAGACGGTCTATTACGGCCTTACTCTTTGCTTCCTCCGTTGACGCATTGCCACAAATGCACCTGTCATACACAGTAGCCAGAAGGGGACGTATTTCAGGCTCATTGAATCTCATGACAGGCACGAGAAGTATTGCGTTTGAGACTCCGTGTGCAATGTGGTATTTCCCGCCAAGAGGGTAGCTCAATGCGTGGACGGCTGTTGTACCTGAAGCGGTTATCGCGACTCCGCCGTAGAAGCTGCCGATTTGCATGTTCAGTTTGTCCTGCATAGCGTTAGGGTCATCACATGCGGGAATGAGGCTTTTCATGATGAGTTCCAATCCTGCAAGCGCAAACGTATCACTGAAAGGATTGGCCTTGTTGCTGGTGAAGCACTCTATGCAGTGTGCGAGAGCGTCAATACCTGTTGCGGCGGCAATTTTGCGTGGGAGCTTCTTTATCATGACCGCGTCAAGTATCACATAATCGGGCATCATTGATGTGCTTACGATGCCTACTTTGAGCTGTTTTTCCGGGACAGCTACAATTGCGTTGATTGTGGCCTCAGCTCCTGTACCGGCTGTTGTGGGAATCATGAGAGTCTTGACGTACTTGCGTGCTTTCTTGGGGTCATCAAGGAGGGCTTTTATGCCGTAATCGTCAGTCATGAGGACGCTTGCGAGTTTTGCGGTATCCATGACAGAGCCGCCTCCTACAGCGAGAATGAAATCTGCGCCGTATTCCCTGCACTGGTCTACGAGCTTTTGCGCCTGCTCATAGCTTGGTTCAGGGGGAAGGTCATTCAGCACCGTGTATTCAACGCCTGAAGCTTTCACGTATTCCATCGGGAAATCGAGAAGCCCCGCGCCCTGAATGCCTTTGTCCGTGAAGACTGCGAGTTTCTTCACGCCTTCAGCCCTCAGAACGTCAACGATATTGCTTAATGCGCCCTCACCGCCGAAAACGGTATTGGGCATTCCGAGTGTGTATTTTGTGAGCATGTTATAACCTGCCTTTCTATTTCGATGAGTTGAGTATTATACGTTTTATTTCGTCATTCTTGGCGTAATCGAGAACGGTTTTGCCTTTATTGTTTCTTGTGAAAATGTCAGCCCCAGCTTTTACGAGAGCTTTCACTACTTCGGGATTTCTGTTGTTCATAACCGCAATTATCAAGGCCGTATTTCCATCCTCGTCTTTAGCGTTGACATTTGCCCCAGCTTTTATGAGAGCTTTCAATACTTCAGGATTGTTATTGACTCCTGCCGCAATCTTTAAAGCAGTCATGCCGTGATTGTGATTATCCGAGGCGTTGACATCTGCCCCGGCCTTTATGAGAGTATTCACTATTTCGGGATTACTGTTACCCCAAGCCGCAAGCATTAAAGCCGTTGCGCCGTTATTGGCCTTAGCGTTGATGCTGGCATCTGCACCAGCTTTTATGAGGGCATTCAGTATTTCAGGATTGCTATTTACAGCAGCTGTAAGCATTAAAACTGTTCCGCCGTCATTATCCTTAGCGTTGACATCCGCGCCACCCTCAATAAGAGCATTCACGATTTCAGGATTTTTATTGACCATAACCGCCACTGCTAAGGCTGTATAACCGTTTTTATTCTTAGCATTGACATTAGCCCCAAACTTGATGAGATTCTCAATCATTTTAGGAGTCGTACTGCTGTATCCTACTAATTCGAATAAATCTTCCGTTGCACCGCCGAACGCTGACGACACACACGCCATCACCAGCACAACGCACAGAACCGTCCTCCTCATGATGATTCACTTCCTAGCCAATTTCACGAGCAAATCCTTCTCGCCAAACCCGCCCGATTTCGTCATGATGTAATACTCCTTCCCCCTATGCGTGAAGCTCGTCAACACGACTCCCCGTTCAACCTCGCGCAGTGGCACAAGCTCATGAATCCCCGCGGCATTCATCAGCGCAAGAAGCGTATCTCCTCCCACGCACATCAAACGCGCCTCAAGTCCCGCCTCAATCACAGCCAGCCCACCAGCCGCAACTGAACGCGATATATTCACCCTCACTGCATCAATATTCATTCCGTGAGAGCGTATATATTCGTCAGTCTTTGCTGTCTCGTCCGGGTTATTCGCGTCAAGTATTGCGTCAACATTCCCGATTTCAGCGAGCCATTCAGCACCAGATTTCACACATTCAGGACTACCCGGCCATGTCGGATTGAGCTTTTGCTCCGCGCTAAGGGATATATACCTGAAGCCGTTATCCCTCGCGTAATCCATCTGCGAACGCGTTACAGGGTTGACTGACCCGCAAATCATGAACAACCTCCGCGGCATGTCAGGCAATTCCGCAGGCTTGCCATTGAAGCCCAGCACACGCGCAAGAACATTCCCGAAGCCAGCGCAACCAGCTGTGAGGCTCAAGCCCTCAACGCCCAATTGATTCGCGATGTTCATCATGTCGCCGTCAGTCTCTGCGTCATAGACTCTAATCCCGCTCTTGTCGGTCTGCTCCGCTATGATGTCTTTCACCGCTGAATGCCTCACAGGCTCAAACGGATCTTTGCCGAACATGCTCTGTGATACCGGGACTCCGTCAATGTAATGCACTCCACCGCGTGTGATTCTCTTCATGGCCGGGAACGCTGGAACGAACGCCATACCATCAAGCCCAAGACCATCCATAGCCCCGGCTAATTCCGCGCCGATATTCCCGCGCAACCCTGAGTCCGTCTTCTTGTACACGAATGGGATATTGTGATTCTTCGCGCATGATGTTGCAGCCCTCACTGTGTCATATGCTTTTTCCGATGAGGTGTGCCTTGTCTCAGCATCATATATGAGAACGTCAAGCCCCTCTGAGCTTTTCATGTCGTATGGGAGATCCGTAACCACGAGAGATTTTGCGCCCAATGAAGCGAACTGAACGCCAGTATCAAGTGCGCCAGTAAAATCGTCAGCGATGATTAAGAGTTTTGGCATTTGATTAGAGCCTTCCAAATTAATTTGTGGGATTTGGCACGTAAAATACCAAAAAATTTTTGACGCGTAAATCAGACGTAATGACGATTAATTTTCAGAGGGGGGAAGATTTCTCGCGAATGGGCATTTTATTTCGTGAACGGATATTGCTATTCATTAGGCGCGGTGAAATAATCTCAGCATTCACGAAGCAAGGAGAGATTGCCCCATGAATCTGAACATAGCTGTTGTTGACGACAACGCACAAGATTGCGCAGACCTTCAGCGTGGCATTCAGACGTGGCTAGCGGAGAATCACGAGGAGGCCATCCCGGTAACCTGCTTCGATGATGGGAACAGGCTCATTGATTCGTTTGTGCCGGAGAAGTTCAACATATTCTTCCTCGATATTCTCATGAACGGCATGAACGGTATAGAGGCTGCCCGCAGAATTAGACTCTCCGACAACAAAGCCCTTATCATTTTCACGACACACTCAAATGAATACGCGTTCGAGGCATTTCCCCTTCACGTGTTCGACTACATATTGAAGCCCTATGACGATGAGAAAATCGGCCATGTCATGATTGAGGCGATGAAATATTTTGATGACGATGAACCCTCAGCGACTCTCAGGGTTGCACGCTCTGAATACATAACTCCGCTACGTTACATCACTGCGGTAATATCACGAGATCATTTTGTTGAAGTCGTAATGTCTGGCGGGAATTGCCTCATTTGTAGCATGTCATTCAGCGAGATTGAGAGGCAACTCACAGAAGACCCGCGTTTTGTCGTGTGTAGCAGGGGAATCATAATCAACATGGATTGCGTTTCATCCCTCACGCCATCAAGGGACGTTTTTATCATGAATGACGGAACATATTTGCCAGTCAGCAAACGCAGAAGAGCCGACATCATACGGACATTCACACAGCACCAAATCTCCCGGATTCGTAAGGGGGCGCGGTGATTTGAGGTTGGATTTCACGTTGCGTTACGCGTTGGAGCTTGCGATGATTCTTCCTGCCGTGATTTTCGCCGTAATGCCCGTAACGAATCACGTCAGACCCGGTATTTTCGCGTGGATATGTCCTGTTGCTGTTGGCGCGGTAATATTTTCGGCGGCGTATTTCGGAGCGTGGCAACGCATAAGAGTCCGCATAATGATGATTCCTGTTGCGGCTGTGATATTCGCGATGTATGCGATTCTGTTTGACACTGAGGCGGGGAAAAAGCTGTTCTGCTTCTTCAACGCGGCTATGCTGTCTCTGTCATGCCACATGTACGCGGTTTACCTCGTCGCACCTCTCGAAATCCTGAACTTTTCGCCTGTGTTCCTCATGCCGTCCGGGTTTTTGTCATTGGGGATTTCCGTTGTTATGGGAGCAATATTCTTCAGGACGTTAGCCGTAAAGCTCCCTATGCTTATGAGCCACGACTCAATTCAAGACATATGGCGGCGCATGTTCATTCTTCCGTGTGCAATGTCCGCGCTTCTGTACTGGATGACCCCCAACAGCCCCCGCGTTATTCTCACTGGAAGGGTTAGACCTGTAGCACTTGCATTGATTACAACAATTATGGTGATGATATTCACGCTGTATCATATTTTCTGGCGCATAACAGAGCGCATAACGGAGCAGGCAAGACTCAGGCGCGAGAATGACCTTCTCAGCATGGAGAGCAAACGCTACTATGAGCTTCAATCCTACATGCAAAGGACGAGGGAGCTTCGTCATGATTTCCGCCAGCACATTCTAGTGATTGCCGGGCTTGCGGATAATGGAAGAATCTCGGAGCTGAAAGAATATGTTGCGGGCATCGTGAGAAACTCAGGGCAGACCTACAAATCATTCTGCGTGAACAAAGCTGTTGACGCTGTAGCCTCACATTACGACAGGACAGCTGAATCGCAGGGGACTCCGATAACATGGAAGATTGATCTCCCCGCCTCATTGCCCGTTAGCGAGCCGGATTTTTGCGCCATGCTGGGCAACCTCCTCGAAAATGCCCTTAACGCATCAAAGAAGCTCCCCCCGGAAAAACGTCGCGTAAACGTCATGTCATCAATGCTTTCTGACGTGATGTTAGGCATATCCATAGATAACACATACGACGGGGCTATAACATGGAAAGACGGCCTGCCAGTTTCATCGGCCAAAGGACACGGCACGGGGTTAATCTCTGTGCGCAATACGGTGAATCATTACGGCGGGCATATGGACATAAATGCCGGGAGCGAAATATTCTCGGTGGACATAATATTATATGGAATATCATCGCGGACATGAGTTTTTCCCGCGTGGTATTAATACATTACAGGAGGCGTTTTCTTTCATGAAACGTTCAATAGTTTTAGCGTTGGTATTAGCGTTTGCGTTTTCGGCAGTGGCATTCGCAGGTGTGCAGGATTTCGGGAAATTCACGGTTGATGTTCCAGCCGGATGGACAGCGAATCAGGATGAAGAGACCGTTGGAATCGTGAAGAACGACAACACCGCCTCGATGAGCATCACATACGCCAGCACAGAGGGCGCAACACTGAAAGAGCTTGCTGATGCGTTTGTGGAGGCTCTGAAGGGGAAAAACCTCAAGTCTGAGGATGGCGGCTACACATTCGAGTTCGACAACGGCAACGGCGTAACCAGCAGGGGAGTCCTCAATGGCGACAAAGATCACTATGCGCTTATCGTGGTTACTGGTGCAGAGAACGCTCCTGATGAGGTTATGGCGATAATCAACTCACTCAAAGAGAAATAGAGCTTGACGAATCACAGGGGGAAGCATAATCATGAAGCGTACAGTATTAGTGCTAATCGCTGTGGCAGTTGCGGCAACAATGGCATTCGGAGCTGTGCAGGATTTCGGGAAGTTCACGATTGATGTCGCGGCTGGATGGACAGCAACACAGCAGGGTCCCACGGCCTTAATCAACAAGAACGACAACACCGCGGCAATGTCTGTTACGGTTGACAGTGCGCAAGGAAATTCAGCGGAGGTGCTTGCAGGCGCATTTGTGGAGAACCTCAAGGGCAGTTTTGCGTCAGTCAGCTCACCGGAAAAAGACTCAGATGGCGATTACTCATGGGATATGGTGAATGCCCAGGGCGTGAACACACATGCAATGCTTCACGTTGAGGACGGCGAATATATCCTTATCACGATGACAGGCGTTGAGAGTGCTGGAGACGAAATATCAGCCATGCTTGACTCAATCAAGGACAAATAAGCATCAAGCATTCATAATGTTTATGGGGAGTCTGCGTTTTGCGGACTCTCCATATTTTTATCCTGAATGAAGACTCTCATTTTCCATAGGTAGGAATAATTCACACAGTATAATACAAGCATCCACGAATCTATTTCATGAAAGAGCAGGGGTATTTGCACATGAAACTTTCAAGGCTGGCTTTGGCGTTTGCGTTCATGTCATTCTTTGTGCTGTCAACAGTCTCATACCCGGCATCCGCTCAAGATATAACAGAGTTGGACATAATGAGCATGTATGAAGTGTTCAGAGGGCTTCAGAATGCAAAAGGCTTAACCTACAAGCTAGGCAGCAGGGGCAATGGCGCACGTGAGTTCCAGAAAGCATTGAATGCTCTTGGATATTCAGCGGGCGATGGCTCATACAGTAGCAAGACCGCCGAGTCTGTCATGGGATTTCAGGCCGCAAACAACCTTCCTGTTACTGGCGAAGCTGACCTGACCACGCAATTTTTTGTTGTGGCTCGAAACAGCCCATTCACGAGAAAAAGAAATGCATATATCGCTCAGACAAAAAACTATGCTGTAATCATTTGGCCGGGTAAAGCGTTTTATGTTGGAGCTTTGGACAAATACGGCAGCTTGTTGGAAGGAACGTATTACTATTTCAGCGGTGGCTGTTACGCTGGGGAATACAAGGACAATAAGCGTTCCGGCAAAGGCACGGCATATTTCGTGAATGGTGATGTGTATGTGGGCGAATGGAAGGATGATGCTATGCACGGCTATGGTACGTACAATTTTCGTGGCAACCCCGGACCTGGACAATATTTCAGCTCCAACGAATACTACAAAGGTTACATGGCTAGCAATAAAATGCATGGCAAAGGCATATATCATTCCAACGGCAAAGAGATTTCCGGTAGA
>JAFSKY010000155.1 GCA_017448685.1 Synergistaceae bacterium
CAGCAGCTCCCTTCATGGCCGACTCTAACATCTTATGCGTGTTCCAACCCTTACGGGGGGAGCCGTTCACAAACATTGCCTTCACTTTGACTCACCTGCCTTTATCACAAGACGTTTGCCAAGCTCATAGGCTTTCTTGAGTTCGTCCGGGAAATGTTCATCGCGCCATTTCGCCTTCATGGGTTCGATCATTTCTGCCACGTCGTAGCGTGAGTAGTCGCTGAACTGGTATGTGTTGTAGGCGTAAAGTGTCTCGCTATACCCGAATAGTTGTTGCATGAATCTTTGTGTCTCAGCAAACATCTTCAGGTAGCCGAAATCCTTTATGCCATCCTCATCCGGGTAACCCATCGTGTATATCATTGCCGAGCAAATATCACGCGTAAGAATCCGGGACTCCATAGTGTGAGTCTCAGGGTCATATTTCCCATTGTAGCTCAATACGGGGAACATTAAGCGTTCGAGGAATGAATAGAACATGCCTGTGGGATGGCTGAAGTATATCGGGCTTCCTGCAATGATAATGTCGCTGGCTAATGCTTTTTCCAGAACGGGACGAAGCTCATCACGATATGCACATAGGCCGTTAGTCTTGGAGTTCTTCACCTTGCAGGCAAAACATGACACGCAACCTTTGAAGCTCAAATCGTAAAGGTGAATCATCTCGCATTCCGCGCCAGAATCTTTTGCCCCCTGCATGGCTGACTCTAGCATTTTGTGAGTGTTCCAGTTTTTTCGGGGCGAGCCGTTCACAAATAAGGCTTTCATAGTTTTCCCCCTGAATTAAGTTTTTGGGATGACGGTATTATACTATGCTGATTTAACCTCATAAATTTTTCCGCAAAGGAGAATACATAATGTCATCAAAAATTTTCAGGCATGAGACAAGTTATAGGGCGTTCATAACCTCGCTGGTAATATTCGGGCTGTCATATGGTCTGTACAAGGCAATACTCGATAATTACCTTGCTGAAATCGTGCAGATGACTCAATTTGACCGGGGAGTCTCTGAATTTTTCCGTGAGCTTCCTGGATTCATGCTTGTGTTTGTGCTGGCTGTGCTGTATGAGTTCTCCGCCGAAAAGATATTCAAGACGGGAGCGTTAATCATGCTTGCTGGAATGGCCATGCAATCAATCATCCCTCCCGGAAGATTCCTCGTTACATGCGCTGTATTCGTGTACTCACTTGGCGAGCATATGCAGTTCGGAATGAGAAGCACACTTGCGCTAGGGTATTCCCGTGAAGGCCGTGGGGGTGCTGCACTTGGGATTCAGAATGCCGCGTACCAGTTCGGGACATTAGCTGGGTATATCGTGATAGCGTTCGTATTCGGATTCATGTCGGGGGGAATGAGGCTGTACCGTCCTGTGTTCATCGCCTCGTCAACGATAATACTTGCAGGATTCTTCATCACGCTCAGAATGACGGACAATAGCGACCATGAGCATACAATAGCATCACGCTTCTATTTCCGCCGAAAATACTTCAAGTTCTACATGTTGGAGATATTTTACGGTGCAAGGAAGCAGATATTCTTCACGTTTGGGCCGTACCTGCTTGTGCTGTTTTACGGAGCCGGGCCTATGGCTATAAGTATATTGTTCGCGCTCTCAGCTGTAGCTACGTTCATATTCTCGCCTGTTGTCGGAAGGATAATTGACCGTTTCGGCTACAAAATCGTTATGGTTATGGACACGTTGATACTTGTGATTGTGTGCTTCTTTTACGGATTCGCTCATCACATGTTTGACATGAATACGGCATTTCTTGTGTGTTGCGTGAATTACATTCTTGATGCTGTAATCTCCCTTGCGTCTATGGCCTCAAATGTTTACGTTCAAGACTTATCCGACACTCCCGAAGAGGTCAAAGCGACAATCTCAACGGGCGTTTCAGTCAATCACCTAATCACGATACTTATTGCGTTATTCGGTGGCTGGATATGGCAAGCTATGGGGATTGAGACATTGTTTGTCATGTCGGCGATATTCGGACTCTGTAACAGCGCATATGCCGCAACGGTCAACGCTGAAAAAGATAAGGCCGCGTAACTCACTCGCAAAAAACGCAAAAAAAATTCCCCTCGACATTGCCGGGGGGATTTCGTGTTCTCTACCTTTGGGGAGGTCTCATGCCTCCGGGATTACCGCCGTGCTGTGGAGGTCTCATTCCGCCTGGATTGCCTCCATGATTGGGGGGCATTCTGCGTTCAGGGATTCTCACGGGCTGAGGAGTCCGCTGGTAATGCACCGGGGGGCCTGACCTGAAATTCGGTGCTGGTTGATGGGGCTGAACGTGAGGCGGTGGGGGAGGCGGTGCAGGCTGATATGACGGCGCGGATCTGTGGCGGACGTTGTTGTGTATCACCATTCCCGCAATTATTCCCAATATCCCGGCGGCTATGATTTTCCCGGTGTCATCGTCCTTCTCGATTTTCTGCGATGGAGACTCCTGAACTGGCGCGGGAGTCTTCTGGGCTGAGGCTACGTGAGCATTCTCCATTGAGGCTTCACGCAATAACGCTTCACGCTGGCCGGGAGTTACGGCATCAGGGGCTTCAGCGATGAGACGTATAACAGCCTTCCTGCATTCCTTGTCCATGACTCCCCCTGAAACTAACCACGCTGTGCAGGCTTGACGCTGTTCCGGCGTGAGCTTCGTGAATGCTTCAGTGCCTGAATACGCGACAAGTGCATCACGGGCTGTGTCATCTGCTAGTGCTGGATATGCCGACATTATCGCGGTGATGATTGCCGCAAGCAGAATTATGTTTTTCTTCATGGCATTCTCGCTCTCCTTTCATGGCCGAATGATAGCGCGGAGTCATATAGAGATTGTGAATATAACGTATAATATTCCTAATCCACAACTCAAAAGGAAAAAAGAAAATGGCAGCTAGTTTTTCACACAGCTACAGCTCACCTCTTGGCGAGATAACTTTGCTCAGTGATGGCGAAAATATCACAGCCCTGTATTTTTCTGACATGCTCAGGGATGGTAGTACACGCGCTAAACCTCAAAGCCTGCCAGTGTTTGAACAGGCTCGCGAATGGCTCAATATATATTTCAGCGGGAAAAAGCCGGGCTTTACTCCTCCGCTAAAGATTGAAGGCTCAGAGTTTCACAGGTCAATATGCGGAACGATTCTCGCAATACCTTTTGGCCATGTCATGACGTATTCGGAAATCGCAAAGGTGAACGCTGAACGCAGGAAAATTCCGGGCATGTC
>JAFSKY010000156.1 GCA_017448685.1 Synergistaceae bacterium
CAAGAGTTTTTCCGGCAAGAGTGATTTCAGGATTTTCCTCGCACCCCTGTATGACACATACCCAGCGAAGGCAGGCCATATGAACCACGGAATATTGCGGTACTGGTAGCAGTCATGAAGGGGAATGTCCCTGATTACTGACCTGTGATGTTTAAAGCGTTCCTTCAGGTCGCAGAGCAATATGCTAAAGTATTTGCGGTAATATTTTTTCCCGAAGTAATGCTCAATCATTCTATATAATTCAGTCCTCTGAAGAACATAATACTTGAGCCGCTCATAATCTGTTTTTCTGGCCATGCGAGCTGTGAAAGAATCTCCCTCAAAAACACGTCTATGCGCCGCAAATTCTTGGCTGAAATAGTGAACCCTCCCCAGCCGGAGAAGAATCGCAAAAATTCTTTCATCTCCTCCACTTTTCACGCCTAGGTAAAAGTTAATTTCCTCCTGTGTCATGAACTGCCAGAAATTACGTATAACAAGGCTGGCTAGCTGATGGTCTATATACATGATTTTTGAGCGTGGGTAATCACCTTCACCCGTTTTTATGTAATGCGTCCTCGTGGATTCATCATACTCACTATGCTCATTCACTGGCAGGGTATTACTATACACCGCAACACAATCTGGGTTAGCCTCTAGATAATCCACCTGAATCTGCAATTTATGCTCATCAATCCAAAAATCATCGCACTCACAGTACGCAATATATTTCCCTGTCAGATGAGGCAACACTTTTGGGAAAAACGATATTCCATTCTGGACGCAGTTTCTCTCCTCGATTATGGCCGTGATATTCGGATTCTCTGTGGCGTAACGGCGTATAATCTCCCCACTTCCGTCCGGCGATGCGTCATCATGAATCACAATGTTCACGGGGAAGTTCGTCTCTTGCATCAGGACTCCCCTCATGGCCTCGTCAATATACTTCGCATGGTTATAGCAAGTCATGCTCACAGTAACTGAAGGAGGCCGCTTGTCTCGTTCAATAATCTCTTTGAGCGTAATCAAACGCAATTGTCCTTTCTATGTGTGATGCGAAAATTATACAGCAATCAAAACTGCAAGCGCTATAATTTACCGCATATCCAGCGCAAAAATCATAAGGAAAGGGGCAAATCTTTTCATGTCAACAATCGGATATTATGATCCCGAAAACTTCAAGAAAGTCTACCGTGCCCAGCCTAGGACAACAATTGAGACTCTCTTCTATGGCAACAACGTTCACCATGTGCTTGACCTTCACGAAGCCTACAACCTCGCGAAGAACTCCCCCGGCACAATCGAACTCACAGGAATGCCCGTGTTCATGCCCGAATCACAGGGACTCCCCCAGGACGCTAACGTTCTCCTCTTCAACGACGGCGGAATCTTCGGACGCACAGCAGCAGCAAGGCGCATAGTCGGCTACCCTGAAGTCGATGTCGCGAAATACTGCAAGATTATCCGCGAGGCGATATTCAACATGCGCTACAGGAAGCTCTATCAGGCTGATGCGTATGTGGGACTCGATGAGGATTTCATGACGGCGGCGCATATCATCATTCCAGAAGGCTACGAGAACAACCTCTACAACTGGATGATAAACTTCCAGTACGCGAATGAGGCATACAAACCACGCTATGAGGCTTCACGCAGAATCTCAGACCATGACGGAGATATATTCTTCGTGGCTGATCCTGATTGGCCACACGGAGATGCAAAACTCGCTGAACAGTTCCCGCTCGGAATAGCTTTCTTCTCACCTGAAGAGAACTGCGCAATCGTGTTAGGACTTCGCTATTTTGGTGAGCTGAAGAAAGGCACATTGACTCTCGCATGGGGAATCGCCGCCCGCAATGGTTACGCATCATGCCACGGCGGACTCAAGCGTTACACCCTCAAGGACGGAAGCGGCAAAAAGTTTGTTGTCGCGGCATTCGGGCTTTCAGGGTCAGGCAAATCCACAATCACACACGCAAAGCATGACGGCAAATATGACGTTATGGTTCTCCATGATGATGCGTTTGTCGTAAACGTGAAGGACAAATACGCCATCGCCCTTGAGCCGACATACTTCGACAAGGTCGCCGATTACCCAATAGGCTGCCCGGACAACAAGTTTATCCTGACGCTCCAGAATTGTGGCTGCATAAAAACGGCTGACGGAAAACTCATTGCCGTAACTGAGGATATTCGCAACGGAAATGGAAGGGCGATAAAGTCTCGTTTGTGGTCGCCAAACAGAGTCGACAGAATCGGCGAACCTCTCAACGCAATATTCTGGCTCATGAGGGATCCGACATTGCCGCCTGTGCTGAAACTCGAAGGGCCATCACTGGCTTCAGTGCTTGGTGCGACGCTTGCCACAAAGAGAACATCAGCAGAGAACCTCGCCCCCGGCGTTGACCCGGATGCGCTTGTGTGTGAGCCTTACGCCAACCCGTTCAGGACATACCCGCTTGGCATGGACTATGAGAGATTCAAAGCGTTGATTTCGGACGGAGTCGACTGCTACATTCTGAACACGGGTAACTTCATGGGCAAGCCTGTAGGCAAAGAGAACACGCTCATGATTATTGAACGCATAGTCGAGGGAACAGCGCAGTGGGTGCCTTTCGGGAATCTGTCAGGGATAAAGACGATGGAAATCCCCGGATTTGTGGCTGACCTGAAGAATGACGAGTACAGGACTCAGCTCCGTAAGCGCTTCCAGGACAGGTTGAACTTCATCGCGTCCCGTGAAACTGAGAGGGGCGGAATCGACAAGCTACCGCCGGATGCTCGTGAGGCTGTGGAGAAGCTGATTGCTGAGATTGGCTAGAGTGTGAAGTGAAATATTCGGGCGGTGTCCTGCAAGGGATGCCGCTTTTTTTGTGTGAAGGAGGCGCGGTTATGGGTGATGTGATGAGGAGAAGCAATCCTGACTCGTTTTTCGTGGCGTTCACATATCTAGAAGGTGAATGTCTTAGAGGCAACAGCAGTTATGACGGACGCGTTCAAAGCACGTATGATTTTGGAAGTGGCGTTGATGCAGACGGAACTATATCTGACCACCCCGGTAAGGCGATTAACATTTTCGAGCCTGAACCTGTGTATTACGGCAGAAAAATAACTGTGCTTCAGGTGCAGAGAGTGAACGGTGATGCTGATGGCGGTAATAGTGGTATGTTCATTGCTGAAGTGATTTACATGGATGACAGCAAGCCGGGTAATTACAACCTTCCTGCTTTGTAACAGGTCTAAGGCTCTGTGTTGAAGGAGCTACTTTAGGTGAGTGTGTGAAAGATTTGGCGGTGTCCTGCGAGAGATGCCGCTTTTTTTTTGCACAGGAATTTATGCGGACTCTTCCGGCAATGCCTCTTCAGATTCTTCAACTCTCACAAAAACTTCCCTCTTGATTTTACCTCCCTGCACAGTGAAACTGTCAATGCGCATAATTTGCTCGTCATCTTCTGTCATATCCTCAATCATAGCGAGAATTTCAGCAGACTCTTCCGGCGAGGCTTCTTCAACGTTTTCAAGATTCCTGTAAAATGTTTCGCGTACTATGTAATCTCTCACAGCTTCACGAATCAATCCAGCTACAGACATCCCAAAATCTGAAGCAGCCTTTTTGATTCGCGCTACTTCATTCTCATCTGCCCTGAAACTTAATGCTTTTGCTATCATGGCTAATCCCTCCTGAATCTGTTACGCGTTATATTATAATATTTGACTATATCACACAGGAGGAATCAAAATTCATTGATTGAGCTTGCACACATAGTGAAGAGCTTTCACGCGGATAAAGACAAATCTATTCACGCGGTTAATGATGTGTCTCTCACAATTAATGACGGCGACATTTACGGCATAATAGGCTTCTCAGGCGCAGGAAAATCTACCCTCGTCCGCTGCATTAACCTTCTTGAACGCCCCGACTCCGGCAGCGTCAAAATCAACGGTGTAGAGATGATGAGCCTGAAGCCCAAAGAACTCTACAAGGCTCGCACGAAAATCGGAATGATCTTCCAGCAATTTAACCTCATGCCCTCACGCACAGTCTTGCAGAATGTAGCTTACCCCTTACGCGGAATGACACGCGACCAAATACGCGCAAAAGTCCGTGAGCTTCTCGCACTGGTAGACATTCCCGACAAAGAGAACGCCTACCCCTCAGAATTATCCGGCGGGCAAAAACAGCGTGTCGCAATCGCCCGGGCATTGGCCAATGACCCGAATATACTCTTATGCGACGAGGCCACAAGCGCGCTTGACCCTCAGACAACAGGCGCAATCTTACAGCTCCTCAAAGACCTTAACCGCAAATTAGGACTAACCATTGTGGTAATCACTCATGAGATGGAAGTCGTGAAGAACATTTGCCGTAAAGCCGCAGTTATGGACGCGGGAAAAATCATAGAATCCGGCGATGTGTTCGAGATATTTTCCAGCCCAAAGCACCCTGTTACGCGCAATTTCGTGCGCACAACGTCAAACCTCTCAAAGATTGAGACCCTCATACGTGATGACTCGCCTATGGTGAAGCTAAAGCCCGGTGAGGTCATGGCCAGACTCGTTTATATTCATGCTGACGTTTCAGAGCCGCTAATTTCGTATGCGTCAAGGGCGTTTGACATTGAGATAAATATCATCCTCGCTGATGTCGAAATAGTTGCGGGCGTAATGGTTGGCGGAACTGTCGTAATCTTCAATGGCCAGCGTGAAAGAATCGAACGGGCTATGCAGTATTACAGGGACAAAAATATACGCGTGGAGGTGATTCAGGATGCAGGAATTGTTGCCTAACCTCATGAAACGCTTGCCGGAATTCTGGAAGGCTTGCGGTGATACGTTGTTGATGGAAGTTTGGTCGGGGGCAATAATTTTCGTGTTTGGGCTGATATTCGGAATAATCCTGACAGTAACGAAGCCCGGCGGGATCATGGAGAACAGGCCAATATATCAGGCACTCGACAAAATCATAAATCTTTTCCGCTCAATACCCTTCATTATATTGCTGACAGCATTAATGCCTTTGTCCCGCGCAATTATGGGTACTGCTATTTACGTGAGAGGTGTTATAGTTCCGTTAGTTTTTGGGGCGACTCCGTTTTTCTCACGGCAGATTGAGAGCGCATTAGCTCAGACCGACAAAGGATTAGTTGAGGCGGCGTTGTCGATGGGTTCGAGTCCGTTTGAGGTCATATTCAGGGTATATCTTCGTGAGAGTCTCGCACCCATAATCCGCGCAATCACGATAACGATCATAAGCCTTCTGGGACTTACAGCTATGGCCGGGGCAGTCGGTGCTGGTGGATTGGGCGATTTCGCAATACGTTACGGCCATGACAGAAACATGCAGGATATTACATGGGTAGTTGTGGGAGTGCTTGTTGCTGGAGTCAGTGTTGTGCAGTGGCTCGGAGAATATTTTGCGAGGAGGAACACTCATTGAAGGGTATGTTTGTGCCACATGATGAAACAACGGTTAAGGATTTGGGCGGAGGAAGTTCACGGAGGCTTCTTGCGTGGAATGATGCTCTCATGGCCGCTGAAGTGAGCTTTGAGTCCGGCACTGAAGGAGCGTTGCACACTCACCCTCACACGCAATGCAGCTATGTGCTGTCAGGGCGTTTCAAGTACACCGTTGAGGGCGAATGCAAAGAGATGAAGCCGGGCGACTCTGTGATTGTTCCGGGAGGAGCTGTTCACGGGGCTCTATGCGTTGAGGCTGGGACATTGCTTGACGTTTTCACCCCAGCGCGTGAAGATTTCATTGGGGCATAACGGGATAATATATTCCGTCTGCTATAGATTTCATGAAAGGATGTAATGCGGTTATGGCAAGAAAAGTTTTGCTGTCATTGGCGATTGTGCTTGCGCTGGCGTTTAGTGCGTGGGCGGATGTAACAGTGAGGCTCGGTGTTACCGGGAGCGTTTACGATGAAATGTGGCAGCCCGTCAAAGAAATGCTCGCCAAAGAGGGAATTACCCTTGAGGTGATTCAGTTCACGGACTATGTAACACCTAACAGGGCTCTTGATGACGGAGATATTGACCTGAACGGATTCCAGCATAGGATATACCTTGCTGATGAGCTTCAGAGCCGCGGCTACAAAATCACGAACATAGCCAACACGTTTGTTGTTCCGCTGAATCTCTACTCCATCAAAATCAAGACGCTTGACGAAATCAAAGACGGCGACGTTATCGTAATCCCTAATGACCCCACGAACGGAGGCCGCGCAATAAAGGTTCTCGCAACTTCCGGGCTAATCACATTGCGTGAAGGTGCTGGCTTCAATCCCACAAAGGAAGATATTGCTTCCTACAGCAAGAAAATCACGATACAGGAGCTTGCTGCCAACACAATACCTTCAGCACTCCCAGACATAGCAGCGGGGGTAATCAATGACACATACGCGCTCGATTACGGATTGAAGGCGAATGATGCCGTGTTTGCTGACCAGGCGAGGGAAAAAGAATACTGGAATCTCATCGCGGCAAGAGTGAAAGACCTTGAAGATCCCGCGAAACTTGAAGTGTACAGCAAAGTCGTGAAGGCGTATCAGAGTGAGGCTATGAAGAATCATCTTGCGGAGCTTTATGGGGGATTCTTCAGGCCGGTAGGATGGGATGAGGATCTTCTTGCGCCGTTCAGGAAGTAATTACAGGACTGCACATTACCCCCTTGGCTGTGATGGCTGAGGGGGATTTTTTATGCCCGAATGCTATAATCATCATATCGAAAATTCTACTTAGGGGAAATTCATACATGTTACGCAGATTAATGCTCTTGTGCCTCGCAATATTCATCTTCATAGAGTGGGGGTCACTCACCAATGAGCGCGCCAAATATGGAATAGCAAAAGGTAATCCCTTCATCAAAGAGGTAGTGTTGACATTTGACGATGGCCCGCGTGAAACTGGTATGCAGGAGATTGACGCGGTATTATCCAGCTTTGATGTCAAGGCAACATTCTTCCTCGTTGGGAAATTCGCTGAACGCTACAGCAATGTTACTCTCATGCTTCACAGTCAGGGCTATGAGCTGGCCAATCACACATACACACACCCACGCTTATACCTCGATTACACAGAGCATATTATGAGGCAGGCTGAAAGGTGTGATGAAGTTCTCGAAAATTTAGGGATTCGCAAGACGAGATTTTTGCGTCCGCCTGGAGGACACTTCAACATGAAGATATTTAACGCTATGAGGAGAATGAATCTGCCGTTAGGGTTATGGAGTCTCAACACTGCCGATTACACTGGCCGACCAGCTGAGGAAATCTACAACCTTATAGCAGGTAGCGTAAGGAACGGAGATATTATCCTCATGCATTCAGGAACGCCCAATACTGTTGAGGCACTTCCCAGAATCATACGCGAGCTTCACAGAAGGGGATTCACTATCGTAAGGCTTGAAGACATGTGGAACGGCGGAAGAACATAAACGCAATATGATAGCCTCCTTGCACGGCGCGAGGGGGCATATTTTTTAGGCAGGCTCAAGAATCTTCAACACCAATCCCGTAATCTTATCCATAACATTAACAGTCCTCACATAATAATTCCACATTTACACGGCCTCGCGCATGTGAGAGTTTATTTTTGTTTACAGCCCCCCGATAATTAATACAATACCCAAAATATTCACGAAAGGACACCGCCCAATCATGATAATCAACCACAATTTGACTTCCTTGTCGGCAATGAATCGCAACAAGGCCACAAATGAAATGCTGCGGAAATCCATCAAGCCACTAGCTACCGGCCTCAAAGTGAACGTTTCAGCCGATGACGCTTCCGGAATGTCGATAAGCGAGATAATGCGCTCACAGGTTAGGGGCTATGACATGGCCATGCGCAACGCTCAAGACGGACTCTCAATGTTACGTACAGCAGAGACATCACTCTCAGACACAACCGAAATGTTGCACCGAATGAGGGAGCTTGCCATTCAGGCGGGAAATGACTCACTCACTATCCAAGACAGGAAACACATTCAGGAGGAAGTTGACGAACTCAAAGTCAGAATCACGAACATCGCCGAGGAAACGAACTTCAACACGAAGAACCTTCTTGACGGGACATCGGGCGCATTGTGGTCAATCAGCGACCCAAGTATGAAAATCAGGGTCAAAGGCGGGCTAATCTCAGTTGACAGTAACGGCAACGAATATAACGCCGAGGCCAATTACAGAATCGTGATACGTTCAGACGGCGGAAAAGGCCATGTACGCAAAAGTAACGTTATGTCCGTGAGCGAGTCAACGTTTGAGACAGTAACGGATGAATACGGCGATGAAGAAACCGTTGAAGTGTATCATGACAAGACACTGCGCGAGATGGATAACTTTTACGACTCCGAGGGCAAGTTCATTCTCTCAGAGCCTCAAGAACTCACAATCGTGCAGGGTGATGGCAAAATGGCAACTGTAACGCTTTACGGCGATGACACATTGAGGGATGCTGCCGGGAAAATCAATGACGCAATAGCCGATGATTTGGGGCATTCAGCACACGCAGAGGACGCGAGGCATTTCGCAACAATCTCAGACGGAACAGCAACAACTTCCGAAGCAGTTTACGCACGTTCAGATGTCTATGATGATGAGGGGAATATCACAGGCCATGAAATCAAAGCGACTCTTGTCGTTCGTAGTGGCGTTCAGGGCAAAGAAGGCGAGCTATATTTTGCGGGCAATGACGAGTTAGTCAAGGCATTCGGGCTTAACACTGTGCAGGACTCACAAGATGCAACATACAGCATAACAATAGCTGATGCGCATTCAGGCGAAGAACTCGTGCGCGGGATGAAAATCACAGGCCATGTGCTGAACGGAGTCATTCACCCTAACGCGGACATTGATTTTGACCCTATGGCGGGTGCTGTTGCTGCGTGGAATGAAGGTGAGAAGCAATACATCATGAAAGGCGCGGGGGAATATACAGCGGATATTCACCTGATGGATAACGGCGTAACGTTCCAGACAGGCGCGGGCAATGGCGACTCAATCAAAGTCCGACTCAGTAACGCATCGTCATTGATGCTTGGTGTTGACCGTGTAAGCGTAATGACACGTGAGCTTGCAGAGAAATCACTTGCGTATATCGATGATGCGATTGACAGCGTGGTCAAGCAGCGGACTCAAATAGTCTCATACACGAACGCCCTCGAAAACTCAATAGGCCAGCTCACAACAGCCAGCGAGAATCTCATGGAGTCAAGAAGCCGGATAATTGATGCTGATTACGCAGACGCGGCAATGACGTACATATCCTACAGGATAATATCTGATGCAGGTTCGGCCATGCTAGCCCAAGCAAATCAACAGCCTGAAGCGGTATTCAGCCTTTTGGGGAATCGTTAAAGGAGGGGAAAATCTATGCTTTACGGGAACATTCACAACGAGTTTTTCACCACGCAATTGAAGCTCCTCCCTGCACCACTTGCGGCGGCTCTGGAATTTCTCCGCGACAACGACATGAAAGCCCATCAACCCGGCAAGTTTGACATTACGCTTGCTGATACAGACATGATACTTCAGGTGCTTGACCTTGAGACGAAGCCAAGAGAGGAATTACGCCCGGAGATTCACAGGAAGTATATTGACGTTCAGTTTTTGGCTGACGGAGGCCCGGAGAATGCTGCGTATTGGAATGATGAAGGCAAAAGCACCGTCTCAGAAAATCTCCTGAACACGCCCCGCGATATTCTGTTCTATGAGAATGACCCGGCAATACGCGAAGGGATTATCCCGCTTGAGGTGGGTACGTTCGCTGTATATTTCCCGTGGGATGTTCACGTTCCGGCAATCGCGGTGAATGATTCCCCTGCGAAAATACGCAAGATTGTGGTGAAAGTCCCGCTTGATTCATGCATGAAGTGAATCATGCCAGGCACATAAACGCCCTCTCACAGAAAGAATTATCCGCAAGAAGGGAAGCCCTGCATGATGTGCTTTCACGCGAAGGGATAAGCTATGAGGCTGAAGAGTCATCTGATGGGTTGACGGTAAATTTCAGGTTCACTTCACGCGGGAAAAACTCAGGGTATCTATTCACGGCACATTACGACAATTTTCGTGGCAGTTACGGCGCAAATGACAACATGGCCGGGGTATGCGTAATTGTGGATTTGTGCCTCGCCCTTGAACGCTTGAACATTGGCGCGGAATTTCTCCTGACTGACGGCGAAGAATACGGCAATACGGGCGCGGAAATGTATTGCGAGTCTCACGGCGTGAAGGACTTTGACGGCGTTATAGTCCTCGACATGTGCGGATATGGGGACAACATAGCATTACGCTTGAGGGGGCGCGGAAATTCCTTCAGGCGGTTCACAGGGTATGACATTCTCCAACGCAACAATGCCAGAACGGTCAAATACCTTCCTCCCGGCGATGATGTCATATTCCGCAAGTATCATGTTCCTGTGCTTAGCGTGGCGATTGTGCCGAAATGGGACGTGCAATATCTCAATGCCCTTGCGAGTTATGGCGAGAGGCTTTTAGGGATGCCGCCTGAGTTCGGTATGATACTCTCACAGATGGAAATCACTCAGACGATGCACGGAGGCCCCAAGGACTCCCCCGAATTTGTACAGCCTGAAGCGGTCAGCAGGGTATATAGTTTTCTGCTTGAGGCAATGACCCACGAAGCTCCCCAAAAATCAAAGCTCACGGAAATATTCAGGAGGCTAATATCATGAATTACAGGGATATATTCACGCTTGACGGCAAAACAGCTCTCATCACTGGTGGCAGTGGCGGATTAGGGAGCGAAATTGCCGAGGCGTTCGTTCAATGCGGGGCAAATGTCGTAGTTTGCGGGAGGAACGCTAAAACTTCCGGCGACATTCACGGAATCCCCTGCGACATTACGGATGAAGGCAGCGTTTCGGCCATGCTTGACGGCATCAATGACAGATTCGGGCGACTCGATATTCTGGTGAATTGCGCGGGGAAAAACATCCTCAAGCCAGCAGAGGATTACGACACTGAGTCATTCGTTGACGTGATGAGCCTGAATGTTACGGCCATACATACGGTAACGAGGCTCGTGGGTAAACGCTTCATGATCCCGCAAATGTCCGGGAAAATACTCAATCTCTCATCCGTCAAAAGCATAATCGGCACAACTCGCGACTACATAGCATACTGTGCGAGCAAAGGCGCTCTCAACATGTACACGAAACAGCTTGCTTGCGAATGGGGGAAATACAATATCTGCGTGAACGCAATAGCTCCCACGTTTGTACGGACTGCGATAAACTCATTCCAGCTTGACGACAAAGAGTTTTATGACTCCCTAGTGAGCCGCATACCTTTAGGGCGAATAGGTCAGAAGAGCGACATAGCTTCGGCAGCTGTGTTTCTTTGCGGAGGCGGGGCAGATTTCATTACGGGTCAAGTGCTGTGTGTTGACGGGGGATTAACTGCCAGGCAATGACACAAAAAATAACCCCCTGCCACGAATCAGCGGGGGGCGTTATGTTCCTTCACTCTTAGAACTTCACAACAACCTTCATGTAATTTCCGGGATTCTTCTCAATGTCAACGATTGTTGCGGGAGCTTCATCAGCCGTAACTGTCTTCGTCAACATCTTCTCCATGTCAACGCGCCTCGTGTGAATCAGGTCAAGTGCCTCTTCAAACTCACCCGCGCTGTTGCGTCCTCCGCGAATGTCAACTTCTTTCTTCGTGATGAGGTCGGTAGGAAGGCTCGTTTCCTTTTTCGGCCAACCTGTTAGGGTTATGCGCCCTGCATGTGATACGTAATCCACGAGTGCAGAACGTATAGCCGGGTTTGCGCCGGAGCATTCAACCACAACTTGCGCCATATCTCCGTTTGTGATTTCGCGGATTCTTGCTGCTGCGTCTTCTTTTGCCGAGTTGATGATGTATTCGATGCCAACGCTGTTTTTCGCGAAGTCGAGTCTTTCCTGCACGATGTCAATCAGTATTCCGTGTGCGCCATAAGCCTGTGCTGCCATTGCCGCGGCGAGTCCGATTGGGCCTGCACCGATTACAGCACAGTATTCCCCTGCTTTGAGCTGTGCGCGGTGAATCCCGTGAAGGCTTATCGTGAGAGGTTCAGCCATTGCAGCCTGCTCCCATGTCATTCCGTCAGGGATCTTCACGAGCATATTTGCCGGGTGGCAGAAATACTCACACATTCCGCCGTCAGTGTGAACTCCGAGCGTATGCATGTCTGTGCAGCAGTTTGTGCGTCCGATTCTGCAAGGGTAGCAATGTCCGCAGAACATATACGGCTCAGCTACAACGCGGTCGCCAACTTTGAAGCCTTTGGGGTTGTTCTCTGGGATGCTGACGATTGTCCCGGCGAGTTCATGCCCGATGATTCTGGGGTAGCTCACGAGGTTGTTCGTTCCGCGAAAAGCTCCGATGTCTGACCCGCAAATCCCAGCTGCCTCTATCTTGAGGAGGGCTTGTCCTTCTTTGGGTTCTGGCTTGGGTACGTCAATGCACTCTACCTTGAACGGTTCAATTATCCTTACTGCCTTCATGAAAATATCACCTCATTTTAGATTTTCCATCGCGTGAATCATGTTCACAGCGAACTCATGACAAGGAACACTCACTCCGCATTTCGCCGCCGCTTTCACGACAGATCCGCTTATCGTGGCCACTTCAGTCTTGCGCCCGGCTCTTAGGTCTGCGCAGATTGACGTTATGCCATGCGGGGAATTTGTGCATACCGATATGATTTCGTCCGTGATTTTCGCCTCGTCAGCCTCAAGCCCTAGTGCATGTGCCACAGTTACAGCCTCATGCAACAGTGCTTTAGTGAGGGCGAATGCGTTTTTGTCCGCGTATACGTAGCCGATTTCGCATTTGAGGAGTCCTGTTACCGCGCTTAATGCAACGTTGACAAATAGCTTATTCCATATGAGCTGGGATATGTTGCTGTGAATCCTCACATTGAATCCGCAAGCATCAAAGCACTCTTTCAGCTTGGGCAGGAAGTTTTCAGCGTCAGGCACTAGCATACCCACGTTTGTATTTCCTTGACCGCCGCGCCTCACATGGCCGGGAGCGAGTACAGCTCCATTATCCTCAGTCGTTCCGATGATTATGCGTTCGAGGGGGGCAAACTCCGATAATATATCCTCATGGCCGGAGCCGTTCTGTAACGTCATCAAGTATGTATGCTTGCCTATAATGCCCTTGTTGCCTTCAAGAGCTGCCCTCGAATAAAGCGCCTTCACGAACAATATAACGAGGTCAACAGGCTCAAGGCTTGCTGTTGTGGTTACGGCTTTGGGGTGGTAGGTGTTATCATTCCCGCCCTCATTCAGCACGAGTCCGCCGGAGTTCACAGCCTCGATAATGGCCGGGCTTGTGTCAACGAGATATACATCATTCTTCAGCGAGAGCTTTCCGCCGTAAATCGACCCCATAGCCCCCGCGCCAATAACAGCTATTCTCATCTGTCAGAGAACTCCGCAAGCCCCTCAATCGCATATGCGTGAACGGGACTCGAATCAAGACCCACTATAGGCAGTGGCGAGAATGACATGAAGAACACATCACGTTTGAGCTGTTCGAGATTCTTCAGCACCTCAATGAAGATTATCCCCTCAGCAAGCAAAATGTCATGGAAGGGCTTTACATCCTCGTTGCAGTTCTCGATTGATACACCATCGCCAAAGCCTACAGCCTTGACCTTTTTCGCCTTGAACCATTCAGCCGTCTCACCGTTCACGAGAAGACGCTTGTCCTTTTCCGTGTTTGTGTCAGGGGTGAAGGGATTCAGCTTGTATGACGAGTCAATGATGACTATATCGCCCTCACGGACTTTCACCGCTACACGGTCAAGATCAGCCGCTGAAATGTGTGCACGTGGTGAGCATGAGTCCTTGAAGTCAACGTACACTCCGCGCCCGACAAATGTCGTCAGAGGAATCCCGGTAACATCTGGCCAGTTGTCATTGTGGTGATAGGG
>JAFSKY010000157.1 GCA_017448685.1 Synergistaceae bacterium
GACTATTATCCTGTCTGACATTCCGATAAGCTCTTCCATCTCTGACGAAATCATGAGGACTGCGACTCCTGCTTCAACGAGGTCATTAATCAGCTTGTAGATTTCGTATTTTGCGCCCACATCAATACCGCGTGTAGGCTCATCGAATATGATTAGCTTTGAGTCAGCGGCGAGCCATTTTCCGAGAATGACCTTTTGCTGATTTCCGCCTGAGAGATTCTTCACAAGCTGGTGAATCGACGGGCATTTTATCTGTATGTCCTCGCGGTATCTTTCAGCCGTTGAACGCTCAACTTTCGCATCAATCACCGTAGCTCTCGATATGCGCTCGTAAATTGGCATGGATATATTGTTCTTGATGGAGTTGGTGAGCAAAGCTCCGTGCCTTTTGCGGTCTTCCGGCAATAACGCAATACCGAAATCAATCGACTCTCTTGGCGAACGTGGGTTAATCTCTTTACCCATGAAGAGAATTTTTCCCGACTCTTTTGGCCTTGACCCGAATATAACCTGAGCTATTTCCGTCCTTCCAGCACCAACGAGTCCGCCAAGCCCAAGAACCTCGCCCGCATGAACTTGGAACGATATATCCTCATCGCCATTGCCGTAAACGTGTTGAAGCTCAAGCACAACTTCATCACGCACACAGGGTTTTCTGGGCGGGTATTTCTGTGTCATTTCGCGACCTACCATGAGCTTTATGAGTTCGTCAACCTGATGCGGGATTGTGGTGGGGTCTTTATCCGTTATGAGCGTGTCAACATATTCGCCATCCCTTATGACCTCAATACGGTCAGACAAACGGAATATTTCTTCAAGCCTGTGCGATATGTAGATGATTGAAACTCCGCGTGATTTCAGAAGCTCCACAACCTTGAACATGCTCTCAACCTCATTCGTTGTGAGCGGTGCGCTTGGCTCATCCATAATGAGGACTTGAGCGTTCTGCTGTATAGCCTTTGCGATTTCTACCATCTGCTGATAGCCGACGGATAAATTCTTCACGAGTGTGCGAGGGTTAATCTTTATGTTGAGCTGCTCGAATGCTTTTGCGGCTTCCTCCTCCATAGCTTTACGGTCAATTACGATGCCATTCTTCTTGAGGATTGGACGACCCAAAAACATGTTTTCCGCTGCTGAAAGCTCGCCTACATTGTTGAATTCCTGATAGATGATTGCGATTCCGTTTTCGGCGGCAAGCTGTGGTGTCATGCGCTCAAATGTCTTGCCGTTGATTTTGATGTGGCCTGACGTGGGAATAACTGCACCTGAGCAACATTTGATGAGGGTGGATTTTCCTGCTCCATTTTCGCCGATAAGCCCTAAGATTTCTCCGCGCCTGAGCTGAAGCGTAACGTCTTTAAGCGCGATGACTCCGGGATATTCCTTGCGTATGTGTTCGAGTTCAAGCACAAAATCTTCTGCCATTTCTGCACCTCCTGTACTGCCTCAAAAAAACAGGCTTCCCCCCTTAATCCAAGGGAAGCCCGCGTGAACATCAATCTGCTATTTCATTCCGGCCATGATTTTCTGAACGTTCTCCGCCGTGATTGGAGCAACGCCGCGGAATACGTTTTTCGCGCCTACTTTGCCCTCAAGGATGAGCGCGAACATTGAAGCCGCTGAACGCCCTGTATCTTCGTCAGAACCCTCAAAGCCGATGATGCCCTTTGCGGGGTATGTGGGGTCTGCAAGCTGTCCGAGCTGCTGCTTGGTTACGTCTGTTGTGAACACGCCCATATCTTCAGGGATATTCCCGCCCGTGTGAATCTGGAGAGCCTCATCAGCACCAATCATAGCCCCTGCGCCGATACCAGTGATTACGCGGCAATCAGGATGAGCCTGAAGAATCGTGTCAACAGCATCCTGTGCGAGGTTGGCTTCGATTGCGGCGGTTGTGGCGACGATTTCATACTTGCCATCAGCTTTGTTCTTGAGGCCGATTTTGATTCCGTTCTCGCGCTCAAGAAGGATTACTGTCTGAGGATAGCCGATTACTGTAACTTCGGCTTTCTTCTCTGCGGTGTAATGGCGGCTGATGAAATCCCCAGCAAGCTCACCGATTGCGATTCCCAGATCCGTATTGTTGAGTATCCAGTTTGCATCTGTGTTGGTCATTGGGTCATCCCAGCACATGACTTTGATTCCGAAATTGCGAGCCTCTGCGCAGGCATCCTCTACGGCGTTTGCGTCTGAGGGGTGAACCATAATCAAATCGCATCCGGCTGATACAAAGTTCTCAATCTGGGAAATCTGAGTCGCTGATGAGTCATTGCAACCTACAATCGTGTACTCAGCTCCGGCGGCTTGGAGGATTTCTCCGAGTGCTGTCATGACTCCTGCCCAGTATGCGTTCTGAAGGGACTGGATTGTGATTCCGAGCTTTTTGCCTTTGAGGACGCTCAAATCTGCCTTGGCGTAAAACTCTGGGGAAGCCTGTATGCCCTCAGTTTTGGCGGTGTCGGCGGCAAATGCGCAGACGGGGAGCGCGAGAAGCATTACGAGTGTGAATACTGCAAGTTTCTTCATGGTGATTGTTACTCCTTTATGTGAATGTATTTTCAAGCCGGAAAAACGCGGCTCAAATCCCGTAAATCAAGAAATGCAGAAGCCAGCTTGTTATCAAACGCGGCCTTGAGGAACGCACATGTATCGAAATCTTCAGGATTATCACGTTTCTTTTGTGCGAAATTGGCGGCTAACTCTTGAGCATCCTCTTGACCATTTTTTGCGGCCTCAATGACATAGCTTAACGCGGTCTTGTAGTCGCCATCATCACCAGCCATAACAGCCAGCATGAATGTAGCATCATCATTGCCATCTGCTCTTGCGTCGAGGAAAATCATTTCTGCCTCTTCTTTGTCCTCCTCAACGCCTCTGCCAAGAAGGTACATGCAACCAAGAACGTACTGAACATCTTGATTCCCTTCATCAGCAAAACTATGCATGAGATTTAAGGCATCATCATTCCCGTTTATTGCTTCCGAAGCGACAATGTAGAATAAATCCGAAGAAGCATCATCATCTTCAA
>JAFSKY010000158.1 GCA_017448685.1 Synergistaceae bacterium
AAGACTCAATTGCTGTACTCAATGACCGCATTTATCGCTTTGTCGGTCATCCTCACCAAAACGGGAATCATTGACGGTGCAGTGAACATAATATTATCGCTTCTCGGAAGGTTCACGGGCGGAACTGGATATGCGGCAGTCGTGGCAAGTAGCTTCATGGGTGCGCTTTCCGGGAGTGGGCCGGGTAATGTCATGGCCACAGGAACGATAACAATCCCGGCAATGAAGAAATCCGGCTTCCCCCCTGAACTGGCCGCCAACATTGAGAGCGCATCGAGCTACTTGGGCAATATGATTCCCCCCTCAGCTAACATCATGGCCGCGTTAGGTGCATTCACGGCTGTTTACCCTGAGTCCGGCATAACGTCCGGGCAATTCTGGGTTGTGTGCTGGGGTTGCTCATTATGGTTCATACTTCAGCGACTGGTTACGGTGTTTGCGTTCTGCAAGTATTACCACGTTAAGCCCATGAGCAAAGATGACATGCCCAACCTGAGTCAGAGCCTTCATGAGGGCTGGCGGGGATTGTTGCTCCCTGTGATAATACTAGCTCCGTTCGTGCTGGATTTCTTCTTCAAGAGTACGTTTTTCACGTCAAGGCTCGGCAAAACTGGAGCGGGATATTTCTCAAGCTCAATGCTCGTATTTGTCGCAGGAGTTGCGGCCTTCTATGCCATTGTTGCGGCAAAAGACAAATCGCTTGTGAGTCCCTCGGCAATTGCTGAAACTTTCACAGACAGCGCGAAAAATATCTCAATCACTGTAGGGACGTGCATATTTGGCTACATGATCGGGGCATTGTTCAAAGATCTGAATGTTTCAAAAGAGCTTCAGACTTTCCTGTCGGCAATGGACATGGGGCAGGTAGGGCTTGCACTTGTCATACCGCTAATTATGTGCTTGTTATGCATGATAATACCTGGCTCATCTGTCGTTGTGATATTTGGGCCTGCTGTGATTTCTCTGCTTGCCGGGGCGGGAGTCAGCCCTATTCTTGTTGCGGCCATGCTCCCATGCGTATGTGGCGTGATGGGCGGTATAACTCCTCCTCTCGCACTTGGAATGTATGCGGGAATGTCCCTAGCTGGGTCTGACTTCATGAAGACGTTGCTCAATGACTTATGGTGGGTCATCCTTCAATACTTGATGGAAGTGGTAATTCTGCTTGGGCTTCTGCCTGTAATGGGGGTGTGATGATGATGAAAGCTGTCAGGAAAATCACAGGGATGATTTACGGCTGGGGGATAATGCTCGCGCTATTTGTGGGCGGGCTGTCGTTCTTGGGATATTTATGGGCGATTTTTGCCGGGGGTGAAACTGCTGCGGCTATTTGTGCGTTCATCTACAAGACGCTTTACCCTGAGTTGGTGTACTGGACTTCAATAGTTGTTCTTGTCGGCGTGATAAGGACATACATCAAGGAATAATTCCCTTCACGTAACACAGTCATAAAAAAACACCCCGCGGCAAGTTCACGGGGCGTATTTTTTCTCTGCTATGAGTTGAGCGGCTCAAGCCTCCTGAACAATTCCTCTTTGTCATGGCCGATTATCAGCGTGAGTGAAGCGGCTCTTTTGTCTGGCTGAACGAGTCTCTCATTCTTTATCCCGCATAACTCAGCGAGTGCCAAAGCTCCCTGCCTCACAGACTCGTCATCACTGGGCGGGTAAATTATGCTTGAGGCCCGGTAATCATAATGCCGAGCATTTCCCGTGTAAGGCACCTCAATTCCAATCCTCTGGAATATCTGCGCGGCTCTCCTCCCGATTCCTTTTTCGCCATCCCCGTTGAGTATTCGTATGCTCATTATCTGGTCTCTGAGCTCAGCAACCTTCCTGCTGTCAAGTCCGCTTGTGTCAGTCTTTGCGGCGGGATTGAGATCTAGCTCAACCGACTCTGTAGCCTCCATCACGAACGAATCAGCCGGAGGCAGTTTCGCGGCCAATTGCAACGAGAACGCGTTATTGTCGAGTATCCAGTAGCTTATGTTCTTGTATGACCCTGAACGCCCAGGAGCCATGAACATTTTGATTCTGTCAGGCGGCAATGAGTTAGCGAACTGTACGAGCTTCAATGCCTCAAGCGGCGCAAGGTCTGTGTCAATCGAGTCAAATAGCTCATTCACGATTGCGGGTATACGTGTGATGATTGTGGGAGTCTTCAGCTTCTTCATCATCGTGTCAATGAATTTCTGCTGCCTCTGTACGCGTCCTATGTCGCCTAACGGATCATGCCTGAAGCGGACGTAATTCAGAGCTGTTTTGCCATCAAGATGCTGATTGCCCGCAGGAATGTTGATGAAAAGTTTGCCGGAATAATCGTTGTAATGAAGCCTCTTCTCCACGTAAATATCAACTCCGCCGACAATGTCAACGATTCGCGGGAAGCTCTTGTAGTTTACCTTGACGAAGTAATCAATTGGCATCCCCGTAAGGTTGACGAGGGTCTCACGAAGCAGCTTTATTCCGCCGTAAACATACGCATGGTTGATTTTGTCCCAGCTACGTCCGGGAATATACACACGCGAATCACGAGGGATTGAGGCTATTCGGAGTCCGGGATTCTCGCTGTCGAATATCGCGAGGGCTATTGCGTCCGTCCTTGAACCGCCTTCAACGTTATCGAGTCCAACGACAAGAACATTCACCGTTCCGCGTGATGTCCCGGAGTCCTGTTTCTGTGCCTCGCCAACAGCTAATTCTGTGTCAGCTGAGGGAGTCTCGGAGGGTTTGAGGGTTTGCGTTATGGTGGGCTGTGAGGGTTTTGGGGTTGGGAGGGGATTGGGGTCATTCAGAAGCTCCATCAGCCTTAACGCCGCTCCTCCTACAGCAGAGGCTATCACCATGAAAATTATCCCTAATATCTTAAGCATTTTCATTCAGACTTAATCACCTTTCATGAATTTTTGTAGAGACCGTTTGACTCTATGTATATCTCGACGAGGTGAGGCACAAGAAACCTTATGCCTTTTCCATATCTCGCCCGCTCGCGTATCTCAGTGCTTGAAATAGCGAACTGCGGACTCTCTATATATTTTAGCTTATTGCGGATAAATTCAGGGAGAGTTTCAATTCCGCTGACAGGGTAGCCCGGTCGCCTCGCAGTTACAAGTGTGCAAAGCTCCGGGATTGTCTCATACTCAAACCATGATGTTATCGATAACATTGCGTCAAGCCCCGTAATGAAGTACAGATCATCCGGCTTTATCCCTGACGCTATGAACTCCCTTAATGTGTCAACCGTGTGTGTGTCATCGCGCCTGTCAATCTCGATTCTTGACACGGAATACTCCAAGACTCCGGCTGTGGCTAGGAGCGTCATTGCGTACCTGTCTTCGGCGGGTGTGATTATGCGGTTATGCTTGTGTGGGGGGTCTCCTGTTGGAACGAAGATTAAGCGGTCAATGCCGAGATTTATTCTTGCCTCTTCAGCCGCGAGAAGATGCCCATAGTGTATAGGGTCAAACGTCCCGCCCATTATGCCCGTCTTCATCAAAAACATCGCGCCCAAACTCCTAGATTCAGCTATGGGAAGGAGGCGCAACTTCTCTCCTTTCCGTTAAATATGTTTGTCTTTTACCTACCAGCTTCAATTTTTTGTAGCTTATACCTGCTGAGATTTGCTTACCGTCTAATCCTTTGACACAGAAACTTCCGCTTGACCTTCTGCCAAAGATAAATTCTGTCTTGCCTTTACAGATAACCTTGTCGAATAATCTGAACCCGAAAACCATGTGGGGACTCTGATTGCGTTTCTTTTTGCCTCCCTTCATGATTTTCATTTTGTGGATTTGTCTATTATGCTTCCGTACCTGCTTTTGATACCAGTAGTATGACAGCCTCACAGCATTATGATTACCCGCTATACAGTATGCATCAGTGCAATGCGTTTTGGACAATCCTAATCTTATACGGCTATTTTTCGTCAGATAACCGTATGTATTCTGCACATCATGATAAATTTCTCTCAGCTTATCCAGTAATACCCATCTCATTATCCCCATAAACGCCGACTCTTTGAAACTTTGACCGCGCTTGTGCTTCAGCTCAAAATTTTCGGCATGATAGGCTTTATGACACGATTCACAAAGCGTTATGAGGTTATTAGGCGCATCACCGCCAGTTTTGCGACTCTCTATGTGGTGTACGTTTAGAATCTTATCTCCGCTCTTGCCTTTGCAATGTTGGCATATATGGCCATCCCTGAAAAGCACATACTCGCGGACATTCCAGAAACCTAACTGTTCTCCCTGCTGATATTCTGCGCCACGTATTTCGGGAGTGTGAATTTTCTGAATATCAAAAGAAGCCGTCTCAACGATGATTTTTTTCACAGGAAGAATCTTGCAGACTCTCGCAATCACGGACAAATGCGCATCGAGCCTATTCAGCACTGAGGGAGCTAACCAACCTTCAGGCTTTTTCCTGTTATCGAATCGTGCAGGGCGGTATCTAGTCTTGCGATTACGTCTGCTCCTACGTAATTCCCTGCGTGTTGATAGCAATTCAACTATATCTGCTCTTAACTCTACATCTGCTGAATATAATTCTTTTTGCTTAGTGCTAGCTGATAGTCCTATATGCTTTGAGCCTGCATCAACTCCAAGTGTTACGGGCTGTTTGTAACTGCTTGAACCGTAGAGAAGCTGTATCGTAAAAGGCTCTCGGCGCATTACTTTGGCTTTGTGTTCCTTGAGCAATATTCGTGCCTTCACTGCTTTGCACGGCATCAAGGGCTTTCCGTATTGGTTAAGCACGTATGCTAACATGAAGCATACACTCCTTTTACAAGGGTTAGAATCCTTCGCCAATGTTGCCCGCGGTTTTCAGCAGCAGCACTGTTCCTACCTCTCGGAACTGTTTAACCACTGCACTTAGGGCTGCAAGTTAGGATTTACGCTCGCAGGTAACTATATATTCGCGGGTAACGTAGCCAATTAAGGCTTAGGCTAATCAGCAAGTGTTTTTGCACACGTTTCAGGCGTGGGGTTACTGATGGCTATGTTACCGAATCCGGCTCGAAGTCAAACTCAACCTCGCCTATATACACTTTATCCCCTTCCCTAGCTCCGGCAGCCTCTAACGCCTCCTCAACGCTTAACGCTTTAAGCAGCCTCGCGAATTTCTGCAACGCATCTTCATGCTCAAAGTTTATGCGTACTACAGACTTCTCGAAGTTCTCATGTTCAACTCTGAATGACCCGTCAGACTGCCGAATTATCCTGACTGGCTCGCGTGTTTTGCGGGAAATTTTGCGGGATGGAAGCTCTATGATTTGGGGCGTGTCAGTTGTTGGAGTCGCTGCTGGAGTTTTGCGTACAAGGTCAGCGATTGCCCGTATAAGCTCGTTTATGTTTGTGCCAAATATCGCACTTACGGCCATGTAGGGAAGCGATAACTTTTCGGCCTCATCCTGAAGGAGCTGGGAATTTTCCGCAGTGCCATCAATGTCAATCTTATTGCCCACGACAATGCACGGACGCGAATCGAGGCCCGCGCCGTATTCTTTGAACTCGTGAATGAGGGCGTGAAATGTTCCGATGGGGTCAGGCTGTGAGAGGTCTATAACGTGAACGAGTATTCTTGTGCGTTCAACATGCCGTAAAAACTGAAGTCCGAGTCCTTTTCCTTCGTGAGCACCTTCAATCAGTCCGGGCAAGTCAGCTATCACTACTTGAGCATCATCAACCGCCAACACTCCCAAATTTGGCGACAACGTGGTGAAGGGGTAGCCTGCGACTTTAGGTTTTGCGCCGCTAATGGCTGTGAGAATGCTTGATTTTCCGGCATTGGGGAAACCTGCGAGTCCAACATCGGCGATGAGTTTCAGCTCAAGGGATAAGGATTTTTCCTCGCCGGGATCGCCTTTCTCCGCGAATTTTGGGGCGCGCCTTGATGATGTCGCGAAATGTGAATTACCCCTGCCACCTTTACCGCCATGAGCCGCCGTGTATCTCTGTCCCGGCTCTGTGAGGTCAGCGAGTATTTCAGGGTTGCCGGATTCGCGAATGAGAGTCCCGCATGGAACGCGTATAACGAGGTCTTCACCGTCCTTGCCTGAGCGCATTGCTCCGCCTCCGTGGCCAGCGTGGCCAGCCTGAAAGCGTTTGTCATACTCGAAGTCAGCAAGCGTAACGATTCCGCCTTCAGCCTCGATTATGACATCTCCCCCCTTGCCGCCATCACCACCGTCCGGGCCTCCTTTGGGAACGAATTTCTCGCGCCTGAAACTTAATGCGCCATTTCCACCGCGACCCGCCTTAACGTAAATTTCTGCTGTGTCTGTGAATTTCATTGTCCCGATAAAAAAATTTGCCCCGTATTTCAGGGGCGTTGCTTGATTGCGTCTGCTATTCTGCTGTTGCGGGGATGACTGATACGAACTTGCGGCCGAGTTTCTTGTGGTAGTTCACTTTTCCGTCTGAGAGCGCGAACAGTGTGAAATCTCTTCCGAGTCCCACGTGTTTGCCGGGGTGAACCTGAGTTCCGCACTGCCTCACGAGGATGCTTCCTGCTGAAACTTCCTGACCAGCGTAGACTTTTATCCCGCGATATTTGGGCTGGCTGTCGCGTCCGTTGGTTGAGCTGCCCTGACCTTTCTTATGTGCCATGATTGAACCTCCGTTATGCTTCTATGTTCCTGATGATGATTTCGGTGAAGTACTGGCGATGCCCGCGCATTTTGCGAATGTTCTTCTTGCTCTTGTACTTGAACACGAGTACTTTATCCGCTCTGTCCTGCTTGATGATTTCGGCTGTTACTCTTGCGCCAACGATGTAGGGATCTCCGAACCTTGTCGCTGTGTCATCCCCTCCGACAGCAAGAACTTTGTCGAATATCACTTCTGTGCTTGTCTCGCCGGGAATCTTCTCGATCCTGAACTTATCCCCGACTGAGGCGCGGTACTGCTTTCCGCCTGTCTCGATTACTGCGTACATGAATTTATCCTCCTTGCGCTGACATGAGGCCGTGCGAACACGTTTGAGCCTGAGTCATGCGAGATGTGAGAGATTATAGCATACCGCCAATCCCTTACAGCACGTCGCTATATTCCTCGCTGCCCTCCATCAACTTCACCGCGTATGAGCATACCGGGATGATCTTCACACTTCTTGAGCGGGCTTCCTCGATGACTTTTTCCACGAGCCTCCGGGCTATTCCCTGACCGCCATATTCCGGGCGGACTCCTGTGTGCGTTATCGTCCATGTCCCAGATGACACAGTGAACTCGCACTCGCCTATTTGGTTATGGCCGTCATATGCCGCGCTTCTGTTCGCGTTTTCCTCAAAGACTATTGAGACTTGCGCATGTTTTTCTGACATGGGGCAATCCCTCCTTCGCCGTCATAATATCACGCGCGTGAAAGTATTTCTGTGTCGGTGAACTCGTTGCGGTCTTGGCTCTCGAAATAGCTCATTGGCCATTGCACAGAATAGTCAATCTGTGTAGCTCTGCCGCGGTTTCTTTTCGCTATAAATTCTTCTTTGGATTTCGTTACATAATGGTTGATGCGGATATATTGGAAGTGTTTTTCTCTGGAGTAAGTGTTGAGTTGTATTTCTCCGTTCTCGTTGAGGCTGTAATATCCTCTGACGTAAAGCGGGCGGTGCATCCCTGCACACATAATTTTCATGGGGTCGCATATGCCTTTTGTCCAAGGGTCATGTTCTTTTGCGGCGCATTTGGTGTAGTTTTCGAGGACTCCTCCTTCAGGCTTGGTGATATGTCCGCTTGACCCGAATATGAGCCAGTTGATGACGATTCCTCCGGCGTTTTTGTGGGCGGTCATGAAATCGTCCATGAAGTCATAGAGATTATACCCCCCCCCCCCCCCCTATATGGATTCCTGCGAACAAACACAAACTCATCCGCGTCAATGAGTCCCATGTACCTGAATTTGCGCCCGTAATCGTGGACGGCCATGTTATATGCGTCAAGCTGGCGGGCTCTTCCTTTGATTAGGTGATATGTTACCAGCCCGGACTGTATGTAAGGCTCTAATACCTCGCGAAAATTGTCGGTGCTTTCGTTGTCGTAAATGATGAAGTGTGAGACTCCCTACTTGTGATGGAAGTTGATCCACTCTTCAATGTAGGGGGCTTCATTCTTTGCGATGAGGACGAATGCGAGTCCTTCACGGCCTTCTGTGGAGGTGTTACCGGGGAAGAGATATTTGAACAGTGAAAACGGCAGGAGAAGTGCCTTCAGAATCCTGCGTACATAAATGTTAGAGGTGTAATCCCTCAGATTATAGATTATCGGAAAACTTTCTGTGCCTGACTTTATCGTGTGCAGAATGTACTTGAACTTGTCCCATGATGAAATAGCCATAACAACATCAATCCTTCCTACCATACAAAAAAACAGGCCATGCAAGAATCCTCCTACACAGCCTGCTAACCATTAGCTTTTACGCCGCTTCTATACCGCTGACATCATAACCGGCCTCATCGATTGCCGAGATTATCGCCGTGTCAGCAACATCTTTCGACATCGTGATTACCGCCGTGTTCGTGTCAAGGCTCACTTCTGCGCTTGCGACACCGTCAAGACCCTCTAACGCTTCTTTGACGTGCTTCACGCAGTTCATACAGCCCATGCCTTCAACGTGAATGATTTTCTTCATGGCCGGATTACGCTTTCTTTGATTCGGGTGAATATACCCTCAACCAGTAAATCGCAAAGAACAGAACGGCGACTCCGATTCCGATTCCGTAAGCAAGAGTCCTCTCAAGCATCAAGTAGCACTCAGGAGCAATGCAGAAATATGTAACGCTCACAGCTGACATGAAGGTTGCCGGGATTGCCGCAAGGAAGCCTTTACCCGCTCCCACATTCCTGCAAAGATACACCGCTCCCGCCCACAAAGCTATCATTGCGAGTGTCTGATTTGACCATGAGAAATAGCGCCATACGATTCCATAGTCGAGGAAGGAAATTGCATATCCCGCCGCGAGTAATGGTACTGCTAGCGCGAGTCTCGGTGCGATTCCTTTCTGGTCAATCTTGAACCAGTCAGCGAGGGTGAGTCTTGCGCTCCTGAATGCCGTATCACCTGACGTAATCGGGCAAGCCACAACGCCCAATAACGCGAGAATGCTTCCTATTGGCCCAAGGAGTCCGACTGAGATCTGATATACGCTCGTTGAGTTACCACCGCCAACCGCAAGGAGTCCAGCCGTTGAGAATCCGCCGTCCGTCCCATTGTAGAACGCTATACCAGCTGAAGCCCAAATCAATGCGATGATACCCTCAGCCACCATTGCGCCATAAAATACGAATCTTCCCTGACGCTCTGAGGTCAAGCAACGTGCCATCATCGGGGACTGAGTCGCATGGAAGCCCGAAATCGCTCCGCAAGCTACCGTGATGAACATCAGCGGCCATATTGGCATCGAGTCAGCTTTGGGGTGCATGTTGTAGAGACCTTCCCACAATTCAATCATGGGCTTCGTTCCCTGAATGTGATTGTAGACCGTCATACCGCCGATTCCGATGGCCATGAAGATTAAGCACAGGCCGAATACGGGGTAGATTTTGCCGATTACCTTATCGATTGGGAGCAATGTTGCAAGGAAGTAATATACGAGGATTACGACCGTAAGAATCTTCGTCCAATCCCCCGCGCCATAGCCCATGAATGTAGCAGGAGCTCCACCAGCCGCACCAACAGCACCGCTTGTACCCTGCGTAACCATGAGTGCGAGCAATCCTGCCGGGCCGACCATGAAGACGACTCCGACCATTACGAGCAACACAACCGAGAACAGGCGCATGACCTGAAGCATGAAGCCACCAAGATATTTCCCGGTAATCTCTGAGACGCTTGCGCCGTCATTCCTGATTGAGAGCATCCCAACGAGGTAATCATGAACAGCTCCAGCGAAGATTGTCCCGAAGACTATCCACAAATACACCTGTGGCCCCCAGATTGCTCCCGTCAACGCTCCGAATATTGGCCCAAGGCCAGCAATGTTGAGGAGCTGAATCAGGAACGCTCTCCCGGCTGAGATTGGCACGAAGTCGACTCCGTCTGGGTGTTCAACGCAGGGTGTTTTCCTGTCGTCAGGGCCGAATACGCTGTTGACTATTGCGCCGTAAATCATGTAGCCAAGTATGAGAAGTACAAGGCCGCCAATGAATGAATACATTGAAAATTTTTCTCCCTTCTGAAAATTGTGGTAGTATGTGCAAAATTTTATTCCATTCACAAATATAATCAAGCATTAACGTTAAAGGGAGGCGTATTTTCATGTCCGCACGTCCTGAAAAAACATTAGGCGTTCTCGGAGGAATGGGGCCGGCAGCCTGCGCTGAATTTCTCCGCATATTAGCTCGCGATTGCCCCGCCAAAAATGACTCACAACATCCACGCATCATTATGCTCTCAGACCCTGACACCCCTGACAGGAGCGATGGCCTCATGGGTATAGGCCCTGACCCGTTGCCAGTAATCCGCCGCAACCTGTTACAGCTCACTCAATGGGGCGCGGATGTCCTCGCAGTTCCATGCAACACAGCACACTATTTCATTGACCGCTTCAGGGATGAATTGCCTGTGCCACTCGTGCATATCGTTGAAGCAACTGTTGAGGCCGCAAAGGAATTAAGCAAGGGAAATTGTTCTTGGCTTCTTGCGACAGACGGGACACAGAAGAGCATGATCTACCCTGCTTGCGCTGAGAAGATGCAGTATCACTTCCTCAAGCCTTCGCCGGAACAGCAG
>JAFSKY010000159.1 GCA_017448685.1 Synergistaceae bacterium
ATCATTCCGCTGTTTTCACCGTCAGCAATCATATTATTCTTCGTGATTGCAGCTCCGTATTTCGTTGAGGTTTGCAGGCGTAACCCTGACTATTTCGAGTTCTTTTTCATTCGCGAGCATTTTCTCAGGTACACAACTACTATCCATGCTAGATATGAGCCTTCGTGGTTCTTCATCCCGATAATCATTGCTGGCTTCATCCCTTGGACTGGAATATTATGGGACGCATTAAGGGCTGTATTCGGCAAATGCTGTGTGATTGACCGTAATGCAGGCGCATTCTTGGGACTGTGGCTGTTCATTCCGTTGGCGTTCTTCTCGGCTTCTGGCTCAAAGCTCATCACGTATATTCTTCCATGCATGCCACCTTTAGCTGTTCTTTCGGGCGGGGCAATGTCCGTTCTTGAGGGCAAAGAATTTAGGCGTTTCATCATAATCACATCCGTAATATTAATCCCCATCGCTATAACAGGTCTCATACTCCCCTCCATGAAGAATGACCCGGACTATAACGCTATGGCTATCCCGGCTATAAGGCTGTCAGTTATGTTGCTGGTGTTCTGGGGAATGTCGCTGTTCTCTGGGCGCAAAAAGAATACTGCGGAGGCACTATGTGTTGTCGCATTACTGGCCATGTTTGCGGCTTCAGGGGCTTTCACGGTGGAGGCTAAATTGTTGTCGCGAAAAGATATTGCCGCCTTGATTCCGAATGACACGGAAAATGTCGCTGTGTTTCACAACCTAATGCAGGGTATGAGCTTCTACACTAAAGGAAGAGTCATTACTGCTGACACTCTGAATGAGTTAGAGTTCGGAGCATCTCATGAGACATTGCCGGGATGGTTCATTTCAGGGAGTGAGCTTCGTGATTTGTGGCATTCAGGGCGTAAGGTCGTAGCTGTTTCACGGCGTAAGGACATGGGCGAGGGACTTCGCGGTGTATTGGGGACTCCTCCTGTGCGTGAATGGATGACGAGTGCGGATATAATGTTCGCGAATTTCTGAGGGCATAAGCGCACCAACATAAACGCATAAAAAAATCCCCCTCCGCAAAAACAAAAGGGGGATATATTTTTCTCTCCTACTTATTCAGCGCGTGATTCTGTGCAATCAAATCAATGAACACCAAATCCGTATTACCCGTATTCTTGAGGCCATGCGATTCACCAGCAACAGCAATCGTTACTGATTGAGGCCCTACGATATATTCATCCCCGTTGCCATCCGTAAATGTTCCCTCGCCTGACAGAATAATATACGTGTCCTCGTTCGCATCATGTCCGTGAAGTCCAATGCTCGCGCCGGGCTTTAATGTCATTAGGCCGATTTCCTTGATTGCCTGGTCATTCGTTGCCTGTTCACGCCTGAACGCAAATTTGCCATATAACACGCCTTCACCTGTACCGCCAGCTTTTTCCTTGTTGAGGTCAAAGAGCTTTTCCGCCGGGAAAAATTGTTGCCCAGGATTCGAGGTTATCGCCTCAAGATTCGCCGCCCCATTCTTGGCGATTATGTCGAGGAACACGAGGTCTTCCTTGCCGAGATTCGCAAGCCCGTGAGATTGTCCAGGACGCGCTATCGTCATGTCCCCAGGCCCAACAACATACGCATTGCCATCACCGTCAGTGAATACACCTGTCCCGGAAAGTATGAGGTATGCGTCTTCGTTGTCCTTGTGTGCGTGAAGCCCGATGAATGACCCATGTTTGAGCGTCATGAAGCCTATCTCCTTTATTGCGTCATCATCGAATGCGTTATCCCTCGTGAACGCAAAAAGGCCGTGCAATGTCCCTTTACCGCCTGCTACGTCTTCTTTGTCGAGTTCTGCTAGCTCGGAGGCTGTGTAGCATTGGGCGTGTTTGGTGGGGTCTGCGTATGTGCATGTGGCCATGACAGCGAGAATTATTGCCGCAACAAAAATATTCTTCATGGTGATAGTTCCTCCTGTGTGATTGGGATGGGAATATTTTACAGGATAATTCCATGTGTGAGGATTGGCGGAAAAAAGACGCGGCTAATCTTCGCAAAAGTCAGTATAATTTACGGGGGGGGGGGGGG
>JAFSKY010000160.1 GCA_017448685.1 Synergistaceae bacterium
ACGCGCAAATGTTTCACGCCGAGTCCTTCCGTAACAAGCCTGTACTGCCCAAGCACCATGTCATCATAGTTGTAGTTGGGGAATTTGGCTCTGAGTCCGTCGGAGGGCTTTGAGGATTTTCCCGTGCCGATTGCGTCAGTGAGTATGATGTAGTACTTGTGCGCGTCAAGGGGCTGGCCTTCAAGGAATAATTGACCGCCGAAATTGGGATTGAGCATTCCCGCGCCAGAGCCTGTTGTGCCGTGAAGGATGAGGACTGCGGGGTTCTTGGGGTCTCCGAGAGTAACATAGCCGAGCTTGATTTCCGGGAATGTCTCGCCTGTGTGGAACGTGAAATCTTTTGCCGTCCAAACGTCATCTTTGCGCATGTAGAAATCCTCAGCAAGGGCAGGAATGCACATGCAAAGTATGAGAACGGACACGACAATAAACGCTTTTGCCTTCATGGTGAACGCCTCCAGTTGTGATTTTGGGATTGGGGATATTGTATGTTATTGAGGATGAGAAATGCAGGGGATATATACGCATAAAACGTAAAACGGGGATGAAATTTCCTGTGATATAATTGCTGAAATCCATTCAAGAAAGGGCTTGACATCATGGTTTTGCGGCTGTACACTCACAGCACAGCACAGCACAGCACTAGCCTAATATACTGTCAGAATTTTCCGCAGAATACAATACCTACCTACCCGGAGTCCCGGCCATGAAGAGAAAACTCACTCTCATGTTGTCGGAAATGCGCGTTAAGCAATGGACAAAGAATCTTCTTGTGTATTCCGCCCCCCTGTTCAACGGAAGCCTGCTCACCCTTTCAGATTTTCTCATATCGTCAGCTGTGTTCGCGTCATTCTGCATGGCCTCAAGCGGGATCTACATCATCAATGACATATTCGACATGGACAAAGACCGCCTTAACCCGGAAAAACGTTCAAGGCCGTTAGCCTCCGGGAAACTTAGCGCGGGATATGCCCTTACTGTTTCTGCGATTTTGCTTGCGTTCTCGCTTGTGTCTGCGTTCGCATTGAGCCGTGAATATTTCTGCCTGCTATTGTCGTATGTGGTGCTGAATGTTCTTTACGCGGCGAGGCTGAAGAATATCGTTATAGTTGACGTTATGACAGTGGCATATGGATTCGTGGCGAGGGCTGTAGCTGGGGCTGTGTCATGCGGCGTGAAGATGACAGCTTGGTTTTTGCTGTGCGTAATGTTCCTGTCATTGTTCCTTGCGCTTGGGAAAAGACGTTATGAGCTTTCAGGGGAAAAACTCCGGGAGGGGCGCGAAGTCCTGAAGGATTACAGCATTGACCTTATAGACAGGATGATGAACATAACCACTTCAGCCCTAATCATGAGTTATGCCCTATTCACGATGGATAGCACAACGAAAAACAGCCGAGCAATGTCGCTGACAGTTCCGCTTGTGCTTTATGGGGTGTTCTATTACCTATATGTTGTTCACGTCAAGCGCGGAGGAGGAAGCCCTGATGAAGCACTCTACAAGGAGAAGCCAATTCTGATTACGGTTACGGTTTATGTGCTGTATGTAATCGCCGTGAGAAATTTCTGATAGGAGGAACGAATCTTGAAGCGCGTGAAATTCCGTTATATTTTCGCGGTATATGCTGCTGTTGTGGCGTATGTGTGTATGTTCATGATTTATCCGGCTCATGATGATTTTTATTATGCTGCCCCGAAGCCGGGAATGAATCTGCTTGAGAGCCTTAAGCCTACTGCATCATTCTGGCGACCGTTCGATAGGCTAATCGAATACGGATTAGGGTATGCGCCGTATTTGTTCCCGTATGTGAATCATTTTGTCATCCTAATGGGGCATTTTCTGCTTTGTGCGTTACTGTATGCTGTCCTGAAAAAGCTGACTGGCAACAAAAATTGTTCGCTCGTGGGTGCGTTGTATTTCTGTGTGTCCCCCTGCATTGTATGCACCGTAACCAATTCAGACTTCATCAATCAAGTATGGGCAATCCTAACCGGGATGGCAGCGACATTCTTTTTCTTCAGGGCACGCATGACTGGCAAAAGCGGATTCCTTATGCTATGGCTTCTGCTGGCTTTAGTTGCGACATTGGTCAAAGAGAACGGCATAGTATGGTTCATAGCTCCTGTTATGCTTCACGCTACATATTCAATCATGAGCGGCGAGAGTCTTTCTTCTACACTGAAACATAACTTTGTGTATTTCCTTGTGGGCATAGCTGGAATGATTCTGTATTTCGGCATAAGATTCTATTTCATGGGAGGCTTTGTGCTTGGTGCTGAAACTGATGACGGTACAGGAAGGTATACTCTAAATTTTTCTCCTCTACACATAATCCGCAACTACTCAATCATAATAGGCGGAGCTTCCACTGCTCTTGACAGCCTCGCGATTTTCCTGAAGCCCCGCAACATTCCCATAATCATAATCACGGGGATAATCAGTGCTGTGTTTCTTGGGTTCGTGGCTATGAAAATATGCTATATTTTCAGGCATGACAGGCAACTTTTCACGGGGCTTGTGATGCTGTTCGTGAGTGCCGGGTATATCTCATCACCTTATGCTGTCATGGGGTACAATTCGGAAGCAACAGCGTATGAGATGACATTCATGATAGGGCTTATGCTGGGCGTGATATTACATTCAGGAGGGCGGAGCAGGTTCGGAAGGTCAATACTTGTGGCAATGTTCGCATGTATGATTCTATCATCGGGGCATAAGATTTGCGTCATGCATGAATACACGCTAGGAGTACATAACTTCATTGTGGAACACGCGCAGGATTTTCGCAGAACTCCGGCAAAAGCATATGTGTATTTCATTGAGGATATTCCGCGCTACGGTTACGCAACGTACAAATACACTATGGGGCATGGCCTCGCTAACGGTATTGGGTTCAAGTCCGTATGGGGCTGGAGGACAAAAATCACAATAAACCATGTGAGCGATGATGCACATATTGATTTCACGCCTGATTCGCTGCCAGAATATGACACAGTATTTTCCCTTTCAGAATCAGGAAAACTAAATGTGCTGAGGAATTGAGCGCATAAAAAAATCCCCTGGCCTTTTCACCAGGGGACTCACTATTCACTTCACACTATTTCACTACACACTAGTTTTTGTCGCTGAACTCCGCATCAACCGTATCACCATCATTGCCGGGATGCCCGCCGGGATTCGCGCCTGCATTGGGATTCGCTCCCGGCCCGGCATTCTGGTAGAGCCTCGCGCCAAACTCTTGCATTGTGCGCATGAGGTCATCTTTGCCCGACTTCATGCCGGACTCATCGTTGCCATCAATAGCTTTCTTCAACGCGTCAATCTTCGTGTTCACACGGCCTTTCTCTTCAGGAGTCATCTTGTCGCCCAAATCCCTCATGAGTTTTTCTGCCTGGAACACTGCCGCGTCAGCTTCGTTTTTGGCCTCAGCACTTGCGCGTTTCTTCTCGTCATCGGCGGCGTGGTCTTCAGCATCTCTCTTCATGCGCTCTATATCGTCTTTGCTCAGGTTGGAGGATTGAATCGTGATTTTCTGCTCTTTGCCTGTACCTTTGTCCTTTGCTGAAACGTTCAATATTCCGTTCGTGTCAATGTTGAACGTAACCTCAATTTGCGGTATCCCTCTCGGAGCTGGCGCGATTCCGTCAAGCGTGAACTGCCCTAACTGAACGTTATCCCTTGCCATAGGGCGCTCACCCTGAAACACTGCGATTTCAACCTGTGGCTGATTGTCCGCGGCTGTCGTGAACACCTGAGAAGCCTGCGCGGGAATTGCTGTGTTGCGCTCAATCATCTTCGTCATGACTCCGCCAAGTGTCTCAATCCCAAGAGTGAGCGGCGTTACGTCAACAAGCACTATGTCTTTGTGGTCGCCTTTGAGGATTGCGCCCTGAATGGCTGCTCCTGCTGCAACACATTCATCAGGGTTGATGCCCTTTGTGGGTTCTTTGCCGAGAAGGTCAACGATTTTCTTCTGTACCATAGGCATACGCGTTGAGCCTCCAACGAGAAGAATCTTGTCGACCTCTGATGCCTTGAGTCCTGAATCCTGTAACGCTCTCTGAGTTGGCTTGATTGTGCGGTCAAGCAAGTCAGCTGTCATTTCCTCAAACTTTGCGCGTGTTAGCTTCATCTCCAAGTGCTTTGGGCCTGTTTGATTCGCCGTGATGAATGGCAATGAGATTGTTGTCTCGGTCATGTTGGAGAGTTCAATTTTTGCCTTCTCTGCTGCCTCGCGGAGTCTCTGCATGGCCATTGAGTCCTTTGAGAGGTCAATCCCTTCCGATTTCCTGAACTCAGCTGTCATCCATTCAACTATTCTGTTATCCCAGTCATCACCGCCGAGCCTGTTATCGCCAGCCGTCGCGAGAACCTCAAACACTCCTTCCCCAACGTCAAGAATTGAAACGTCAAACGTTCCTCCGCCGAGATCAAACACGAGGATTTTATGCTCATCCTTCTTATTCTCGCCATAAGCCAAGCAAGCCGCTGTAGGCTCATTGATTATGCGCAACACCTCAAGCCCTGCGATTGTGCCAGCGTCCTTTGTTGCCTGCCTCTGTGCGTCAGTGAAATACGCCGGTACAGTGATAACCGCCTGCGTAACTGTTTCGCCAAGATAGTCTTCAGCATCCCTCTTCAGCTTCTGGAGTATCATTGCGGAGATTTCCTGCGGAGTATATTTCTTCCCATCAACTGTAACGCGGTAATTCGTTCCCATTTCGCGCTTGATTGACATGATTGTGCGGTCTGCGTTGACGATGGCCTGACGTTTTGCGAGCTGGCCTACTAGCCTTTCGCCGTCCTTCGTGAACGCCACAACTGAAGGAGTCGTGCGTGCGCCCTCATTGTTGGGAATTATAGTTGTCTGGTCGCCTTCCTGAACTGCTATGCATGAATTTGTCGTCCCTAAGTCAATTCCTACTACTTTTGCCATAATTATATTTCCTCCTTAATGTTTATGCCTGCTACCCACTACCCACTACCCACTACTCACTGTATTTTCCCTACTATGACTTTTGCAGGGCGTAAGACTCTATCATTTGTCCTGTACCCTTTGAGGATTTCCCGAATGATTACGCCGTCAAGTTCCGGGTCATTCGTTTTTTCTGTCCCGGTAGCATCATGAATAGACGGGTCAAACTTTTCGCCCTCAGACTTTATGACGCTCACGCCGAGTCCCTCAAGCACTCCCATGAATTGACGCTGAACCATCTCAACGCCTTTCAGGATGCTCATTGCGTCCTCAGTTCCTGCTGTCAACGCCCTGTCCAAGTTATCGAGTACAGGCAATATTGCGGTGATAGTTTCTTCTTGGGCGCGTTTTCTGGTTTCGGAGCGTTCTTTGATTGTGCGCTGCCTGAAGTTGTAGAAATCCGCTGTCTTAGTCTTGAGCTGGCGTTTGAGGTCGTCTATTTCTTTCTGCTTTTCATCCTCTTCAATTTCCGGCTGTGATTCTGATTCTTCCTGCGTCGCCTCTAATTTCTCGTCATCATCATTCACTTTTCATTTCACCTCCCTCGTTGAATCTTCGTCTAGCACGTCCGCAACACTCTCCAGAACGCTGATAGACCTCTCGTAATCCATCCTCAATGGCCCGATTAACCCTAACACAGCCTTTTGCTGTCTTGGCCTCGCTGGAATGAGTATCATTGCGCTATCTTCCATGCCCTCGGTTTCGTTTTCCTCGCCGAGAGAGATATTCATGGCTTTGCTTTCACGGCATTTCTCAATCATTCGGGCGAGGGGCTTCTCCTGTTCCAAGAGATTCAACACTGCCTGAATCCGTGATAACGTCTGAAAATGCGGGAGTCCTAAAATCTGCCTTGCGCCTGAGCTGAAAAACCTGTAATTCTGCTCCGTAAGAAACCTGTCAAGCTCCCTTATAGCGTCCCTGCATGAGGCTTCAGCGTCCTCAAGCCCTGATAGCGCGTACTGATACAGAATCTCGCGGACATCGCTCCAAGAATGCCCCCCCGCTACTGTGTTGATGCGCCTGCTCAATTCCTCAAGCGTTTTAGCGTCAACGTCATAAGGTAGCGTGAACTGCGAATGATGAACCAATCCCCCTTTAAGCACGATGAGCGCAAGTACGTTATTGCCCCCCATGAGCATCAAATCAATGTGGCGTATTTCAGCGTCCTCAAGCCCTGGAACAGCCGCAACAGCAACGCAATTCGTCAATCTGGCCATGAGGTGAGTTACGTGGTTGAGGAGGTCTTCAATTCCGCTACGACTGCCGAGAATTTCGCGCTTTATGTCCTCAATGTGAAGATGATTACGCGCCCTTGATGTTACGGAGTCAACATACACACGGTAAGCTCTTGCTGTTGGAAGCCTTCCTGATGATGAGTGTGGCTGATAGAAGTACCCCATCTCTTCAAGGTCGGCCATCTCATTGCGGATTGTGGCGGGACTGAAACCGCGTATGTATTTCTTGACGATTGTACGCGATCCGGCTGGCTCACCTGTCTTGATGTACTCATAGACTACCGCGAGGATTATGCTTAACTGTCTTTCTGTCATATAAACTCACCTCCTGTTATGGTCTTAGCACTCACATATAATGACTGCCATTAGAATTTAGCGCGGATAAGATTAGCAGAGGGTCATGAAAAAGTCAACAGTCCAAAGAAGCCGCAATGTTATAATCACGCCCAAGAGGTGAAAAGCGAATGATACCTGTTACAGTGCTTACGGTCTCACTAAACGCTGAGGCGACAATATCACGAGCGATTGAGAGCATGATTGCGCAGACATATGAAGGCGATATTGAGTACATAGTGATAGACGGAGCGTCAAAGGACAATACAGCCAGAATAGCGGAGTCATACGTTGAAAGGTTTAACTCACGGCCTCGAAGGTCAATGCGTGTAATCTCTGAGCCAGATAAAGGAATGTATGACGCTCTCAACAAGGGCGCAAAGTTGGCTAATGGCGTGATTGTTGGGCAGATAAACGCTGATGACTGGTATGAACCTGACGCGATTCAGATTATGGCGGAATTATATGAGCGTGAGAAATACAATGTTGGCTGGGGAACTGTGAATCTTCATACGAGTTGGAGCAGCATAAAGAAAAGTGCTAGGCTTCCGGGAATGTTATGGACAACAACACATTGGCATCACACAACACAGTTTGCGGAGAAACAAACTCTGCTTGAGCATCCTTATGCCTGTGAGTGTTTTGCGGATGACTTCGAGTTTCTGACGTGGTGCTACGTGAATGGCAAGAAATTTTCCGTAACCGACAAGCTAATCACAAATTTTTCCTTCGGTGGAATGAGTACGAAAAAGAGCTTTAAGGCGGCTATGTACAGGCTGAAATGCATATCCATGATTTATAGGCGTTACGGGTTCAGCAGGCTTTATTGGATTCAGCGTTTTACCTACGAGATGGCCAAATATATTATGGCGTGAGGCGAGGAATATGATACCTATTACGGTGCTTACAGTCTCATTCAATGCGGAGTCAACAATATCCCGGACAATCGAGAGCGTAATCAATCAGACATACAGCGACATAGAGTATATAGTGCTTGACGGAGCGTCAAAGGACAACACAGCCGATATAGCAAGGTCATATGTTGAAGGCTTCAATTCGCGGCCGGGAAGGTCAATGCGTGTAATCTCTGAGCCTGACAAAGGAATGTATGACGCTCTCAACAAGGGCGCGAGGTTGGCTAATGGCGTAATAGTCGGGCAGATAAATGCGGATGACTGGTACGAGCCTGATGCGGTTCAGACTATGGCGGAATTGTACGAGCGTGAACATTACGCGCTTGCGTGGGGAAGCCTGAATGTGATTACGGGGGCAGGGAACTTCATCAAACATGCCAGACGTGGACTCCTCTGGACGACTTCGCATTGGTGCCACCCGGCTGCTTTTGCCTCACGTGAGACGTTGCTGGAATATCCTTATCCCCTAACGAACTCGCATGATGATTTTGACTTCGCGACGCATGTATATCTTGACGGGAAGAAAATTATCCCCCTCGACAAAGTGATAAGCAACTTCACATTCGGGGGGATGAGTACGCAGAAAAGTTTGCGTGAGGCGAAAAAGAGAGTCGATGAGATTTACGGGATCTACAAGAAATACGGCATGAGCAAGTTATATTACCTGCACAGGCTTATATTTGAGGCTGTGAAGTATATTCTGACATAGCCTTCTCCGCAGTGAAGCATACATATGAGCTTAGAGTCTTTGCGCGGAAAATATACATCAGGAAGTCCCACAGCATGACAATTAGCGCGAACGGCACGAAAAACGAGAAATACCCAGCTTGGCCATAACTGAACCTGAAATCCACATGAGTGAATCCGTGTTTTGACAGCAAATTTTTCAGCGCGGGATAATAGCAACGGTCATAATACGCTTTGAAGCCCTGAAAGCCTTTTACTTCCGGGAAAATCGAGAACAGAATTTTGCGAGCTAGCCAGTTAGGGAGCATCTGATTTATCACAGAGAAAAGCGCAAACTTGCAGGGAAGCTCACTGATGAATTTTCCGCCGGGTTTGAGTATCCTGCTTACCTCCTTAACCGCGCTGTCAAGATCATGCAGATGTTCCAGCACTGAAGATGACGTTACGAGGTCTGCTGAAGCGTCATCAAGCGGGACTCTTGCACCGGAAGCTATATCCGCCACGATTTTTTCGTCCGCGTCATGATTGTATTCAAGCTCCTCAGATGACACATCAAGCGCAATAATTTTTACGCCATCGAATTTTCTGCATTCCTCCGCAAAGGCGCAATGCTTTCCCCCGCCGATGTCAAGAATCACAATTTCGTCACGGAGGTTTGCTTTCACTTGCTCACGGTAATAAGTGTATATGCTGAATTTTGTGTTGGGAAAAAATTTCAGGAGGGCAAAATAACATTTCTTGTTGAAGTTGATGAACGCTCTGACAGGGTTAGGCATTGAAACCTCCCCTGACATCGAGACAAACTAAGCTACTGCGGAATGCGGAATGCGGAATGCGGAATGCGGAATGCGGAATGCGGAATGCGGAATGCGGAATGCGGAATCATTATACGCACACATTTTCGCTTATGTCAACCTCCTTTTTATTGATTTATGCGATATTTATTTTACCATATAGCGACGAAAAAAGCCGGACTCACTGTTTCAAGTCCGGCCTTGTCTTACGCCCACTCGCTTATGTCTTTCTCCGTTATGCCCCACTGTATTATTTTCGCGTCCAAGTTGCAATACCTACAGGCGGGTATAGGTTCTGCCATTCTCTGAAGAATCATGTCTGCTGTAACGTTATCGTCATAGATATTCACGGAATCGGCTTCAGTTATGGCTACGTTCTGGCCGAAATATCTGTTGAAGTGCCTCACATGGGGGGCAAATGTGCATGTGTAGAGGCGACCTTTGCGCAAGGTGATGCAGTTGTTGGCCCTTACACATAGAGCGAAGTTGTGTTTGATTCTGCTATTCCCCTTCAAGTTTATTGGCTCAACCGCGAATTTGTCATGCTGGCTTTCATCTTCACCCCATGCCCATTTGAAGCTCACGCCGAATTTCACTGCTGTCTCCCGTACAGCTTCGACATTTATATTGATGGGGTAAGCGGAGGCAATTATATTCACCCTGCTGTCGTGGCAGGCTTTCCAGAAGCTATCATCCTGCTGTGAAAGAAGAATGCCGTTTGTGAACACTGAGATATCGCTGTCCGGGAAATTCTCGCGCGCAATTTTCATTATGGCTTTGATTTCCGGGTGTAAGAGCGGCTCTCCTCCTGAAAGGTAAATATATTCGCATTTATGCCCGAAAATCTCGCTCAGCCTCGCAAGATCCCGCTTCAATTCGACGACATCAACAAACTCAGGCTCGGCCAGTGGGGAAAAGTTGTTGCATCCCTTGCAATTGAGGTTGCAGTGTTCCGACACATGAAACCTGAAGCCAAGCATGTCGCGCTTTTTCTTCAATGGCAGGTGGAACAGTATTTTTGTCTCTGCTATGAGAACTCTGCACAACCTTTTAGTGGCCTTGAGGAGATTCCAGATGGGGGAGGGAATTATCTTGCGGAGAAACTTTTTCATGCCGCCGACCTCCCTGCTTCTTGAGCATAGCCAACGGTAGAAACGGTACTTAATGAAAGGATGAAAGGATAGACTAAGCTAGTGCGAAATGCGAAATGCGAAATGCGAAATGCGAAATGCGAAATCATTATACGCACACATTTTTATTTCCGTCAACCTCCTTATTGCTGAGATTTGTGCATTATATCACAAAAATACGTAGCCCTGAAACTATCTAATGCCACAAGCCGCAAGCGAGATTGAAATATAGTTTTGCGTGTATAATAATATAATTCGCAAAAATGAACAGGAGGGTTGCACCATGAAATTTAAGATGATTCACGAGAATTATAACGTTCAGGATATTGACAGGTCGCTTGAGTTCTACAAGGAGGCACTCGGTCTCACTGAGAAAAGGCGCAAGGAAGCCCCAGACGGCTCATTCATCATAGTGTACGTTGGGAATGATGAGTCAGATTTCGAGCTTGAATTGACGTGGCTCAATGATCATCCGCAGAAATACGACATTGGCGAGGAGGAATTTCACCTTGCATTCAGGGCTGATGATTTCGATTCCGCGCAAAAGCTACACAGCGAAATGGGCTGCATATGCTTTGAGAATCACGACATGGGGATATACTTCATACAAGATCCGGATGGTTATTGGCTGGAGATTTTGCCGTAAGGTTATTGCGTGAAAATTCCTGTCCTCCCGTGAAAGAGCGGGGGGATATTTTTTTGCCTTCACGCTGAATTTGCCGCACTGACTCAGATTCTCTATTTACGTCGATATTTTGACCTTCGCGCTTAACTTGTCGCTTTGATTCCGATTTCCCATTTATGCCGACGTTCTCACATTCACGCAACAATTTTCCCCACACACAACGAAAATCCCTCCGGCGGGGAACCAGAGGGATTATTGTAATCTAATGGTGCGGAGGGGGAGAATCGAACTCCCACAGCACTTAATTGGCCACAAGATCCTTAGTCTTGCGCGTCTACCAATTCCGCCACCCCCGCACTGAAAGGGTGAGGCATGACGAGAAGAAATTATACTATTTTTTTTCCCTGCGTCAAGTTATTTTGCCCGGAGGAAATTCATCACCTTACTACGGAATGTCCTGTAATACGGCTTCTCCATCATCATGGCATGTGCTGCACCGTCAATGATTTCGAGGCGCGATTTGTTCTTGTTGGGAAGGGAGTCAAACGCCTCCTTGCACAGCTTTGGTGAGACGTAATCATCCTTTGAACCCGCAATAATCATCACTGGCATCGTGAGCTTGTCCGTGGGGATTAACCTTTTCTCCGGCGACACAAGCAAGTCTCTGCGTCCTCCGTTAGGGCTTGAGTCCTTGTCGTAACGCCAGCAGTTTGACTGAAACGCATTCACCACTTCAGGCTCTGTTATGCTGTAATTTATGCTCTTATCCGCGTTGACCTGGAAATCTCCTGCCGCATGAAGCCACGTGTTATGGTTGAAAGGTGCAGTAACTTCCACTTCAGCCAGTCCCGCAACTATTGGAGCGTAAAGCACGAGCCTGCGCACAAGCTCAGGATATTTTGCCGCAAACCTTCCCGCCGTAACAGTTCCCCAGCTCCAGCCGAGAACATCAAGCTGTTTTGCCCCGCATGACTCAAGAATCACTTTCACCGCCGAAGCAATATCTTCAGCCGCGTAATCTGAGTTGGGCATGAAACCGTCTTCAACTTCCTGCGACTGTCCATAGCCCGCAATGTCAAGAAGCCACACATCGAATCCCCTGCGAGCAAAGAATCTTGCTAGGCTGTAATCCCGATAATTCACGTCGAACTCGTGCGAAGAATACGTTAGTCCGTGAACCATAAGCAATGGCCTGTGATCCCCTGAAGAAACGCTCATACGTTCAAGGTGAAGTTTGATTCCGTTGCGCTCAAGGGGAAATGTCTGGCGAGTGATTTGTGATGCTGCGAATGATGCTGACGAAATGAGAACGACGAGGATTAACGCCGAGAAAAGTCTTGCGCTTAATTTCCGCAAAATAAATTCCTCCCTAAAAAGTTTGCTGGCTATTATAATTCATCGCATGAAAATTTTTATCGCAGGAGGAAATATCACCATGACCAAGATAATTTGCGCACTCATAATTTCCATCCTCATGGCCTCGTCAGCTTTTGCAGGAGTGATTGAGGTCATATCCCTCGTTGACACACGTGGCCAAAGTGATACGGATTTGCTCATTGACGCGCCGGAAGCCCTCAAGAATCAGTACTACCCCGGCGGGAAAATGCCCAGTCAGATTCTTGCGTTCTACGTGAAATTTGCCGGGCAAGGAGTCCTTTTTGACGCGGGACTCAGAGATGGCCACATAGCCGGGCAACTCAGGGTAAACGGAATCAATCCCGAAGACGTGAATACGATTCTCATCACACATCTTCACCCTGACCATTTCGGCGGACTCGTTGACGCTGACGGCAAACCAACCTTCCCGAATGCTGAAGTGTACGTGTCAGAATATGAGACTGATTACTGGTTCAATGTCGCGAGGAATGAGCCAGTGATTTCTGCGATGGGGCTTTACGGCAAAAGGGTACACCTTTTCCGCTGGGGCGATGAGGTTATTCCGGGAGTGAGGGCGATTGACACGGCTGGACATACTCCCGGGCATACGGCGTTCCTCATTGAATGCGAGGGCGAGAAGCTCATAATCGCCGGGGATATTATGCACTTCCCAGAGATTCAGCTCCCTCACCCTGAAATCGCCGTAAGGTATGACGTTGACCCTGTGAAGGCTGTGCAGTCGAGGAAATTCCTGCTTGATTTCGCGGCGTGGAAAAACATACCCATTGCCGGAATGCACATAACACCTCCCGGAATAATCAGCGTGAGCAAATCAGGAGAAGGCTACGTTAAGCAATGAGCTATCGCTCCTTGCGGATTTAGTGGCTTCCTAATTCAACGAGGTTGCTTCGCGATGTTATGCCAAAGTCTTACGTCCTCTCCAAAGGCGTTTATGGCTCGAAACCAAGGTTTCCTACGCACCGTAGGTACCAAGTTAAACTACATATTGTTGTCGGAATTTATTTTTATTCCAGTTATTCAACAATGAAAATTATAACACTCTTAATTTTACTTAGCGCAATTCATCTCACACTTAAAGAAGTGGTAGCCTTCTTGCGCACTACGGTAAATCACAGAACGAACACGGTAGCTTCGGGGCGCAAATAGCTTCGGAGCTGTTATTGTTATGGAAGGAGATTTTGACATGAGCAGAAATTTCAAGGCGTTTATTGCGGTGATTGTGTGCGCGGCTGTAATGTCGCAGGGAGTTCAGGCGTTTGCATTTGGAGGGGCGTTTTTGTTCGGGCTTGCGGAGAATTACAGGTTGCAGAAGAAAGCTGAGAATGGCGACTCCGAATCACAATTTAAGCTGGGGAATATGTACCGCACAGGTAAAGGCGTAAATCTGAACATGAGAGAGGCTGTGAAATGGTACACGATTGCGGCGGATAACGGCCATGTAAGAGCGCAATACAACTTGGCGCAAATGTACAGGCTTGGCGATGGAGTGAGTCAGGATAAGGCTAAAGCGGCAGAACTTTACACAATGGCGGCTAAACATGGCAACTCTGACGCACAATATAACCTCGCTTTGATGTACTACAACGGGGACGGAGTAGAGCGTGATTTACGGCGGGCGTTTGACTGGTACATGAAAGCGGCTATTAGTGGAGATGCCAATGCGCAATACAATTTGGCGATAATGTACGGACGCGGTGAAGGAGTCCCGGAGAATCGCAAGGAGGCTGTAATCTGGCTGAGGATGGCGGCTCGTCAGGGGCATAAAGATGCGCAAGAGGGCTTGAAGATGCTCGGTGAATCGTGGCGGCGTTAAGGAGGCGCGTATCATCATGTTATTGTTAGACGCAGGCCAGGCAACTCTTGAATCGGGCATAAGCAAGCTACTTGATGCGACATGGAGTTACATTACACACACTCCAATTGACGAAATGAGGAAGAGCGCGGAAAAAGGCAATGCGGAAGCTCAATACTCTTTGGGGCTGATGTGTTACAGCGGTGAAAAAGTCCCAAGGGATTACGCTGAAGCTCTGAAATGGATTCGCCGTGCTGCTGAAGAGAATGGACACATTGACGCGCAGTTTGTGCTTGGATGTATGTATGATGAAGGTATAGGGACTCCGCAGAATAAATCTGAGGCTGCCATGTGGTATCTCAAAGCTGCCGAACAGGGACATGCTATAGCGCAAAACAACCTTGGAGTCCTATATGAAATCGGTCAAGGCGTTACAGAAGATGAAGAAGAAGCAATGAAGTGGTACAGATTGTCCGCTGAACAGGGAAATGTATTCGGACAATTTAACCTAGGCTATATGTATGAGTTAGGCCAAAATGTGAAGCATGATTACGAAGAGGCCGCAAAATGGTATCGCAAAGCCGCTGAGCAAGGGCATGTTTACGCGCAAAACAATCTTGGAGTCATGTATGAGTTCGGTCAAGGCGTGGAGCAGGATGACAAAGAAGCATTGAAATGGTACAGATTGTCTGCTGAGCAAGGAAATCCCACAGCGCAACATAATCTGGAAGTCTATGTGCCTGTATCATCAAAAACGCTCAATCATTGCTGACTCAGCTCGTAATCCCTCACCAAAACCCGCAATCCCCCTGTATGTGTCAAGAACATGCGGGGGGATAATCTTATCCCATCACACACAAAGGAGAATACGCAATGAAATTCACGAAAATGCACGGTTGCGGAAATGATTACGTCTACGTCAACTGCTTCGAGGAAAAAGTGAATGACCCCGAAAAACTCGCCCCAATAATCTCAGACCGCCACAAGGGAATCGGTGCTGACGGCTTAATACTCATCCTCCCAACCCCAAAAGCTGACGCGTTCATGCAACTCTACAACGCTGACGGAAGCTCCGACACAATGTGCGGCAACGGGATTCGCTGTGTCGCAAAATACGTCTACGATCACGGCCTAATCCCCGCCAACAGAAGAACCCTCACGATTGATACGCCTGTAGGAATGCGCGAGCTTGAACTCACAGTTGAGGGCGGCAAAGTGCAGTCAGTCCGCGTGAACATGGGCAAAGGCACAGCAACGACTCCTATTCCCGACAATATCACCGTTCACGGAATGGAGCTGAAATTCATCGGTATCAACGTAGGTAATGACCACGCTGTATATTTCACGGACGAGAATCCCGCGATAAGCGATATACATTCATGGCCGGACTCGAAATTCGCGGCTGAAGGAGTGTACTTTGAGACTCACGAGAGATTCCCCAAGCGCATAAACAGCGAGTTCATAGAGGTAATTTCGCGGCGGGAAATCAATATGCGGGTGTATGAGCGCGGTTCAGGTGAGACTATGGCATGTGGAACGGGGTCAACGGCTTCTGCGTTTGCTGGCTATGTCTCCGGGAGGCTGGACAATGAAGTGCTTGTGCATTTGCGCGGCGGTGATTTGGTGATAAACGTTGACGGTGATAATACGTGCTGGATGACTGGCCCGGCTGTTGAGGTGTTCACGGGGGAATATCCGCTGTAAAGCATAATGAAAGCCCCCCTCTTTTTGTGGAGGGAGGCTCTTTGCGAATGGAAAATTATCTTTGCGGGATGATTTCTACAGGTAAACTCCGCGAAGCTCTACAATATCCGCGACTCTCTTTATCGCCGCCGTATATGCCGAACGCCTCATAGTAACGCCGTGATCCTCAGCGTAGCTCCAAACGCGCCCGAAATTGTCCGTCATGAGCTTCACGAGCCTCTGATTGTACTCATCCTCAGTCCACGTGAACCCCTGCAAGTTTTGCGCCCACTCGAAATATGAGCCGACAACGCCGCCAGCGTTCGCGAGGAAGTCAGGAACAACGATTACTCCCTTGTCATTCAGTATCTCTTCACCCTCAGGCGTGGTAGGGCTGTTCGCGCCCTCAAAGACGTATTTCGCCTTGAGTTTCCCGGCTGTATCCTGATTCAAAACTCCCTGAGCCGCGCACGGTATGAACATGTCGCAGTCAAGCCCGATGATGTCATCTCCTGGGAGCTTCTCGCAGCCTTCCTTCTCGAAACCTGTCAGCTTGCGCCCTCTTTGGCCGGGATTCGTGTTCATGTACTCGAATGCTTTGGCAATGTTGATGCCCTTGGGGTTGTAGTATGTTCCAGTCGTGTCGCTTATCGCAACGATTGTTACGCCAGCCTCGTTGAGGATTTTCGCCGCATAGCTTCCGACGTTGCCGAAGCCCTGAACCGCCGCCGTAATCTTTGAGGGGTCAAGACCTTTCAGCCTCATCATCTCAAATGCACATGCCGCGAGTCCTCTACCTGTTGCTTCAGTTCTTCCGGGAGCCCCCCAATAATCTATGGGCTTTCCTGTGAGCATTGCAGGCTCAAAATGTCCCAACATCTTGCATATCGTATCCATGATCCAGACCATTTCTTGACCGCCCGTATACATATCAGGCGCGGGAACGTCAGACCATCTGCCTATAATGGGAGCGATTCTTGCGCCGAAAGTGCGGGACATGCGTTCTTTTTCGCTTCTTGACATGTGGGTAGGGTCGCAACAAATTCCGCCTTTACCGCCGCCGTAAGGAATCCCGGCAAGCGAGCATTTCCACGTCATGAGCATTGCGAGTCCTTCGCATTCTTGCCCGCTTACGTCAAGCGCGTAACGTATACCGCCCTTTGACGGCCCTAACGCTGTCGAGTGCTGTACCCTAAAGCCCTGAAACACCTTCACGCTTCCGTCATCAAGCGTAACAGGCACTGAAACGTCAACTCTTCTCTCAGGGTAGCTCAGTATCTGGATCAAGCCTTCGCTGAGGTGCATCGCATCTGCCGCCGCGTAGAAATCGCGTAAAGCCGTGTCGAGTATGAGATTGTTCGCTCTTCTTCTTCCGTTCTCGTCAACCATATTAACACCTTCAAAATATTCTGTATATTTCAAACTTTCTAACTTTGCGCCAACGGGGGGGAATTGTACAGGGAAATTCTTTTTTTGTCAAATCTGGCTGTATAATACCTGCTGTGTTACATGCCTGAAACATTCCGTGCCATGTTGATTTTTCGCAGAGTAAAGCGGCGTTTTAGGCAACGTAGGAGCATTAACCGAATATTTCACATCAAGGAGAATTTATCCCCAATGTCAGACGACATAAAGATTAACCAAGAGGCTTTGCACAAGCTAAGGAGCGATATTGAGAATAAGACGGGCTTCCAGTTCGTGAAAGTTGAGGATGGAGTCGCTGTGAGTGAGCTTGAGCTTCAAGAGTACCACTTCAACCCGTACGGAATACCTTACGGCGGAGTCCTCTTCACGATGGCTGATGACACAGCCGGAGTCGCTTTCATCAGCGCGGGGGGTTATGGCGTTACGGTCAATGGGCATGTGGATTACCTGAGAGGCTCAAGGAATGCCGAGAAGCTCATATGCACGGCAAAAGTCAGGAAGGCCGGAAGACGGATATTCTACATTGACGCTGATATTGTGAACGAGAAGGATGAGGATTTGTGCAGGTTCAAGTTTGTGTTCTTCAACATGGAGGACAGAGGCCCGGAAGCTGTGAAGTGAGATTTCCCGGCCATGCTGTTGACCGGGATGGGTTATTTTGCGCCACAATAACGCAGGAGGTCTTCTATGTCCGGGTAACCATGCGCACAATCAAGAGCCGTAAAGCCTCTGTTATCCCTCATGTTGACATCCGCGCCGCCACCTATGAGAATTTCTGCGATTTCCGAGTCGCCCGCCATCATCAAAGCTGTTCTGCCGTCATTGTCCCTTGCGTTTACGTCAGCACCGTGTTCAATGAGGATTCTTGTTGTCTCAGAGTCAAGCGCGAGCATTACAGCTGTATAGCCGTCATTGTTCCTTGCGTTTGAGTTTGCGCCATTCCTCAAAGCCTCTTCAACTTTCTCGGCCTCGCCATATTCACACAGCGCGAGAAATTCATCGTCATTCAATTTTGCATCTCCGTTTCATTTGGGATTGAGGCGGGAAGTTACTTTGCGCCGTATTTGCGGAGAAGACTGGCTATTTCTGTGCGTTGAAAGTCTCAAGGCTTCGGCGGGAATGTAGTTATTCTCGTGAATGTCTCACCTTACGCACACAAGCAACAAGCACCCTTCCTCAAGTGAGATTACTGCGTCATTATCCCGGCTCAAAACCTCATTGCTTATGCCGTATTGAAACTCAGGGGATATTTCTCCCCCGTCAAGGTTGTATTTCGCGCCCGTGATTGTGATTCCCTTTGCGACTCCCGAAATATTCAGCAGTGAGAAGCATCGCCAGCCATATTTTACCCTCATAGTTTCGCCAGCCGTGATTATGCTCATCTCTGAATAGTCGCTCGCAATGACTCCTCGCCCGCCGTTTTCCGCAATCATCATGAGGGCATAAATATTCCCCAGAGTCATATCCTCACGCCCGCCAGTTACGCCCGCCATCAAAAACTCATCATATCCACGCCGGAGTCCTTCCTTCACAGCAAATATCGTGTCAGTGTCATCCTTCACGCATGGAAGCGTGATTACGTTACGCGAGTCTTGTGGCTTTGGATGTGAGTCGAAATCGCCTATAATGAGTGAGGGAGAAACTTTGAGTTCCTTGACGTGTTTCAATCCGCAATCGCAGTACACGAAGAAATCATCTGCCCTGAAGTATGAGCGTATGAGGGAGTAATTCCGTATTTCCGCGCCGCCAATGATTACCCAGCGCATTACTCAGCCCAGCCCATATCCCAGAATCCCATCTCATAGAGCGAGCATTCCCGGAAAATCTCCGCGAGATGATTCACCTGTGAGGCCGTGTAATTCTCCGCTGAACGTTCAAGGAATGAGGTTAGAATGTCATTCAGCCCGCAATATTCCTCGCCTGAATATGTGCGTACCCATGCGCCGTATAAGTCATGCTTCACGGAGTCGGGATTGTTGCTGACGATTTTTTTCGCGATGTCCTCATAGCTTAACGCACACGACAGAATAGCCGCTAAAACTTCCGGCTCGCCCTCATCATATGCAACTCTCATCATGTAGGAGGTGTACGAGAGATTCGCCAGCTCCCTTGAGGCTGAGTCTAATTCCTCCTGAGTTACTCCAAGCCGGGACATGTAGCCTTTATGCACGTTCATTTCAACGTTTGCGATTGCCTCAATGACTGATGAGAACAGGCGCATTGTATCGAGGCTTTTTGCCTTTGCGATTCCGAGCGCGAAGACTTTTGCATACTCGTTGAGGTACAAATAATCCTGAATGATGTACCGCCTGAATTTTTGAGGGTCAAGAGTGCCTGTTTCAATGCCCTTCACAAACGGGTGATTGTTGTATTCCGGCCAAATGTCAGCAACTGAGGCCATGAGGATTCCGCGAATGTTCTTTTTGTCCGCGAATTTCCCCGCCAAATCAAACGCATGATTCATCGGCCCGCAACCCTGCCCAAGATCCAGCATTGCCCCTAATGCGCCGGAAATGTATTCTTTTGCCAGCCTCACAGAGTCAGCAAGCTCATAGCCTTTTGCCAGATTCGCCGCAATTGCGCTTGAGAGTGTGCAGCCTGTTCCGTGAGTGTTGTGTGTGTCAATACGCCTGCCATGAAACCACGTGAACGCCCCAGACTTATCGCACAACAAATCATCAGCGTCATTCACATTGTGGCCTCCCTTGACGAGAACCGCGCAACCGTAATCAGCGCAGATTTTCGCACCAGCTTTTTCCATGTCATCACGTCCGCTAATCTTCATGCCTGAGAGTATTTCTGCCTCCGGGATATTCGGAGTCGTGATTGTTGCGAGTGGCAATAATTCTTCAGCGAGGGTTTTCACTGCGTCATCGGTGATGAGCTTTGCGCCGCTTGTCGAGACCATTACGGGATCTGCAACGATATTCCGTGCGTTGTAGTGCCTCAATGCCTCAGATATTGCGCGTATAAGGCCGGAGCTTGACACCATTCCGATTTTGACCGCATCGGGGTATATGTCGGTGAATACAGCATCAATCTGCGCCCGCAAAAATTCCGGCGTAACCTCCATTATTCCCGAAACGCCAAGAGTGTTTTGCGCCGTCAACGCTGTAATCGCGCTCATCGCGTAAACGCCGTTCATCGTCATGGCTTTAATGTCCGCCTGAATCCCAGCTCCCCCGGAAGAATCTGAACCCGCTATAGTCAGTGCCACTTTCATTGTGTAATGCCTCCTGTGAAATTTTCGATGAAGTAATCTGCTGTTGCCCGTATCATTTCGCGCTCATGGATATTTGAATCGTCTGCTACACCGATAACGACAAATCCAGCACGTTTAGCCGCCTCAACCGCAAATAACGCATCCTCAAACACTCCGACATTTTCCGGCCTCATGTGCAAATATTCAGCGCAGGCCATGAATATATCCGGCTCATGTTTTGTCGTGGCAAGCTCAGAGCATGTGAATATCTCATCGAAATACCCGGCTATGTCGTTGCGTTCCAATGCTGACGATAAAAGCTCCCTATTTCCTGACGTGGCAATCACCATATGGATATTCTTGCGCCTCAATCCCTCAAGGAATCCTTGAACGCCGTCTTTCAGGATGACTTCATCACGGTAAAAGCCCTCAATGATTCCGAGAATGCCCGATTGTATTTCGCCCTCAGAATCTCTAAGGCTGTAATGTTCCCTCAAATATTTGCATGATTGCTCCAAGCTCATGGGGTAAAGCCTGCGTGATAACCCTTCCTCCGGCGTGATATTGAGGCTCTGAAGGTAACGCGTTCCCAATTCGCGCCATATGTGCATGGAGTCTAGCAATGTCCCGTCAGCGTCAAATATTGCCCCTTCAAGCGTCATGGCCGGAATATTTCTCTGACAGCCCACGCAATTCACTCGCCGCAGCCCGAATATCATTTGCCGCAAAAATCGCGCTTATCACGGCGACACCTTCAATGCCACTCCCCGCAAGCATGTGTATATTCCCCGCGTTAATCCCGCCTATAGCAACAACAGGAATCTTCACGGAAGCGCATATCTCCCTTAATGCCTCGTGCGTAATGTCTACAGCGTCATCCTTTGATCCAGTGTGAAAGACAGCCCCTGCTCCGAGATAATCCGCGCCGTTACGTTCAGCGAGTATTGCCTCTTCAGCCGTCCTCACAGAGACTCCGAGAATTTTCCCCGCGCCAATAAGCTCACGGACTTTTTCCGCGCTCATATCCTCCTGGCCTGTGTGGACTCCGTCCGCGTTAATGTCGATTGCGAGATTCACATTGTCATTCACGATGAAGGGTACGTGATTTTCCCGGCAAATTCTCTGTATTTCGAGTGCCTGATACTTGAACGCCTCATAGCCGAGGTTTTTCTCGCGAATCTGAATCATTGTTGCCCCGCCGGAAATGGCCTCCCTTACGCATTCACCGAGAGTCCGACCGTTAAGCCACGTCCTGTCGGTTACAGCGTAAAGCCTCAGAGTTTCAGCCGATAATTTCATATTTCGCGCCCCTCTCTAAGATTTCGCCCGTCATGTTATATATCGCGTCAATGATTCTGTTGCGGTATGTCGAGTTGCCTTCATGAGCCTGCAAATTCGAGTAACCTATTTCCCCCGCAAGGCCCATCATGCACACAGAAGCAGCAGCGGCCTCAAGGACATTGCCCGGATTAGCGGCGATGAAAGCGGCCATGATTCCCGACAACATGCAGCCCGTTCCTGTAATGCGTCCCATTTCAGCGCGTCCATTTCGGATTGCATAGCAGCGTTCAGAATCCGCAACGAGATCTATTGCGCCTGTGAGAGCCACAACAGCCCCTGACGATTTCGCGAAATCACGAACGAATCCGGCCATGAATGCGAGGTTTGAGTCGTTCACGGAGTCTGCTTTGTCCGCGTCAACACCGCGAGTTTTCCCCGACCCTAGCGCGAGTGTCTTAATCTCTGAGGCATTCCCGCGTATAACGTCAAATTTGATTCCGCGCATGAGATTGACGGCTGTGTTTGTCCTGAGTGAGCTTGCTCCTGCGCCAACTGGGTCAAGGAGTGTTGCGTGTCCTAATTCCGCTGCTCTTTTGCCCGCCCTGAACATTGACTCAATCGTACGTGAATTGAGTGTGCCTATGTTGATGTTGATGGCGTTGCATATCGCGGTGATTTCGTATGCGTCATCGGGTTCATCGGCCATGATTGGACTTGCGCCACAAGCTAATATCGCGTTGGCGACATCGTTGACGGTAACATAGTTCGTTATGTTGTGGACGAGGGGAGATTTGTCCCTTACGTTTTCGAGGCATGTGGATAACATTGCGTGTGATTTCTCCTTTTGGGGAGTCTGCGCGTGAAAAGCTCTGTGAAGTTCCCTACGCCGGCATTATCCGGATCAGGTTATGATGGTCGGAATACGGTTATTCCCTCTCAGCCTGTCATGCAAGCTCCGCTACGATAAATATGTACAATTTTATACTATTTATACTGTGGCACTCTCGCGATATGCCTTCCTGTTTCATCGAACCCGATTTTGCCGATATTGCTAGCTACTTTCGTTTGGTGTAGCTCTCCACAGGCTTTAATTCCCTAGTAGCGATAGGTACATGTTTAAGTGTTCTTGATTGTGAACTGTCTTAAACTCTATAATTTGCTAAGTTGATTGCCGCGTTCAAATCCCGGTCTATCACTAACCCACATTCAGGACATATATACGTACGGTCTTTCAGCTTTAAATCGCTCTTGATATGCCCACACCGTGAACATGTCTTTGAACTTGGATAAAATCTGTCGGCTTCTACAAGTTCGATGTCTAATGCCTCACACTTGTACTGCATTTGACGCTTGAACTCATAGAATTTCTGTGATGCTATTGCTCTGGACAAATGACGGTTCTTCATCATACCTTTTACATTCAGCGTTTCCATGACTATACGCGATAGCTTGGTTTTCACTATCGCTCTTGTCGTTTGATGTAAATAGTGGGTTCGTATGTCATTTATCCGTTTATGGAGCAACCTTATCTTCCTGTTTTGGCGTTCTAAGTTCCGGCATTCTTTCAACGGACGCTTCCATATCGGACGGCGGTTTTGGTCATACCCTCTAATATTCTGCCTGATACGGCGAGACGCTTTTCTCTGTTCACGTTTGAGTTTTTTCTCTAATCTGCGAACTTCATGAGTCTTGTTGATATTTTTGAAGACTCTCCCGTCTGAAAGTATCGCCAAATCCTTAACGCCTAAATCAATCCCGATGGTTACATCACTTAATTCTGGCTTGGCTTCTTCTTGGGCTTCATATGCAACTGACAAATACCAATATTTGCCGTCATATGAAATTCTGGGATTGGAATATTTCTGCCCTTTACGGGTTTTAGGCAAGGGCTTTGAGGTTCTGACAAAACCAAGTTTTTCACTGCGAAATCCGCCCGGCATTCGTTGCAAAGTCTCATAGTTCACGTAGAAACTAATTTTGCTTCTGCGTCTTGTCTTGAAACGTGGCTTACCTGACAATCCCTTGAAATATCGCTGGTACGCTTCCTCAGCATCACGAACTCCCTGCTTCATGACATTGCTCCCGACTTCGGATAACCATTTGTGTGTTGTCCGTTTCAGTACGTTGTTGATATACTTCCTGACTTCACTCCCTGTAATATCCTTCTTACCACTCATGCCATTGCTCAGGTAGTCATGATAGACGCGCTCTTTTTCAGAAAGATAAAAGTTATATGCCCATCTTGCTGTTCCTGCGCTTTTCCAGAATAATATCTCCTGTTCAGGTGTGGGATGTAATCTAATTTTCACTGCCCTTAGCAATTTTCCTAACACCTACTTAGCTGTTTTTTCTGTTTTTGCTCCATTCAGCTATGTTATGTGTGTAAAAAGCATTATACCCTGAAATTTATTTTATTGTGCAAAAAATACCATGAGTTAGAATCTTTTTGCGCTTGACCTTACGCAAACAAGCGGGTAAACTTATCAACATTGCGCGTTACACATTGCTTTAGCGCGTTATTCAATACATTAACATTTACTCAGGAGGCTTTTTTTTCATGGCACAGGGTACCGTAAAGTGGTTCAACGAAAGCAAAGGGTACGGATTCATCACCGTAGACGACGGCAAGGACGTATTCGTCCACTTCAGCGCGATTCAGGGCGAGGGGTTCAAGACGCTCAGCGAGGGGCAGAAGGTATCATTCGACATCGTCAACGGCGAGAAGGGCCCGCAGGCTGCCAACGTCGTAAAGGAGTAGTATCAGAAGGTCTCCTGCAACAAACTACGTAACTTCATACAACTAGCAAGAGAACACAACCAGTGAGAATCCTGAAACCTTTTCGGGGTTCTCATTTTTTATGGGGAGATATGTTATGACACAGAATGAGATGAATATCCTTGCGCCGGAAAAACTCTCAGAGATTGAGCGCGAAAAGGGAGTAACAGTACTTTACGCCGCCGAATCTGGAAGCCGGGCATGGGGATTTGAGTCACCTGACAGCGATTTTGACGTGAGATTCATATACATGCGCCAAGAGTCAGAATATCTCAGGCTTGACTCATTTCGGGACGTTATAGAATTGCCGGTAAATGATACATGGGACGTTAGCGGCTGGGATTTGCCCAAAGCGTTGCGTCTCCTACACAAGTCGAATCCTACATTGTTTGAGTGGCTAGCCTCGCCGATATGTTACCGGGATAACGGTTTTTCCGCCAGGATTCAGCCACTTCTAGCGGAATATTTCTCGCCGTCAAGAATGCTCCACCACTATTTGAGCATGGCCGACAGCAACACACGCAATTACCTTCAGGGCGAATCCGTCAGAATGAAACGTTATCTATATATATTGCGTCCTGTGCTGGCGTGTTTGTGGGTGATGGAACATGACTCTCCGCCTCCTGTGCTTTTCGCCAGCCTCATGGAAAAATTCCTGCCTCAAAATCTCATGCCCTCTGTGAAAAACATTCTCGCCGAAAAAATGAAGTCCTCCGAGAAATCAGACATTCCCCGAATGCACGACATTGAAGCCTTCGTGAATGAGTCTGTGAGCAGGATTCATGCACATATTGACACGCTCAACGAATCCCCAAAAACTTGGAACTCCCTCAACGAATTTTTCATCCGCGAAATATCATCATGAACGCAACATCCAATGACCTCGCAATCTCCGCACGAATCGCAAAGGCTGTAAGTGATGCCGGGGGGCGGGCGTTCTTTGTTGGGGGCTATGTGAGGGACAAAATATTAGGCCGTCCAAGCAAAGACATAGACATAGAGATTCACGGCGTAACAGAATCACGGCTCATTGAGATTCTTGGCGGCATTGGTGAACCTCTCAGCATGGGCGCGAGCTTTGGCGTATTGGGATTGCGTCATTACGATGCTGATATTGTCCTTCCTCGCTCACTCACAACGGGCGAAATTGACCCCTTCACGGGATATTTGAACGCGGCAAAACGCAGAGACTTCACCATGAATGCGCTAATGCAGGATGTTTTGACGGGGGAAATACTTGACTTTTTCGGCGGGATTGACGACATTCGCGACCACATTATACGGCGTGTTGACGACTCAACATTCCTCATTGACCCTTTGAGGGTTATACGTGCTGCGAGATTTTCGGCCTCATTGGGATTCACGGTTGACGCTGACACTATGCGGATATGTTCATCTGTTGACACATCACGGATTGCCCCTGAACGTGTATATGCTGAGCTTGAGAGCGCAATCACGAAGACTGAATCCCCCTCGCGATTTTTCGCCGTGCTTGGGGAAATGCAACAGTTATCCGGGTGGTTTGCTGAGGCCGTGAACGCTGACATTGACATTCTCGACATGGCCGCAAGAGTCCGCGATAAGTCATCATACCCTTCTGGATTCATGCTTGCTATTCTCTGTCATGGCTGGCCGGATGATGATATTGCGCGATTCCTCTCACGCCTCACGAACGATATTCACCTCACACGCTACGTGATGAACATGGCCGGACTCGGTCATACCCTCGCCACAATGCCGCAAGATTCGCCGGAACTGTCATACATGCAGATATTTGACGCGTCAGAATGCCCCGAAGATTTGCCGCTAATGTCTGAGATTCTCGCAGGTGATTCGCATTCCGACATGCTGAGGCTGTATCATGAGCGTATGAGACTGCCACATGTTACGGGCGGTGATATTCTGAAGCATGGAGTCCAGCAAGGACGGCTTGTAGGGGAGGCATTGAGGGTTGCGCACACATTGAGGCTCTCAGGACTCCCGAAGGCTGAACAGTTGCGCGAGGCCATGAAATATATTGCGGAGGCGGAATCATGATAGGTATAACGTTAATCGGTACAGGGGCGCTTTTGCCTATACCCAACCGGGCTTTGTCGTCAATGTTCCTCACATGCGGGGGGCATTCAATCCTCTTTGATTGCGGTGAAGGCACTCAAACAGCCGCGAGGAAGGCAGGTATTAGCCTCATGAAAACGGACATGATAGCGACGACTCACTATCACGGAGATCACATTTTCGGCATACCTGGACTCTTGCAGACAATGTACAGTGCTGGACGTGTTGAGCCTATATACATTGCCGGGCCAGAAGGGTTGAATGACATATTGCGGCCAATGATGGAGCTTATCGGGGGGCTTGGGTTCGAGGTATTGCCCGTAGAAATTCCGCATGAGGGAGTGAGGTTACGCGAGATTATTCCGGGCTGGCCTAATGGGGCTATGTTGTCGTCATTCCCGGCTCAACATAGGTGCATAGCTCAAGGGTATTCATTCACTCTGAGGCGGGCGGGAAAATTTGACCCCGTGAAAGCGCAAGAGCTCGGAGTCCCTGTGCATATGTGGAAGGTGTTGCAGAGGGGTGAAAGCGTTTTTGTGGGAGGAAGAGAGGTTTTGCCCGCAGAGGTTATCGGGGATGAAAGGCGCGGGCTTAAAGTTGCGTTCACAGGGGATTCGGCCATGTGCGACTCAGTTGTTGACGGCGCAAAGGGAGCTGACTTACTCATATGCGAGGCTACATACGGGAAGGATTCTGAGGCGGGGAAGGCAATTGCGCGTGGGCATATGACGTTCTCACACGCTGCTGAAACAGCAAAACTTGCGGGCGTGAAAACTTTGTGGCTGACTCATTACTCCCAATCCGTAACAGACCCGGCTGAATACCTCCCTAACGCACAAGCTATATTCCCTGAGACTGTATGCGGCTATGATGGGATGTCGGCAGAATTGTGCTTTGAGTCGTGATTTTTCCCTGCAAGAAGCCTGAGAGTCTCGCTATCTTTTTTCCCGCCGAAATATTTATCCAACACCCTATGAAACACAGAACCTTCCGGCGAAATTTCCGCGAAAAGTGTCATTGATGATCTCAGCTTCATAGCGTCAATTTTTCCGTTCATGAGGTAAACGGGATCATCGCCATCACCATTCAATATGACCTGCGTAATGTCAATCAGTCTTGGCCCCAGCACGGGATGAGCGAGATATTCTCTTGCCTCGTTGATGTCCTGAATCCCGAAAGTTTTTGACATGTGGCTTGTACCCAGTCCCCTCAGTTGCGGAAATATGTACCATATCCAATGGCTTTGTTTGTGGCCTGCTTCCATTTCCCTGAAAGCTGTGAGGTAATCATATTCCTGTTCCGGCAAAAAGCGTTCAATGTTGTATTTGCTCATTCGTGAAAGCCTCCTTTCATGGCATAATATATCATACGCAAAAATCAAAGGAGCTGTTATCATGTCGGAAGCAATAACGCGTTTTCGTGGTGAGTATGAATTTCTGAGCAACTTCTACGAAGCTCCCGTAACATTCGGAGGGTTGACCTACGGAAGCTCGGAGGCGGCATTTCAGGCGCAAAAGTGCATGACCGATGAAGACCGCATAGCCTTCACGGAATATCGATCCGCAGACAGCAAGAAAGCCGGAAAGAAAATAAAGCTCCGTCCAGATTGGGACGCGGTGAAGCTCGGAGTCATGGAGGGGATAATCCGCGCCAAGTTCACGCAGAATCCCGAACTCGCAACCAGACTAATCGCTACTGGCGACTGTGAGCTTGTCGAGGGAAATCACTGGCACGACAAATTTTGGGGCGTTGACAGCAAAACAGGCGAGGGCGAGAATCATTTGGGGCGCATACTCATGAAGATTCGCGATGAGCTGAGGCAGTCTCAATCGTAGTTGACCCTCCAGAACCACAGCCCGCAGGCCGGGACGGTCATGGCCGACTCAGTTCTTCCTTTCCCGGCCAATAACCCATCAAGCCACGCAAGACTCTTTTTCCCTGTTGCAACCGCGTCAATATTCCCCACGATTATGCGCACCATATTTGTCAGGAAGGATTGCGCCTTCACGGTGATGATTGAGATATTGCCCTTGTTGCGTATTCTGAGAGCGTCAATCGTCCTGTGAGGGTCATCAGGGCATTCACCAGCCCGACAAAACGCGGTGAAGTCATGCCTCCCCTGAATCATTCTGCAAGCCTCACGCGCAAGATTCATGTCCCATGCAACCCCGCTTTTTCTGTGCCACACAAAATTATGCAGCATTGGCGGACATACACGGCCATGATACACGAAGTACCTATATTCCCGTGATACCGCCGAATATCTTGCGTTGAATCCTTCAGGGACATAACGAGCTGTCATTATGCGAATGTCGTCAGGAAGGTAGAAATTCACGGCGAGGCGTAATTTGTCCGGGGCAATATCCTTCCTCATGCTGAAAGATGCGACCTGCCCCCAAGCGTTTACCCCTTTATCCGTTCTCCCTGCACCTGTAATCCTCACTGGGCAACCTTCGATTTTGGCCAGCGCAGACTCTATGACCTGCTGAACGCTCACAGAATCGGGCTGAACCTGCCAGCCTGAATAGTTTTTGCCGATATAGCTTAATGTTGCGGAGTAATTCATGACATGAAGAATATCCCTGCGATAATTGCGCCCAAACACACGGCGAGGGTATCAGACTTTTTCCAGACTAGTGGCTTTCTTCTTGTGCGTCCTGATTTGCCGTCATAACCGCGAGCCTCCATAGCTGTAGCGACTTCATCAGCGCGCCGGAAAATTATCACCATTAGCGGAATCAGCACGGGGAAGAATGCTTTTGCCCTCTGGAATATATTTCCCTGATCCAATCTTGCGCCCCGTGAGAGTTGCGCCCGCATGATTTTGTCTGTTTCCTGCATAAGTAGCGGGATGAATCGTAATGCCATTCCAATCATCATTGCGCATTCATGAGCCGGGAATCTGAATCTCTCAAGCGGACTCAACAATGCGTCAATCCCGTCAGCGAGTTCAAGCGGTGCTGTTGTCAGTGGCAACATTACGGCAAATAGCATGAGTATGAGCAGCCTTGAAGCTGTGAATATGGCTGTGTTAATCGCGCTGAGAAAATCACCTTTGCTGAAATATCCGGCTATTATGTTGAATATGAACGTGAATATGACGAGGAACAATATCGGTCTTGCGGACATGGCAACTATCTTGAAGGGTATTTTTGACGCGGCTATGAGGAGGATTAAAGCTACAGCCCACATGACAGCACCGGGTATTGATTGTGTTGGGAATACGGCGGATATTATCATGAGCAGAGAGAATAGCTTTGCTCTTGGGTCAAGCCTGTGAATGAATGAGCCTGTGGGAATATACTGCCCCAGGTTTATGTTTGTGAGGTACATTGTGATTGCTCCTGTGTGAGGGATGAAATTTTGCCGGGGTGAATTTGTTTTTGCGCCCCGGCCTGTGAGGAAATTATATACTGTGAGTGGTTGAATGTGTTATGCCCCGCATAAGGCTATGAGTTCGTCATAGTCATACACGAGTGGGAAATTTGGGTTGACCGTGCGAATTTCCGCCGATAATCTCAACGCTTCCGGCCATGCTTCTTGGGGTAATGACTCTGTGATTGGGTGAATGACCTCACGCGGACTTCCTTCGCAGATTTTTTCCCCCGCCCTGAGTATCAATATTCTGTCGCTGTATTTCAGAGCTGTGTTCAAGTCATGAGTGATTGTGATGATGGTTTTCCCCTCATTGCGGAGTCGCCCTAACATTTCGAGGATTATCCGCTGATAGTGAGCGTCAAGCCCGGCTAAAGGCTCATCAAGCACGACACATTCCGGCCTAGCTGACAGCACAGACGCAATAGCAACGAGCCTTCTTTCACCGCCAGAGAGCGCGACGGGATTACGTTCCAGAAAATCACGTCCGAGTCCGGCGCATTCGAGTCCGTAAATTATTGCCTCGTCAAGCTCATTCCCTTTGAAGCCTGCGTTTTTTGGCGCAAACGCTAATTCCTCCTTGACAGTTGGCGAAAACAGCTGGTCTTCTGGGTGCTGAAACACGAGTCCTGTTTTGCGTCTCAACTCGGTTAATCCTTCACCCTTTTGCGGAAGTGGATTGCCGTCAAGCGAAATCTGCCCTTCCTGAATCTTGTACAGTGCGTTAAGGTGCTGAACGAGCGTTGATTTCCCTGAACCTGTCCTGCCTATAATCGAGAGCCATTCCCCCGCGTAAATTTCTGCTGATATGTCTGTGAGGGCTTTATTTTTCTCGTCATGCTTGAATGAGAGGTGCTGAATGATATATTTTTCTGCGCCTGTATTTTTCCCGCTTGAATGATTTTGTGGTGTAGGAATAATTCCTGCGAGGCTGTCAGGAAAATTCATGCCGTGAACGTCAAGCCACTTCCTGAATCGTATGCTGTCAGGCAACTCGAATCCCAAATCCCCGGCCATGTTCCAGAAATCGCCGGTATTGCCTTCCCATTTCACAGCCCCATGCGACAACACTATGATTTTGTCTATGTCGCTGAAACTTTCTGCTTCAAGCTGGTGTGTGATCTGCAAAATCGTCATGCCATCCTCATGGAGTGAACGTAGGACTTTTTCGACAGTGAGTCTTCCTTGTGGGTCAAGCATTGCTGTAGGCTCGTCAAGTATGAGGCATTCGACATCAGCGGCCAAAGCTCCAGCGAGTGCGAGTCTTTGTTTTTCGCCACCCGATAACGCCGAGACGGGAGAGTCTTTTTTGTGCATCATGTCAGCTTCAGCAAGAGCAAGCTCAACACGTGCTTGAATGTCATCGGGGGGAAGCCCTTGGTTTTCCGGCGCAAACGCAGCGTCATCTTCAACCATAGCCGCAACAATTTGGTTCTCTGGGTCTTGAAACACCATGCCGACAGTCCCGCGTAATTCCCTGAATGGCATATCCTGAATGTTTTTGCCGTTAATCTCGCAGACTCCTTCGTCAGGGTCTAAGAGTCCGCCCATAATTCTCGTAAGTGTTGATTTACCGCTCCCATTGTGGCCTAAAATCGCAACCCGTTCACCTCTGGTAACAAAAAACGAGACGCGGTTTAAAGCACGTCCCGTATTTTTTGCGTTGTATGAGAATGAAACAGACTGCAACCGGATTAACGGCGCGTCATTATTTCTTCTCTTCGCGTTCAACAAGTTCAATCACTGCCATGGGTGAGCCGTCGCCTTTGCGCGCTCCTAGTTTGATGATGCGTGTATAGCCGCCTTTGTCGAAGCTCTGATACTTGGGGGCTATTTCCTGGAACAGCTTAGTTGCTGCTTTCTTGTGTGGCATTTTCGCGAACACTACGCGTATGTCATGGACGCTTCCGCCTCTAGCGCGAGTGATGAGTTTTTCGGCGACTCTGCGGAGTTCCTTTGCGCGAGTTACGGTTGTTGTGATGCTGCCGTTAAGGAAGAGGCTTGCGGCCATGTTTCCGAGCATTAATCTTCTGTGGCTTCCGTAGCGTCCGAGTGTCCTGTGGTCAACATGGTGTCTCAATTTGAATTTTCACCTCCTGAATTATTCTGCTTCCTGTGTATCTGTTTCTTCGTCCTGCTCTGGCTCATTCGCTGAATCCTGTTCGTTTTCCCCTTCCTGTGATTCTGATGGGGCTTCAGTATTTCCCTCAGCAGGTTCAGTTGAAGGACTCAGCTCATATCCTAGTACTGTGAGTCTGTCTTCAATTTCTTTGAGCGATTTTTTGCCGAGGTTGCGAATTTTCAGCAGGTCATCGCGTGATTTGCGGAGTAGGTCTCCTATTGTCTGAATGCCTCCTCTGAGAAGGCAATTCTCGCTCCTGATTGAGAGTTCAAGCTCATGTATCGGATGCTCTGAATATTCTTCAGACTCTTGTGTCTGTGGCGGAATTACTCCTGTTGTTGTTGTGGTTGTTGTCGTAGTTGTCGGAGTTGTTCCTGTTATGACTGGCTGCTGTATTGGTGCTGGGATTTCCGGCGCATTTCCTACAGTCTGAGCTATTTGTCCGAAATATTCCTCTGCGATTTCAGCGGCCTTACGCACAGCGTCTTCAGGTGATACAGCTCCATTTGTCCACACCTCAAGGATCAGGCGTTCGTAGTCAATGCTCTGCCCTACTCTGGCTTGGTCAATGGTGTAGTTCACGCGCTTGACTGGCGAGAAAATAGCATCCGCGAGCATAGCGTCAACAGGTAACGGGGGCTGTGAGGGTCTTTCACGTTCAGCGGACAAATAGCCGACTCCCTGCTCAACGTAAATTTCCATGAGCAAATGAGCTTTCGGCTCAAGAGTGCATAAAACGCCATCCCCGAAAAACTCGAAGTCATTATCCCACGGCATATCTTTTGCGGTTATGACTCCAGGGTTTTCCGCCCTCGTGAAGAAATCCGGCTTGTCTCTGAGAAGGTCATCAGTATCAAGCGTGATAATCTTGAAGCCGTCAGCGTTCACTTCAGCTTTGTCAGTTTTCGCCCTTATGGGAATGCGCTTAAGGTTCATGAGAATCTCTATAACGTCTTCGCGTATACCCTTTATCGTGCTGAACTCGTGAAGAACCCCGTCAATTTTCACGGCTGTAACAGCTGCCCCGCTTATTGATGAGAGCAGAAGCCTCCTCAGCGCGTTACCGAGAGTATCACCGTACCCGCGTTCAAGAGGCTCAAGGCACAATCTGCCGTAATCCTGTGTTTTTTCCTCGAAATAAACTTTAAATCTGGTATTCTCCAAACCAAAGCTCTCCTTGCTGGAAAAATTTGATTATACGCGTCTTCTTTTGGGAGGTCTGCAACCGTTATGAGGGATGGGAGTAGCGTCCTTGATGAGGTTGACCTGAAGTCCGGCACTCTGCAAGGCTCTTATTGCGCTCTCACGGCCTGGCCCCGGTCCTTTGACGACAACGTCAATTTCCGTAACGCCCTGGTCTTGCGCTCCCTTTGCGACCTGCCCCGCGGCCATCTGTGCTGCGAAAGGAGTTGACTTCCTCGCACCCTTAAAGCCCACGTTGCCGCCCGAAGCCCACGTGATTATGTTCCCGGCTCTGTCGCTTATGCACATTATTGTGTTGTTGAACGTGGAATATATGTGCGCGACCCCGTAGCTGATATTCTTCTTTTCTTTCCTCTTGCCTTTTCTGGCCTGAGCTGTTTTTCTGGGCACTTTTGATTTACCTCCTGTTATGCTGCCTTACTTGGTGGCCATTTTCTTGTTGGCTACAGTTCTTCTTGGTCCTTTGCGCGTCCTTGCGTTAGTTTTAGTGCGCTGGCCTCTTACGGGAAGTCCGAGCCTGTGCCGCTGTCCTCTGTAGCATCCTATGTCGATGAGCCTCTTGATGTTCATCGAGATTTCGCGCCGCAAATCGCCTTCGACTTTGTGGTTGTCTTCGATTTCACGGCGGAGCTTCTGAGTGTCTTCCTCGCTGAGATCTTTTACCCGTGTGTTAGGGTTTACGCCTGTGGCCGCGAGAATCTTCTGCGATGTCTTGAGGCCGATTCCAAAAATGTACGTCAGACCGATTTCTACCCTTTTATCTCTGGGGAGGTCTACTCCTGCTATACGTGCCATATGATTACCTCCTGACACCCTGGCGCTGTTTGTGCCTTGGGTTGCGTGAGCAGATTACGCGCACGACTCCATGGCGACGGATTACCCTGCAAAATTCGCATATAGGCTTTACTGAAGGCCCTACTTTCATTTGTCTATCACCTGTGTTATTTGTATCTGTATATGATTCTGCCCCTTGTGAGATCGTAAGGGGAGATTTCTACAAGCACTTTGTCGCCGGGAAGAATCCTGATGAAGTGCATTCTCATTTTTCCGCTGACATGAGCCAGAACCTTATGACCGTTCTCAAGCTCAACCCTGAACATCGCGTTAGGCAATGGCTCAGTTATAACGCCTTTTACCTCGATTACGTCCTCTTTGCCGGAGTTATTCGCCATCCGTTAGACTCCTGTGAAAATATCCCGCGTCAATGTTTTTACCTGCCTTTATGTATTCTGCCAAATTACCCGCGTGCTTTGATGTTCGCTGAAGATGCCGGGGGTTTTTCTTCTTTGGGTTGGAGACGTTGAACCTTGGCGGCCTTATGAGCCAAATTCGTCCGTCAGAGCCTAACCCTGACACAACGTATTCGAGTCCCACGTCTTTGCCCTGCCGTGAAATGACTACCTGCCCTACAGAAAACTCTTCCACGGTGTCAAAATCTCCGGCCCGCTCTCAAGGACAGCTATTGACCTCTCAAAATGCGCCGCGTCAGATCTGTCAACTGTTGAGACTGTCCAGCCGTTAGAGCCTGTTTTGACTTTCTCGCGCCCTGCCATAATCATAGGCTCAATAGCTATGGTCATTCCGGCTTTGAGGGTCATTCCCTGGCCTGCTCTGCCGTAATTCGGTATCTGCGGAGCTTCATGCATTTTCCTGCCGATGCCGTGTCCTGTGTAATCACGGACGACTCCGAAACCGAGCGGCTTAACATAGCCTTCAACAGCGTGTCCGATGTCGCCCAGCGTATTGCCTGCGAGAGCTTGAGCTATTGCTCTATTGAGAGCTTCTTCTGTTGCCTTGAGGAGCTTCATACGTTCGGGGCTGATTTCGCCTACAGGGTAAGTGCAAGCTGCGTCCCCGCAATAACCGTTCACATACGCTCCAACGTCAACGCTGATAATGTCGCCTTCCTGCAATATTCGTGAAAAGGCCGGGATTCCATGCACGACTTCTTCATTCACTGAAGCGCATATAGTGCCGGGAAAAGGTGTCATGTTTGCGGCGGGCTTGTAGTTCTTGAATGCGGGAATGCCGTTGTTCTTGCGTATGTGTTCCTCCGCGATCCTGTCAAGCTCCCCTGTTGAGATGCCTGGGCGGACGGCCTCGCGCATGATGTCAAGCACTTCAGCGGTAACGCGCCCGGCAATTCTCATCAGCTGGATTTCTTCAGGAGTTTTCAGCTTAATCATGATTCAGCGTCTCGACTACCCGTGCAAAAACTTCTTCAGGCATCCCGGTAGCGTCAATCTCAAGCAGGAGACCTTTTGCCCTGTAGAAATCTTCAAGGGCTTCCGTCTGGTCATGAAACACTTTGAGGCGGTTTCTCACGGTTTCTTCGTTGTCGTCATCGCGCCTGTAAAGCTCTCCACCGCAGGACGGGCATTTGTCATGCTCATGAATGTTCGTAACGTTCCCGCATTCTTTGCACACAGCGCGACTTGTGAGTCTTTTCACGATAGCTTCATCGGGGACTGCGAACAGTATTACGCCGTCAATCTTCGTGATGCCTTCAAGAAATTCTGCCTGAGCAACCGTACGCGGGAATCCATCAAGCATGAAGCCTTCACCCGCGCCGAATCCCGCGAGTGTGTCAGCTACCATCTTCATGACTATATCGTCAGGGACGAGCTGCCCGGCATCCATATATTTTTTGGCCTCAAGTCCGAGGGGAGTTTTATCTTTGAGATTCCGCCGGAATATGTCTCCTGTTGAGATGTGAGCGAGGTTATGATGTTCTTTGAGGAAAACTGCCTGAGTACCTTTTCCGGCCCCAGGCGCGCCCAATAATACGAGCCTCATAGCTTAACCCCTCAGAAATCCCTTGCGCCCGCCTGACTTCTTGAGTATTCCGTCATAATGGCGCATGAGCAGTTGCGCTTCTATCTGATTCACCGTGTCCATAGCGACTCCGACAACAATCAATACTGCTGTCCCTCCGAAATAGAAGCTACGAATGTTGAGGACTGACGACATCAGGTTAGGGATGAGGGCGATAACAGCGAGGAACACAGCTCCGCCAAGAGTTATGCGCTCCATAACCCGCGTGATGTAGTCTGAAGTCGGTTGACCTGGACGGATTCCGAGAATGAAGCCGCCGTATTTCTTCATGTTGTTGGCAATGTCTGTAGGATTGAAGACGACCGCCGTATAGAAATACGAGAAGAATATAATCAGCACTACATAGCACAGGATGTAGAAAAAGCTATTTGGCGTGAACAATGCGCTGAAGAACCTTCCCACAGAACTCTCAGTGAAATAATTTGCGATTGTGTAGGGGAAAATCAGCAGTGAGCTAGCGAAAATTATCGGTATGACTCCTGACTGGTTGACCTTCAGTGGAATAAATGTGCTTTGTCCTCCGTAAATCTTATTGCCGACAACCCTCTTTGCGTACTGAACTGGGAGTCTCCGCTGGCCTTCCTGCAAAAGTATGCACCCAGCCACAACCACAACCATCAACACGATTCCGACGATCAGCGCGATAACGCTCAATGACCCTAAGCGCACCATGCTCCAAGTCTGGAGGATAGCCTCCGGGATTCTTGCGACGATGCCCGCGAAAATGAGCAAGGATATTCCGTTGCCTATGCCGTGATCTGTCAGCTCTTCACCGAGCCACATAACAGCGACTGACCCCGTAACAAGCGTAACCACAACAAGCACCCAGTCCAAGAATCCGCCCTGCATAATGCCCAGACTGCCAAGCCACGCCGTCATTCCAATAGCCTGAACGATAGCGAACACAACAGCCCCATAGCGAGTCCACTGAGTTATTTTCTTGTGGCCGTCAGTGGAATCTTTCTGCAATTTCTCCAAATACGGGAAAATCACCACGAGCAATTGCATGACGATGCTTGAGTTGATGTACGGAGCAACGCCAAGCGAGAATATCCCGAAACGGCTCAAAGCCCCTCCAGAGAACAGGTTGAGGAAGTCCATGACTCCCCCGCCTGTGTTGAAGAGGCTTGCCATTGCGGCGCGGTCAACGCCGGGACTTGGGATATATGCTCCGAGCCTGAATATGAACAGAATGAAGAGAGTGAAGAATATTCTGCGCTTGAGGTCGGGAAGCCTGAAAATATCACCCAGAGACCCGAACATTACACTACCTCATGAGTTCCGCCGGAAGCCTCGATTTTTTTTACAGCCTCCGCGCTGAATGCCCCCGCTTTGATTTTGAGAGCCTTTGTGAGTTCACCATCAGCGAGAATTTTCACGGGGATTCCCTTTTTGCGGATGACCCTTGCCGTGTACATGGCCTCAGCGTCAATTTCCGCGCCCGCGTCAAATTTCTTGTCGAGCGTTCCGAGATTCACGACCTGAAACACCTTCGCGAATCTTGCATTGTTGAAGCCGCGCTTGGGTGTTCTTCTGGTGAGGGGCATCTGTCCTCCCTTAAAGCCCGGACGAACTCCGCCGCCTGTCCTTGATTTGTCGCCCTTATTGCCTTTGCCGGAAGTTTTGCCCGTTCCGCTCCCAATGCCCTGACCGAGACGCTTGGCCTTATGCGTTGAGCCTTTTACGGGGTGCAGATCCTGTAACGTTATCATTCGACAACCTCCCATTTCACCAGGTGGCGCACATGCTCAATCATTCCGCGAACCTGCGGGGTGTCGTCATGCTCCACTTCAGAGTTCAGCTTCTTGAATCCGAGGGCTTTTATCGTGCGCTTCTGCCTCTCAGGGAAGCCGATAGCACTTTTGACCCATTTAGCTTTGATTTTCGCCATCGTGAATCACTCCCCTACCGTAACAACCGCTTCTCCAGCGAATGACTCATCTGATGAGCCATCTCCGGCAAGACCTCTGAGTTTCATGATTTCGTCCTCAGTCCTTGTGATTCTTATGGCCTCAAGTGTGGCGTGGGCTACGTTGATTGCGTTTGACGTTCTGCCAGTTACTTTGGTTACAACGTCTTTCACTCCGCCAAGCTCCATAATTGCACGGACAACGCCGCCCGCTATGACTCCAGTACCTTCAGGGCAGGGCTTGAGCAAAACTCTTGCTGCTCCGAACTCACCCACAACAGGATGGGGAATCGTATTGCCCGCGTGTTTCACCGATACCATATTCTTTTTGGCTTTTTCGATTCCTTTGCGGACAGCCTCGGCGATTTCTTTTGCCTTGCCGATTCCTGTTCCAACCTGGGTAGCTCCGTCCCCCACGACAACAAGAACTGCGAAGCGGAAGCGTTTTCCGCCTTTAACGACCTTGCTGACGCGGTTGATGGCTACTACGCGCTCCTGAAATTCTTGGGCTTCTGTCTCATTTCTTCTGGGCATTAGAATACAAGCCCTCCTTCTCTGGCGGCCTCAGCTACCGCCATAACTTTACCGATATAGGCATGTCCGCCTCTGTCAAACACTACGGAGCTTATGCCTTTAGCCTTTGCGCGTTCGGCGATGGCTTTCCCGATTACTTTTGCGGCCTCAACGTTGCAATGCCCCTTCAATTCAGGCTGCAATGATTTGTCCAGAGTTGACGCTGACACGAGGGTATGACCTTTGTCATCATCTATGACTTGGACATAAATATTCTTGAGGCTTCTGAAAACGCAAAGGCGGGGTTTCTCTGCTGTGCCTGAAAGTGTACGGCGCAATCTCTCATGCCTTATGACGCGCATATCATTTCTGCTTTTCTTCTTCATGGCTGATTATTTCGCCCCCGTCTTGCCGGCCTTGCGGATTATGTACTCATTCTCGAACCTGATTCCTTTTCCGTGATAAGGCTCAGGCGGCCTGAACTTTTTGATGAGAGCGCATGTCTGTCCTACAAGTTCTTTGTCAATCCCGCGAACGTGGAACTTTATGGGGTTCTCTACAACAATCTCTATTCCTTCGGGAGGAGTGAACTCTATGGGGTGTGAATAGCCCAAGTTGAGAACGAGCTTTTTGCCCTGAAGAGCTGCCCTCCAGCCGACTCCGACTATTTCCATTGTCTTGGAGAATCCTGCTGTAACGCCCGTTACCATGTTAGCGATGAGCGCACGTGTCATTCCGTGCCAAGCTCTTGTCTGCTTCTCCTCGTTTGAGCGCGACACCTTCACGAGTCCGCCGTCAATGTCAACGGCGATTCCGGGCATCAATTGCGCGTGAAGCTCTCCCTTGGGGCCTTTCACAATAATGTCCGTGCCTTTGACCTCAACGCTTGCGCCTTTTGCGATTTCTACTGCCTTGCGTCCGATACGAGACATGATTCTTACCTCCTACCAGACATAGCAGAGAACTTCTCCGCCGAGTCCCAGCTTGTGAGCTTCATTGCTGGTCTTGAGTCCCTTTGACGTTGAGAGAATAGCGAGACCTAATCCGCCCATTACTACGGGAATCTTGTCATGTCCGACATAGATTCTTCTTCCGGGCTTGCTGATTCTGCGCAGTCCCTGAATGACGCGCTCCCTTCCGTTACCGTATGACAGGTAGATCCTGATTTCGGCGTAAGGCTTGGCGGGATCGGTTATCATTCTGAAATTGCGGATATATCCCTCGTCTTTCAGTATGCGGGCGAGTGCCAGCTTCATTTTGCTTGATGGAACGTCAACGCTTTCCGCGTATGTCATGTTGGCGTTGCGTATCCTCGTGAGCATGTCCGCGACCGGGTCATTTACGTACAATCTAACCCGCCCCCTTTACCAGCTCGACTTGACCACGCCGGGGAACAGCCCCTCGCGTGCCATCTTCCTGAAGCAGCAGCGGCACATGTCAAACATCCTGATATAGCCGTGAATCCTTCCGCATAACGGGCATCTGTTGTGCTTCCTCGTGCTGAACTTCGGAGGGAGCTGCGCTTTCAGCTTCAATGCTTTTCTTGCCATTTGTTATTTATGCCCCCTGGTTTCCTGTCCTGAACGGCATTCCGAGTCCCTTCAAAAGTGCGAAGGCTTCCTCGTCAGTCTTTGCTGTCGTTACTATTGAAACGTTCATGCCGCGTGAACGTATTACTTTGTCATAGCTTATCTCAGGGAAGATTAACTGCTCGCGTAATCCCAAGTTGAAATTTCCGCGACCGTCAAAGCCCTTGCGCGATATTCCCTGAAAGTCTTTGATGCTCGGCAGGGCAAGCGATATGAGTCTGTCAAGGAACTCCCACATTTTCGCGCCCCTGAGAGTCACGCAACAGGCTACTGGCATGTTCTGCCTTACCTTGAAGCCTGCGATTGACTTCTTCGCCCTCTTCAGCAATGGTTGCTGGCCTGTGATAGCGCGGAGTTCAGCTATTGCCGCGTCCATAAACTTTATGTCGAGTTTTGCATCGCCGACTCCGATGTTGACGACAACCTTCTCGATTTTGGGCATTTGCATGGCGTTCTTATAGCTGAAATCGCGAGACATGGCCGGGACGACTTCATTCTTGTACTTCTCAAGCATTCTCGGTGTCATGGCTTAAAGTCCTCCGCGATCTATAATTTCTCCGCACTTTTTGCACACGCGGACTTTCTTCCCGTTCTCAAGGAATGAGGCTCCTACCCTTGTGGCTTTTCCGCACTGTGGGCAAACAAGCATAACTTTGCTCGCGTATATGGGAGCTTCCTGCTTGATGATGCCGGACTGCGGGTTATTCTGGGACGGCCTAACGTGGCGGGAGACCATGTTCACGCCCTCGACAACTACGAGATCCCTCTCAGGAATGCGGCGAATGATTTTGCCTTCCTTGCCCTTGTCCTTACCGGTGATTACTTTCACGCGGTCATTCTTCTTCAGTCTTACTGTCATTGTCAAAATCTCCGTTATACGACTTCAGGAGCAAGCGACAATATGCGCATGTATTTCTTTGCTCTGAGTTCACGCCCGACAGGCCCAAAAATACGTGTTCCCCTCGGTTCGCCGTTCGCGTCAATCAACACTGCTGCGTTGTCGTCAAAGCGCACATATGTTCCATCCCTGCGCCTGACTTCTTTCTTTGTCCTGACGATTACGGCCTTGACCACGCTGCCTTTGGCTATGTTGCTGTTCGGTATGGCTTCGCGGACTGAGGCGACAATCACATCACCTATTGTGCCGTAGCGTCTTTTGCTTCCGCCCATTACCTGAATGCAGAACAGCTTTCTCGCCCCGGAATTGTCAGCGACGTTCAGAACGCTCGTAAGCTGTATCATTTACTCCTGAACCTCCTCTGATTCTTCCGCCTCGTTACCGAAAACAGGAGCTTTCCTCATTATCTCGACAAGCTCCCAACGTTTTGTCTTGCTGAGTGGCCTTGTCTCGCGGATACGTACCTCATCGCCCATCCCGCAAGCGTTTTCAGCGTCATGGGCAACATATTTCTTTGCGCGCTTGATCCTCTTTCCATAAAGCGGGTGTTCTGCCATCCTCTCAACGCGGACTACAATTGTCTTGTCCATCTTGTTGCTGACGACTATACCCGTTCTTACTTTACTCGGCATTGTCTGCTTCCTTTTCTGCAACCGCTTTCTCTGTTGCTATCGTCATGAGCCTTGCTATTGTCTTCCTGACTTCGCGTATGCGGCTTGTATTTTTCAGATGCCCGACAGCATTCTGGAAACGCAGGTTGAATAACTCTGTCTTATATTCCTTGATTTTTCCGGCTATTTCTTCGCCCGTCAATTCTCTGAGCTTCTCCGGCTTCACGCTCGCGTCCATCAGGCTAAT
>JAFSKY010000161.1 GCA_017448685.1 Synergistaceae bacterium
ACGTGTCAAGGACAAGTCTTGCATAATAGGCGTATTTTTTGCTGTGAGTGGGTAGCCTTACAGTTCATTTCACGAATCTATGAGCAATGATATTATATGCCAATCCCAAAAATTGAAACGGAGATTGATACTCATGATTCCCGGCGCATTAATTGGCGACATTATCGGCAGCCCTTACGAGTCCCGCGTACACAAAATGAAGTCAAAAGATTTCCCGCTTGTGTCAATTTCCTCACACTTCACTGACGACACAGTTATGACTATGGCAGTTGCTCACACTCTCATGCAATGGAAGAAAGGCGCAAAAATCGATTAGGCTGAATACGAGTCAGCAGTCATTGAGAACATGCGTGCTTTTGGCAGGAAATATCCTCGCGCTGGTTACGGAAGATTCTTCAAAGCGTGGATTTTCTCCGACAACCCTCAGCCCTATAACGCTTTCACGAACGGAGCGGCCATGAAAATATCCCCTGTAGCATGGTGGTTTGATGACCTTCTTACGGTGGAGAAATTCGCGGGGATTACTGCTGGCGTAACTCACAGTCATCCCGAAGGCATCAAGGGAGCGCAATCAACAGCATCAGCAATATTCCTCGCCAGAACGGGAAAAAGCAAGGACGATATTCGCGGCTATATCACGGCGCGTTACGGCTATGATTTGTCGCGGACAATCGATGAGATTCGGCCAGGTTACAGGTTTGATACGTCATGTCAAGGGAGCGTGCCTGAAGCTATTACGGCGTTCCTTGACTCTGTGAGTTTCGAGGACGCAATACGTAATGCCGTCTCACTTGGCGGAGATGCTGACACTCTAGCGGCTATAGCTGGGTCGATTGCTGAGGGGTTTTACGGAGTCCCGGCAGAAATTGAGTCGCAAGTGAAGCATTTGTTTGACGCGTTCATTAGCTCGGAAATTGAGAGATGGAACAAGGCTCTTAACGGCGAGGATGTTTCAGAGCCATCACAGCAGAAGGGAGCTACAGCAATGATACCAGGCGCGATAATCGGAGACATAATCGGAAGCGTTTACGAGTTCGACAACATAAAGTCCAAAGATTTCCCGCTCATATCAGAACGCTCAACCCCAACTGATGACTCGTGTATGACGATGGCAATAGCTCATGCCCTCATGAAGTGGAAGAAGGGAAGCGCGATTGACCCGGCAGAATTTCAGCAGGCAGTTACGGACTCAATGCGCGAATTTGGGAAGGCATACCCCCGTGCGAGCTATGGCGGGAGATTCAGGGAGTGGCTATTCTCGCCAGACCCAAAGCCCTATAACAGTTGGGGGAACGGTTCAGCAATGAGAGTTTCTCCTGTGGCGTGGTGGTTTGATGATTTGCAGAGCGTCGAGAAATACGCGGAAATAACAGCACTCCCAACGCATAATCACCCAGAAGGCATAAAGGGAGCACAGGCTACAGCGGCGGCTGTTTTTCTGGCGAGGACGGGCAAAAGCAAAGATGACATTCGGAGCTACATCTCAATACGATATGGCTACGACCTCAGCAGGACATGCGACGGGATAAGGCCGGATTACGATTTTGACGAGTCGTGTCAGGGTACAGTCCCGGAGGCGATAATAGCCTTCCTTGAGTCTGACAGCTTCGAGGATGCAATACGCAACGCAATATCACTCGGCGGGGACTCCGACACAATAGCCTGCATTACCGGCGCAATCGCTGAAGGATTCTACGGTGTCCCGGAGGAAATCAGCTCGCTTGTTCGTCCTGTGATTGACGATTTCATGATGTCGGAGCTTGAACGGTGGAGCAAAGCCCTCAAAGGTGAGAATGTTGCAGGGGATTCACAGCCCGTGAAGAAATCCAGCAACGGCATAACCGAGATGGTATTCATCCTTGACCGTAGCGGCTCTATGACTGGCCTTGAGGATGACACAATCGGGGGTTTCAACTCGATGATTGCCGAGCAGAAGCAACAGCCCGGTGAAGCGTTCGTGTCAACCGTGCTGTTTGACCACGAAATCAATGTGATACATGACCGCATGAAGCTGGCTGATATTCCAGAGCTTACGCGCAAAGAGTACTTCACGCGGGGCAATACGGCTCTACTTGATGCTATGGGGAGGGCGATTGACCACATAATACGGGTACACAGGCACATGAATCCGAAGGAAGTCCCCGGAAATGTCGTGTTCGTCATAATCACTGATGGGATGGAGAATGCGAGCTGTGAATATTCCGGCCAAAGAGTGAAAGAGATGGTAGAGCGTGAGAAGACTCAATACGGCTGGGATTTCATATTCATTGGCGCGAACATGGATGCTATAGCTGCTGCTGGCAGGGTTGGAATTTCGGCTGCAATGTCGGTGAATTACCGCTCTGACAGGAAAGGCACGGGGACTGTTTTCAGGAGTATGAGCCGGGCAATGAGGGCTAAGCGTATGACATCAGATATTCCGGAAGATTGGAGCGCAGAAATACGAGCCGACTTTGACGACGACGACAGAAGCTGACACACAAAAAACGGCCGGAAATGAGGATTGATTCCCCGTCTCCGGCCATGCTACATTTGCTCCTTGCGTTATTCCGCAAACAAAGCTCCCGCACTCATACCAAGATATGCTTCTCCAGCGTAATCAGGAAATGCTGACTTCACCGCAGAAATGAAATCTTCCCTACCCTTTGAGGTTTTCGCGAGGTCGAGAACCTTCTCAAGGTACGCTATTTTCTCCGCAACAGCCTCTTTGCCTTCTGGCGCGTTATGACTCGTGAGGATTAATGCCCAGCCTTTGTCCTGATAACCTTTAAGCTCTGCGATTTCAGCCTCAATATATGCCTGCGAGGTGAGTATGTTGTGAGTCTTTGAGCCCATCATATGACGGTACACGGTGTTTATTGCGGGGATATATATTCCGTAACCTTCTCCGTCTGACTCGTGGAGTATAACGAAGTCAAGCCCGGCAAGTTTCAGTGTTTGGCCTTCGTTGATGATTTCGGCATTTGATGGAAGATCCTCCGCTACTTTGTCCCCTGCGGCTTTGATGAAGCTCTGAGTCAGACCCCAGACGCTTCCACCTTCAGCCCAACTCTTTAATGCGTTTTCTGTGGCGTAAACCTTCAAATCTCCGTATGACTTGTAGCCGTTTGGATGGTAGGAGAATAACGCGCCCGCAATGGGTTTTCCGAGTGAGCGTATATATTCCGCAAACGCTGTAACGTTCTCCCTATAGGCTGTAGACTCAATCAGCACGAGTCCTTCAGGTGTCTCAACGACATAGCAGTAATCGTTCATGTTGTCGCCCGTTCCGTATGCGTGGAGTTTGACTCCGCCGTCAAAGTTCAGAACGCCCATATTCCCTACGCTTACTCCTGACGCTGAACACGCCGAAGCCATGAGCATAACCGCAAGCATAGCCGCAAATACTTTCTTCATGTCCGCAAATCCTCCTGTAAGATTTCTCGTTACAACGCGCAAGATTTTACATGCTCATTCTGTAATGTCAAGTGTTACATGCATGATTTACCCCCATTACAGCGCAACCCTCACAGCACACCAAACGAGTGCAAGCCCCATCACAATGTTGAATGGCCTGAAATGTTCCGCGATAAATCGCCGCATAGCCCCTCCAGCAGCACCCCACAAAAACCAGCTCGCCGCGCTCAATGCGAGAATCACCCCGCAATGCGCAAACATATCACCGAGTCCAGCCCCAGCAATGCCGTGAATACCGTTATCATAGTGTTACATGCATGATTTGCCCCTCTTACAGCGCAACCCTCACAGCACACCACACAAGCGCAAGCCCCATCACAATGTTGAACAGCCTGTAATGTTCCGCGATGAATCTCCGCATAGCCCCTCCAGTAGCACCCCACAAAAACCAGCTCGCCGCGCTCAAAGCGAGAATCACTCCGCAATGAGCAAACATATCACCGAGTCCAGCCCCAGCAGGAATTACATATGCCGTGAATATCGTTATCATAGTGTTACATGCGTGATTTACCCCCATTACAGCGCAACCCTCACAGCACACCAAACGAGTGCAAGCCCCATCACAATGTTGAACGGCCTGAAATGTTCCGCGATGAATCGCCGCATAGCCCCTCCAGCAGCACCCCACAAAAACCAGCTCGCCGCGCTCAATGCGAGAATCACCCCGCAATGCGC
>JAFSKY010000162.1 GCA_017448685.1 Synergistaceae bacterium
TCCTAATGACGTAAAACGCTACACGACTGACGAATTACGCGGGGAATTTCTCATCGAAGGCTTGTATGTCCCCGACAAAGTTACGGCGGTATACAGCCATGTTGACAGGATGGTAACCGTTGGAATCATGCCCGTAACGAGGGCACTTGCGATTGATGACGGCATAGATGTATGGGCTAATTTCGGGACTCATTTCTTCCTTGAACGTCGCGAGGCAGGAGTCTTCAATCTCGGTGGCGCGGGAAAAATCGAGGCTGACGGAACGACATACGAGCTTGGCTACAAGGACTGCCTGTATATCACGAAGGGAACGGAAAAAGTATTCTTCTCCAGCAATGACGCAAACGCCCCCGCAAAATTCTACATGGTCTCAGCTCCAGCACACACAAGCTATGAGACGAAGCTAATCCGTAAAGCTGACGCGGCAAAACGTCCTCTCGGAGACCCAGCAACCTCAAATAAGCGCGTAATCAACCAATTCATTCACCCTGCTGTGCTGAAAACGTGCCAGCTCTCAATGGGACTCACAGAGCTTGAGACGGGAAGCGTCTGGAACACTATGCCAGCACACACACACGAGAGGCGCATGGAGATTTACACATACTTTGAGATTCCAGAAGGCAACGTTGTGTTTCACTTCATGGGGCAGGGCAACGAGACTCGGCATATAGTCATGCATAACTTTGACGCGGTAATTTCGCCGTCATGGTCAATCCACGCGGGGGCAGGAACGTCAAATTACAGCTTCATATGGGCGATGGGCGGAGAAAATCAAGAGTTTGACGATATGGACACAATTCCGCCGGAAAAAATGAAATAGGAGGAACGATAAATCATGCGGATGTTCAGCCTTGAGGGAAAAACAGCAATCGTTACGGGAGCGCGTACAGGAATCGGGCGCGGAATAGCTGAGGGACTTGCGGAGGCCGGGTGCGACATTGTCGGAGCAGGACATGCCCCAATGCCGGAAACTGAAGCATACATCACGGGACTCGGACGCAAATTCAGGTTCTACGATATTGACCTCGTGAAGCAGGACGGAATACAGGCACTTGTTGACACGACAATACGCGAGTTCGGGAAGGTTGATATTCTCGTCAACAACGCAGGAATTATACGGCGCAATGATTTTCTTGATTTCCCCGAAAAAGATTGGGACGATGTAATCAGCATGAACCTGAAATCACTCTTTGTGCTTTCACAGGCTGTAGCTAGAAACATGCGGGATAATGGCGGCGGGAAAATCATCAACATAGCGTCAATGCTCTCGTTTCAGGGCGGAATAAGGGTAGTGAGCTACACTGCGAGCAAGTCAGGCGTTGCGGGAATGACAAAGTTGATGGCCAATGAGCTGGCGAAATACAACATACAGGTGAACGCGATTGCCCCCGGATATATTGACACGAACAACACAGCCGCCCTCGTGAGCGACCCCAAAAGGAGCGCAGAAATATTAGGTCGCATTCCAGCCGGGAGATGGGGGAAGCCTCAAGACATGAAGGGAGCTGCGGTGTTTCTGGCCTCCAGCGCGTCTGATTACGTGAACGGGCATATTCTTGCGGTAGATGGGGGATGGCTTGCAAGGTAGTGTGATATAATACATGCTTGCAACAAAATTTAGCGTGAAGGAGTTTGTTTCGTTATGAGCGAAGGATATTCAGAAGAAATTGTGGATGTAATCAGAACTTTTCTTGTCGATGACGACTGGAAATTTGAGTTCGATGACGAACGCGGGATATTCCGCTTTGGGGTCGCCATTGAGAGCAAATTGAAGAATCTGCGCTACTTTATCCCCGTCCGGGAAGACGCTTACACGGTTTACGCAATATGCCAGATCGAAGCCGACTCCGATGACAAGGACATAATGAAGGAAATGGCCGAGTTCATATGCCGGGCCAATTACGGACTCAGGAACGGCAACTTTGAGCTTGACATGAGTGATGGCGAAATACGCTACAAGACGTATGTTGATTGCGATGGGGTAATCCCCTCTGAGGAAGTCGTGAAGGGAAGCATAATCATTCCTGCGATGATGTTTGACCGTTACGCGCCTGGCCTGCTTGATGTGATGTTCAAAGGAGCAACGGCTGAGGACGCTATATCGAAGTGCGAATAGTATAGAAGCCGGGTAAGTTTCGCCCCTCCTCGTGTTATTGCGGGGAGGGGATTTTTTTGCGCGTTATTTCCTGAGAAACAATTTGCCCGGATAGAAGATATACTCAATCCAGCGCAGACACCTCACGTTTTTATACACCCACACCACAAGCAAAGGCATCATCACCCCCGCAAGAAGCCCCATGACATAGGACGCTACCGGATGAATGAATGACGACATGCCGAGAAGTTTATACGCAAACTTCAGCGCAACAAACGCATAGCTGTGAAGGGCATATATCATTATGCTGTACACTCCGCAAAGGCTGAGGAAGCTAGTTTTGATTCCCAGCGCGTAAAACACCGTGAACAACCCCAAACTTATGCACATTGCCGCTACCGTCCTCGTGAACGTGTCAGCACCTCCCCTGACGTAAGGCACAAGGAAGCACAATGCTCCCGTAAGAATCATTACAGCCCCATAAAAAGAACATGAATGCTTACCACACGGCATGAGGTTTTTGCGCTGAATGACATACCCGGCGTGAAAGTATATGCCGTATGAGAATCTCGCAATGAACTCAGGAAGGCAGAAACGGAATAGGCTTATCATGATGAACAGAATTACCCAGAAGAACGAAATAACGCGCATACTCTTGACCCTGCATTCAAACATGAGATGCAACAACTTGATGAAGAATAGTGCCGCAAGAAACCAGTACAGCGAAAGCCCCATATACGGAGTCGCGCAAAGTTCCTCAAGTGTTGGTGTGTCATTCATCATTGTGTTACCTGAAAAGAGGAAGTATTTTATTGCGAAGTAAATCAGCGACAAGATCATACACGGAATATACAGCCCGGCAAAATCCCTTTTCGCGTGGAAGAGCCAGCCTTTTCCGTCCTCGTAACGGTCTTTTATGCCATGAACATACCCCGAAATCATGAAGAACAACGGCATGTGAAAGCTAGCCAAGAAACTATACACGCAACTGCTGTGAGTGAAGTCAATATTGAGATGTCTGACTGAAGTGATAAGATGATAAAATACGACAAGAATTATTGCGAGTCCTCTCAGGGAATCAGCGACAACATCCCGCCCTGAAGCCCTGAAGCCCTGAAGCCCTGAAGCCATTATGAGCCGTTAAGCTCATTTGTCAACAGCTCCTTTCATGAATTTTTTGTTTGAGATTGTATCACAGAAATTGCGCTATTTCCTCATCATAATCAAGCTGACCTGAAGACCAGAGGCACATTTTCGCGAGAGAGAAGCATAATCATTCCCGCGATGATGTTTGACCGTTACGCGCCTGGCCTGCTTGATGTGATGTTCAAAGGAGCATCGGCTGAGGACGCTATAGCGAAGTGCGAATAGAATAGCATAGAAGCCGGGTAAGCCCCTCCTCGTGTTATTGCGGGGAGGGGATTTTTTTGTGCGTCATTTCCTGAGAAGCAATAACCAGAGCAAAGACTTTACATTCTTGTACACTAATAACACGGAGATAACTCACTAAGGACGGAGAAATTTTTGATGTCAACGCCTCTTAAGCTATACAGTTTTTGCGAGATTAAATATTTCTGCTAATATACCTTCGCAAAGTGAGATGACAAACATTTGGACTGCCATACACACGAACACGAAATCATAATCACTAAATCGCCATATAAGCGCGTTGAAAGAAAACTCACCGTCCCAATCCCAACAGAATGGGGAGTGTTTCAGGTCAGCGCATACAGAAGCATAACCCAAGATGACGACTCACACACACACTTGGCACTTGTTATGGGGGATATTTCGACCCCTGCCCCCGTATTAGTCCGCATACACAGCGAATGCTTCACGGGGGATGTACTCGGCTCACTCAGGTGCGACTGCGGGCCGCAATTGCATACAGCCTTGAAGATGATAGCCGATGAGGGGCGCGGGGCATTGCTCTACATGCGTCAGGAGGGGCGCGGAATTGGACTCCTCAACAAGTTACGCGCATACAAGCTCCAAGATGAAGGACTTGATACGGTGGACGCAAACGTAGCTTTAGGCTTCCCGCCTGACATGAGGGAATACGGCACTGGTGCGGAAATCCTCAAGGACTTAGGACTCAAACGTATACGCCTAATGACGAACAATCCCGGCAAAATCTCCGGGCTTGAGGAATATGGCATAGAGATAACCGAGCGAGTCCCTATAGTGATTCCGCCAAACGACTATAATATGAAGTATCTCGGCACAAAGGCCAGCCGTATGGGTCATATATTCGGCACAAACTAGAAGGAGGAAACATCACAGTGAAAGTAACGGAAGGGAAATTAATCGGCACTGGGCTTAACATCGCAATAGTTGCCTCACGTTTCAATGACCTCGTAACGTCAAAGCTCATTGACGGCGCAAAAGATACTCTCATGCGTCATGACGTTTCAGCCAGCGCAATCGATATATATTGGGTACCTGGCGCGTGGGAATTGCCGTTAATCGCAAAGGAAGTCGCACTCACCGGGAAATATGATGCGATAATAGCACTTGGCGCGGTGATTCGCGGAGATACTCCACATTTCGATTATGTCGCAGCAGAATCCTCAAAAGGTCTCGCCAGCGTTGGACTTGAACATAGAGTCCCGGTGCTTTTTGGTGTGCTTACGTGTGATACATTGGAGCAGGCTCTTATACGCGCAGGAAGCAAGGCGGGTAACAAGGGTTCAGATTGCGCATTAGGTGCAATAGAGATGGCGAATCTTCTTCGCAACGTCAGACTTAAAACGGAGGACAAAACTACGAATGCTTGACATCAAATATATACTCGCGCACATGGATGAATACGCCGAAATGCTCAAGAACAGGAAGCATGATTTTGACTTGAGCATACTTACAGGGCTTGACGAACGCAGGCGCAAAATCATCGGAGAAACAGAATCCCTCAAGGCCATGCGCAACAAGTCATCGAAAAACGCCGGGGATAACGCTGGATTTGACCCCAAAGCCGCAAAAGCCCGCATTAAGGAGCTTGACACGGAGCTTGCAGAGGTTGAAGCGGAACTCCATAACTACCTCATGACCCTTCCCAACACGTTAAGCGCAACGACTCCAATCGGCAATGACGAGAACGACAACCCCGTTGTACGCACATGGGGTGAGCCTCGCAAATTTGACTTTGAGCCTAAACCGCATTGGGACATAGCCGAAGCACTCGGAATCATGGACTTTGAGCGGGGTGTAATGCTTGCGCAGAGTAGGTTCACAGTTTTGCAGGGGCTTGGCGCGAGAATGGAGAGAGCTCTCGTGAATTTCATGCTTGACCTTCACACGAAAAAACACGGGTATTTGGAGGTTGAGCCGCCGTTTATGGTGCGTTCAGCGATTCTTGAGGGTACTGGGCAGCTTCCGAAATTCGCTGAGGATTTGTACAGGTTGCAGAATGATGATTTGTGGCTGATACCTACAGCTGAAGTGCCATTGACCAACCTCAACCGTGAAAGCATACTCGAAGAAAAAGACCTCCCCAAATATTACACAGCCTACACACCGTGCTTCAGACGTGAGGCCGGCAGTGCTGGAAGGGATGTACGCGGCTTGATGAGGCAGCATCAGTTTGACAAGGTCGAAATGGTGAAGATATGCACACCTGAAACGAGCTATGACGAACTCGAAAAACTCACCTCTGACGCTGAAGACGTGCTGAAGATTCTCGGACTCCCGTATCATGTCGTGAATCTATGCTCCGGGGATATAGGTTTCGGGTCATGCAAGACATACGACCTTGAAGTGTGGCTGCCATCACAGGGAAAATACCGCGAAATCAGCTCATGCTCAAATTGCGAGGATTTCCAAGCAAGAAGAATGAATCTGCGTTACAGGCCGTCAGACGGAGGCAGACCGAGATTTGCGCACACTCTCAACGGCTCCGGGATTGCGGTGGGAAGAACTCTTATTGCCGTAATCGAAAACTACCAGAACGAAGACGGAAGCATAACCGTTCCTGAAGCCCTCGTGCCTTACATGGACGGAATCACGACAATCAATGCCCGCTAATTTCTGGGTAATGTCCGGCTGTGTAATCATGGCCGGAATCTGTATAGGCGTTCAGCATTATGTGAAGACTCTGCTTGAGCCTCGCAAATATGGCTATTTCCGTGATATAGTCCTTGCTGGGGCATGGATGATTCTCGCGTTGTGGTTCGGCGATAATGATGCAAAAATCGTTGTCGCCGGGGCAATGCTTGCTGCTTTCGCAGGAATTGCTGAGAACATTTACCGCGATGCAAGATGGCGTTTGTTGTTCCCCGTGATAGGCTTGCTGTGTACATATTTCGGCCCGGCTGTTCACTTCATACGATTTCCCGACAACCAGTATATATATCTCACTCCAGCATATTCGCTCATAGGTGGGACAATGTGGTTCTGCTTTTTCCCGTTCATATTCAGGTACATAGACGACATTCCCGGCTTAACTGGCCATGTATTAGCTGTAACGTTCGTGCTTATGATGGCGGCTTGCATTGCCACAGGGGCAGGAGCGTTCTTCATGACGTTCGCTGGAATGATGATGATTGCGGCGTTCTGGTCGCGGTTCGGGAACGTCTACAGGCAGGCGGGCAAATCACTTTCATCAATGTGGGGATTTCTCGTTGCTGGCTCGTCAATAATGGGAAGCTCAAAGGGAATTGTCCTAAGCACCGTGCTATTTCTGTCAATGGGACTCTTCGCAATACCAGCTGTTGAGGCGTTAATCTCATTCGTTCGCGGGATAATGAGCGACTCTGAAAGCGTCGGGAGAAATTCTGAGGCAGGAAGGGTTTACGGACGAATGTTGAGCGGCGGCGTTGAACATCCTGAAGCTGTGCAGTCTGTTGCGGGATTGTGCGCATTAACGAGCATGGCCGCGGCGTGGGAGAAATGGACAATTGCGGCGGTGATAATAGTAGCTGTGCTGATATTCCGCCACATGAAACGCAAAGCACCTGTACCGCATCCGTCATTATGGGGAGTTACGTTCGACAACGTGTCAATGAATTACGCGGTCTCAAAGGCTCGTGGATTCATCCTCAGCCCTAATCCCGAGTCGGCACAACTAATCGTAACTCTCAACGCTATAGGCATGGAGACAACGACATACGACTCAGAATTTGCGAGTATAGTGAAATGGTCGGCCATGAAGCTGGCTGATGGCTCTGGCTTGTGCTTGGGAATGCGCATAATGGGTCAACCTGTGCAGGAGAGAGTCGCGGGTATTGATTTCGCGGAACAGCTTTGCAGGACTGCCGCGGCTGAAGGATGGCCTGTGTATTTCTGTGGTGCAGCAGGAAATATTGCGAGACAATGCGCGGAGGCTTTGACGGAGAAATTCCCGGGGCTTGTTGTTGCTGGCGCGAGGGATGGATATTTTGACGTGAGGGATAAGAACATTCCTGACGCAATAGCTAGTTCAGGCGCGAAAATACTTCTTGCGGCAATGGGTCAGCCTAGGCAGGAAAAATGGGTGTATAGACATCGTGAAAGGCTCAAAGGTATATTGTGCGTTGGCGTTGGAGGAGCGTTTGACGTTCTGAGCGGGAATCTCACACGCGCTCCGTTATGGGTGCAGAAAATCGGCTGTGAATGGCTGTACAGAATGATTCAGGAGCCGGGACGTTGGCGGAATAATTTGCGGCTTGTGTCATTCATGATGAGAATATTCGCGTCAAAGATTGGGCTGTACAGGAAATAAATATATCCCCTCCGTGAATGTGCGGGGGGGAATTTTTTTGTGTCTCAGCGTTTATGACTTGTGCAATGTTTCAGCGAGTTTCTGAATACGTTTGAGCGTCAGACCTGTAGCAGTTGCGATTTCCTCAAAAGTAATTTCGCCCATTACAATGAGGTTACGTGCAACTTTTTCTGCAATCCTCTTTTCGGCTCTTTTCTCGGCTCTCTCTTCGGCACGCTCAATTAATGCTTCAAAGTAATTTGCCATAACTTACGCCCTTTGCATTGTTGCCGCAAGTTTCTGGACGCGTTCAAAAGTCAGGCCGGAGCATTTCGCAATTTCCTCAAGTGTAAGTTTGCCAACTTCCAAGAGGCTACGCGCGAAATTTTCTGACTTTCTCTTCTCGGCTCTCTTCTCGGCTCTCTCTTCGGCACGCTGAATTAATTCCTCAAAGTAGTTGCTCATGATTTCACCTCCCTCACCTTCACCCTTAAGGTATCCAACTCTCTCAGCCAAGCGCGGCAAATACATATCCTCCGCATTCCTGCACTGCAAATCATGAATCAGCTTCCACACATCAGAGCCATCATTTTCCGCAGAGCAATTCACGTATATCGTATGCGTCCCGTCATTGAATGGCTCCATAACATCATCGATATACTTATGCACAGTGTATATACTTTTGCCAAGCCCTATAACATCATTGCGGGTAATGAATATCACATAGCATTCTGGCAGCTCTGAGAAGTCCTGCCCAGCCTTCAGTGAATGTGCATCTATCATTGCCGCGTGAAACCTCGCCCGCTTGAAGTCTGCTCCGTCATCCGCATTCTGAATCTCTATGTTGTAGCGAACTCCCCTGCTGTCCTCTGCGTAAACATCAAGGCACACTGAACGCCCAAATCCCTGAAACGTTTTCTGAGTCTGTACGCTCTTCACTATGAGATCGTCTTTGCCTAGTATTACCCGCAACATTTCTTCAACGCATGGTATATTCCCCTCTAAAGCTACATTCATGAAAATGTTATCCATCAATGTCAGCTTCTGCACCTCAACCCAAAATTCCGGCGGCCTCTTACGTATTGTCTTCTTCAACCTTTTATCCCCTCCGATTTTCCTGAGATTGTAGCATTCTGTGATAATATTTGCAGATTACGCGCAAAATCACAAGGAGGCGCAAAATTTCAATGCCGGAAAAAGATTACAAGGACACGTTGAATCTGCCAGCTACTGACTTCCCTATGAGGGCAAACCTCGCAAAGCGCGAGCCTTCATTCTTGGAGTTCTGGCACTCTCACGACATCTACCACAAAGCTCTTCACGCAAGAGAACATTCACCCTTGCATTTCCAGCTCCACGATGGCCCGCCATACGCAAACGGTGATATTCATATCGGGACGGCGTTCAACAAGATACTGAAGGATTTTATCGTCAAGTCAAAAACCATGACAGGCCATTACACGCCATACGTACCAGGCTGGGACACACATGGCCTTCCTATAGAGTTGCGCTCCCTCAAGGACGGCGGACTCTCAAAGCTCGGTACAGGCGTTGACCCTGTGGAACTCCGCGCTAAATGCCGGGAGACTGCATTACACTATCTTGATGTTCAGCGAGAAGAGTTCAAGAGGCTCGGCGTTCTCGGTGAATGGGAGCATCCCTATATCACGCTTGACCCGGAATATGAACACTTAGAGCTTCACGCATTCGCCGACATGGTAGAGAAAGGACTCATATATCGCGGACTCAAGCCGGTATTCTGGTGCACCGACTGCCAAACAGCATTAGCCGCCGGGGAAATTGAGTATTGGGACGAAGACTCGCCATCCGTTTATGTCGCTTACCCGTTGCCCAATGCCACGGAGAAATTCCCACAACTTTCAGGGCATGACGCGTACATAGTCATATGGACTACAACACCTTGGACTCTCCCTTCAAGTGCGGCTGTTGCTGTGCATCCGAGATATGATTACGGCTTCTATGAGCATGACGGGAAATATTACGCGTTTGCATGTGGCCTGAAAGACGCTGTAGCACACAACACAGGGATGAATTTCGGCGAACCCGTTTTGACCGTGAAAGGCTCTGAGCTGGAGAACATGAAGCCTCTTCACCCGTTCTATGAGAATGAGTTGCTTGTTGTGCTGGCTGATTATGTAGAGCTTGAAACAGGTACAGGCTGCGTACATACCTCACCCGGACACGGCGTTGAAGACTACGAGACTGGAGTCAGATATGGCCTCAAAGTGTACAGCTCTGTTGACCATGCCGGGAAATTCGAGCGCGAAATGCCCATTGTCGGAGGAATGAGTCTCGATGAGGGCGGCAAAAAAGCAATCGAACTCATACGCGACAAAGGAAGGCTGTTAGGCTTCGGCAAAATCTCACACAGCTACCCACATTGCTGGCGTTGCAAACACCCGGTAATTTTCCGCGCAACAGATCAGTGGTTCATCAACGTAAAGCAATTCCGTGATGAGGCATTGAAGGTTATTGATACGGGAGTCAAATGGATACCCTCATGGGGGCGCGACAGGATATATAACATGGTAAGCTCGCGCTCTGACTGGTGCATTTCACGCCAAAGAGTTTGGGGAATACCTGTACCCGCGATAAGGTGCAAGGACTGCGGAGCGTTCACATTAACGCCTGACCGTATACGAATGCTCGCCGAAAAAGTGAAGACTTCCCCCGATGGAACATCTATATGGTGGCGCGAGAGTCTCGAATCGCTTTTTGGGGATAAGGCTTGCTGCGAAAAATGTGGCTCTCATAACGTCGAAAAAGACAGCAACATTCTTGACGTGTGGTTTGACTCTGGCGTGTCTCATATCTCCGTGCTTAATGACAAGTTCGGGCTTTCATGGCCGTGCGATATGTACCTTGAAGGCAGCGACCAACATAGAGGGTGGTTCCAGTCGTCATTGTTGACCGCAGTAGCCATAAAGGGACGCGCTCCGTATTCTGAGGTGCTGACACACGGCTTCACTCTTGACGGTAAAGGCCGGAAAATGTCGAAGTCCCTCGGAAATACTGTAGCTCCCGCTGATGTGTGCAATGAGTTCGGCGCGGATATATTGCGTTTGTGGGTTGCGTCAACGGATTACAGGAATGACGTGAAAATCTCAAAGGACATACTCAAAACGTTATCCGAAACCTACAGGAGAATCAGAAATACAGCACGCTTCCTTCTTGGTAACCTTCACGACTTCACGCCGGAAAAATCATTGCCGTATGACTCTCTTCTGCCTATGGACAAATGGATACTCGACAGGCTTCACAGAATCATAGCCAGAGTCCGCGAGGCTTTTGGGGAATATGAGTTCCATGTTCCTGTGTCATTGATTCACTCATTCTGCGTAAACGAGCTGTCAGCGTTCTACCTCGATATAAGCAAGGACAGGTTATATGTTGAGGCAAAAGACTCACTCACCAGACGTAGCGCACAAACGGCCATGCACGAAATACTCTCATGCGTTACGAGGATGATCGCGCCGTTATTGAGCTTCACGGCTGAAGAGATATGGCAGGAAATGCGCAAGACAGACAGCACATTGCCTGAGAGCGTGTTCTTGTCAGATTTCCCGGAGCAGGACAAATCTCGCCTCAATGACTCACTCAATGCCTTATGGGGGCAGGCAGTTACCCTCAAAGGAGCAGTCAGCCGTATGCTTGAGACCATGAGAGCCGCCAAGACTATAGGGACATCGCTTGAAGCGTCAGTGCAGGTGAAGCGGTCTGAGGGGCTTGGGGAGCTTGAGAGGTCATTCACGGCTGAAGAGCTTGCTGACATTGTGATAGTGTCAAAATTTGAATGGGCTGATGATTTGACCCTGCCGAATGTGTTTCATGACGCTGACACGGGGTATGATATTGGCGGAGGTTTTGCGCCGGGGACGAAATGCCCTCGTTGCTGGAAGTATGATGAGCATCCTAATGAGGATGGTTTGTGCCATCGTTGTGCGAGTGTGATGAATGGTAATTAGAGGATAGAATTTTGCGGCGGCCTCCCTGATTTGAGGGGGGCTGTTTTTTTTGCGCATGTGTAGATGAAATTAGTCGTAAAAGGATTGCAGATGACTAGACAAAATCCGTCCCGCTTGTCTTATATCGCGTAACACAATGGGGTGCGGTCATGTGTATTATCGATTTGCACGGAAAAATAATACGCAGGAGGGTTCACCATGAACAAAAGAAGTTTTGCGGCTATTCTCACGGTCTGCGCGGCAGTGTTCTCGTTGCTGCTCTGCTCCTCAGCATATGCCCTGTCAATAGAGGGCGGATTTGCCAACAAGCAGGAAGGCGAGAAATATACAGCTTTGGACGGAAAATTGTATGCGGAATATTATCATGGCCGAATCTCATGGTCTATAGTTGAAGGCGCACTCCCGGACGGCTTGAGCCTGAAAGAATCAGCTGTATCATATTGCTACCTTTCAGGAACGGCAAAAAAGGCAGGGACATACACATTCACAGTTATGCTTACAGATGAAGAGGCAACCAGAACCGCAACAAAAACTTTCACCATCACCATAACACCCAATGCCAACCACAAGACTCCTTATTCGGAGTCAATATCCGTTGCTGGTGAAGACGGTGGGGGTGAGGATTCTGATAGTGGCGGTGGCAGTGGGGATAATACCAACAACAACAGCAACACGAACAACAACAACAATACAACCAGCAATGACCAGTCCGGCAACACAGGCTCATCAGGTAGCGGCGGAGGCTGCAACTCCATCACAGCACTAGGCGTTATCCTCCTAGCAGCAATCACTCTCAGGAAATCACGCCCATAACACTCAAGACTCAATACCCCTTGCGGAAAACGTGAGGGGTATTATTATGCCCAATGAGAGATTAGCGCAAAGGAGATTTTTACATGGATTACAGGACGGAACGCGACTCAATGGGTGAGATTCTTGTGCCGTCAAAAGCCTATTGGGGAGCGCAGACTCAGAGAAGCTCAGAGAATTTCCCCCAGAATGTCCCCCATATGCCAATGCCCATAATTTACGCCCTCGCCACAGTCAAGAAAGCCTCAGCAATCACGAACGCCAAATCAGGACGGCTTGACCAAAAACGCAGGGACATAATCACCGCCGTATGTGATGAGATTCTCGCCGGGAAACTTGATGAACATTTTCCGCTTGTTGTGTTTCAGACAGGTTCAGGCACTCAGACGAATATGAACGTCAACGAGGTCATAGCAGGCAGGGGAAATGAAATCGCAGGGGAAAAACTCCTACATCCTAATGATCACGTGAACATGTCGCAAAGCTCAAATGACACATTCCCTTCAGCCATGAACATAGCAGCCGTAACGGAGATTGAGCGCAAACTTTTTCCCGTGCTCGATGACGGAATAGACGTGCTTGAACGCCTCATGAACGAGAATATGAGCGTCATCAAAACTGGAAGGACTCACCTTCAAGACGCTGTACCCATAAGATTTGGGCAGGAGATTTCAGCGTGGCATGAAATGATTTCACGGGACAAACTCGCAATCATGCAGGCCATGACGGCATTATACCCGCTTGCTTTAGGGGGGACGGCTGTAGGAACAGGGTTGAATGCCCCAGAAGGTTTTGCGGAAGAGTCAGCGAATGAGATTGCCAGCCTCACAGGTTATCCCTTCACGACAAGCAGCAACAAGTTCCACGCCCTTACATCACAGGCAGGGGCAGTATATGTTCACGGAGCGTTGAAAGCACTTGCGGCTGATATGATGAAGATTGCGAACGATATACGGTGGCTAGCGTCCGGGCCTCGTTGCGGATTAGGTGAGATATTCATCCCTGAGAA
>JAFSKY010000163.1 GCA_017448685.1 Synergistaceae bacterium
AGTTTGCCGGAGATTTCGTCTCTGGTCATTTCGCGGAGCTTAGCGGGCTTCTCGTTAGCGTTCATCAGGCATCACCTCCACTGCGAACCATGCGGACCTTAACGGGGAGTTTGTGGCTTGCTGTCCTGAAAGCCTCCTGCGCTATGTCCTCGCTGATTCCAGAGAACTCGAAAAGCACGCGGCCTCTTTTCACGGCAGCCACCCAGTATTCAGGCGCACCCTTTCCTTTTCCCATTCTGGTCTCAAGCGGCTTCTTGGTGTAGGGTCTATCGGGGAAAACGCGTATCCAGATTTTTCCGCCCTTCTTCATTTTGCGGGAAATCGCAACACGCGCCGCCTCAATCTGACGAGCTGAGAGCCAGACATTTTCGAGTGCCTGTATACCGTAATCGCCGAAAGCTATCGTTGTGCCTCCCTTTGAGATTCCGCGCAGGGGAGACCTGTGGGACTTGCGGAATTTAACACGGCTGGGCATTAACATGATATTTACGCCCCCTTGTTCGCAGGTCTGTTACGCGCAGAACGCGCAGGAGCTGCTGCCTTCTCATTTTTGCGGTCGCGGTAAATCCACACTTTGCAACCTATTACGCCGTACATCGTTACAGCCTCTGAGAATCCGTAATCAATATCAGCCTTTATCGTTGAGAGCGGGAGCTGTCCTTCGTTGTACCATTCTGTGCGGGCAATCTCAGCACCTCCGAGACGGCCAGCAACCTGGGCTTTGATGCCTTTAACGCCCGCTTTTGTGGCGCGGAATATAGCCTGCTTCATAGCCCTACGGAATGACACTCTACGCTCAAGGGAGCTTGCTATTCCCTCTGCAACAAGCTGTGCTTCAACGTCAGGATTCTTTATCTCGTGGACGTTTACCATGACTTTGCCGCCCGTTATGGCCTGAAGCTCATTCTTGATGTTCTGAATCTCATTGCCGCCCTTGCCGATTACAACGCCCGGCCTCGCGGTGAATATCGTGAAGCGTACAACAGGCCCAACGCGCTCAATCTCGATGCGGGAAATTCCAGCACCTTCCCACCTCTTCATGATGTACTTGCGCAGCTTAATGTCCTCATGCAGCTTCTTCGCGTAATTCTTTTTGTCGGCGTACCATCTCGATTGGCATTCGCTCGTTACTCCAAGACGGTAGCCTACTGGGTGTACTTTCTGTCCCATTCTTTTACTTTGCCTCCTGCTGACGTTCGCCGAGCTTAACCGTTATGTGCGTGAGCTTATGCACATAGGGGTGTGCGCGTCCCATTGATACGGGGCGAAATCTCTTCATGACTGGCCCCTGGTCCGCGAATGCCTCATGAACATACAGCCTGTCAAGATCCATGCCGTAGTTATGCTCTGCGTTCGCCATCGCGCTGTTCAAGACCTTCAGGATTATCCCGGCGGCCTTCTTGTCGCTGAACTTCAATATTGTCTGCGCGTGTCCTGCACTTTTCCCGCGTATAAGCCCAAGCACCTGGCGGACTTTGTACGGTGAAATCCTGGCGTTTTTCGTCTTTGCTGTTGCTGTCTTAATTTCTGCCATGATTCATACCTACTTCTTTTTGTCCTGTCCGGCGTGATGCCCGAACTTTCTTGTCGGCGCGAACTCGCCCAGTTTATGCCCCACCATGTTTTCGCTGATGTACACAGGAAGATGCATCCTCCCATTGTGAACAGCTATTGTGTGTCCTATCATCTGAGGCACTATCATTGAACGCCTTGACCATGTCTTTATGACCTTCTTCGAGCCTGAGACGTTCATAGCTTCTACTCTGTCAAGGAGCCTCTGTTCAACAAAAGGCCCTTTCTTAGATGAGCGCATTTATGTTTTCAGCTCCTTTACTTATCGTAACGCCTACGGATTATCAGCTTGTCGGACGGCTTGCGCTTGCGAGTCCTGTAACCCTTGGCTGGAGTCCCCCACGGTGAGACTGGGTGCTTGTTGGATTTGCTCTTGCCTTCTCCGCCTCCCATAGGGTGATCGACTGGGTTCATGACCATTCCGCGCACAACTGGCCTTCTGCCCTTCCAGCGTGTTTTTCCGGCCTTGCCCCATGATATATTGTCGTAATCCTCATTGCCTACTTGCCCTACTGTAGCCATGCACTCAAGGAGTATCAAGCGCAGTTCTCCGCTGGGCATTCTTACATACGCGTATTTGCCCTCTTTTGACATGAGCTGAGCCGAAGTTCCTGCTGCCCTTACGAGTTTTGCGCCGTGTCCGGGCTGAAGCTCAAGGTTGTGTATGAACGTGCCTACAGGAATATCCTTCAGCTTCAAGGCATTGCCGGGGGTAATGTCGCTCTCAGGCCCTGAATATATGACATCGCCGACATTGAGATCCTTGGGCATGATGATGTAACGCTTTTCGCCGTCCGCGTAATGAATCAGACCTATGCGGGCGTTGCGGTTAGGGTCGTATTCTATTGTGGCGACCTTGCCGGGAATGCCGAGCTTGTCGCGCTTGAAGTCTATTATGCGGTAAGCTCTCCTGTGTCCCCCTCCGATATGACGCATGGTTATACGGCCTGTGTTGTTGCGACCTCCATGCTTGCGGAGATGGACGACTAACGAGCGTTCCGGCTTGTCTGCCGTAATGTCCTCGCGCCCCTGAATTGACATATGACGGCGGGCGGCTGTATACGGCTTAAACTGTTTGATTGACATGTTCCGTTTTCTCCTACTTTATATCGATGCACCCTCGAAGAACTCTATGTGCTGATCCGGCTTAAGGGCAACGATAGCTTTCTTCCATGAGCGCGTATAACCTACTGTCCTTCCGCGCCTGCGAAGTTTGCCCTTTACGTTGATTGTGTTCACTCCGTCTACTTTCACATTGAAGACTTCCTCAACGGCATTGCGAATCTGAATCTTGTTCGCGCTCTTGTGAACCTCAAACGTGTATTTGTTCATCGCCATCAGTGAGCTTGATTTCTCCGTGATTACAGGGCGTATGATTATGTCGTGAGCGGTCAGATTCATCTTGAATAAACCTCCTCAATTTTCGCTACA
>JAFSKY010000164.1 GCA_017448685.1 Synergistaceae bacterium
AAATACCGACATGATTACGGACAATGTGAAGGGCATAAACAGCGAGGGCAAATTCATAGAGACCAGAGCCAACACGCTTGGTTTGGATTTCCGCAATTATAAGATTGTCAGGCGTGGCCAGTTCGCATATAACCCGGCGCGAATAAATATAGGCTCGCTCGCTTTGTCACATGATGATATGTGTATTGTGTCTCCTATGTATGTTGTGTTTGAGGTTGCCGATGAGGAAAAATTGCTCCCTGAATATTTGTTGCTGTGGCTCATGAGGCGAGAATTTCAGAGGAGTGCGCTGTTTTACGCTACAGGTTCTGTGAGGGATATATTCTCGTTAGACCTCATGCGTGAAGTCAAAATCCCAATCCCCGACATCACAATTCAACGTTCAATAGCCAACATCTACACCGCCGCCCAAAAACGTAAATCCCTCGCCGATCACCTCAATACCCTCACCAAAAATATTTGTCCCATCCTCATCAAAGGCTCAATCGACGAAGCTAGCCTGATGATATAATTCGGCCATCCCAAACACAATGGAGTGAAAAGCTATGACAATACGCGAGAAAATAGCGGCGCGGGCTAAAATGCCACGTGATGAAGATATTATTGGCACAGAAATAAAACGCGCTTTCATGAGAATACTTTTCGGCTATGTGGCTGGCACCGTGATAGGACTTACATTGAAGGTGATACTCTCATGACTGACGCAGAACGCATTGCAGTGCTTGAAGCAAAAGTTGCTGAGCTGGAATCTGACCTATTGGAAGCCTATACCGATTTGGACAGCCGTATAGAACAGATAACAAAAACTCGCTCCGAGAACATATCAATATTCGGTATAGCTACCGCAATAATAATAGGCATTGTGCAGATATTAATCTCCCTTGTGAAGTGATTGAAGATGACATACCACGAATCAGATTACGAAGCCGCATTCATGGCCATGCTCGAAGCACAAAAATGGCAACTCCTCAGCGGTAACGACATGCCACGCACAAACCCTACCGAAGCAATTTACGCCGATGACGCAGAAAAATTCCTCACCCAAAATTATCCCGAACTCACTCACAACGATATACACAGAATCATTGACATCCTGAGACTCACTGACGGCGAAACAGATTTTTCCGCAATGCACAAGATTCACACAATGCTCACGGATGGCATCAACTTTAGGCCGGAAGGTAGCAATGAGTCCGTTACGGTGAGGATGATTGACTTTGACCGCCCGGACGAAAATATTTTCCGCGCCGTGAACCAGCTCAGTATTCAGTACAGGGACAACGGACAAACATCAACGCGCCGCCCGGACATTCTGCTTTACGTGAACGGTATCCCACTGTGCATAATCGAACTCAAGAATCCCATTGGCGACAACGACAAAGCCATACATGACGCGTGGAAGCAAATCTGCGGGCGTTATTGGCGTGACATTCCCGGACTGCTGAAATTCTGCCCGCTAGCTTGCATATCTGACGGAGTCAAAACGAGGCTCGGAACTGCACGAACTCCCTATGAACATTTCTACGCGTGGAGGAAGGTCAACGAGGGCGATGAAATTTCACGGGCTGGATATGATGAGACTGACAGCATGATTCGCGGGGTATTGAGTCCTGCGAGGCTGATTGAGATTTACCGGGATTACGTGTGCTTTCAGGATGAAATTCACGACAGGGAAGAATGCGTGATTGTGTGCAGGTATCCCCAATATTTCGCCTCAAAGCTAATGGCTCGGAGCATAGCTGAGTCTGTGCTTCACGGTGGTGGCAAAGGAGGTACATACTTCGGTGCTACGGGTTGCGGAAAAACGTATGCGATGATGTTTCTTGCGCGTCAACTTGCCTTGAGGACGGAAGGAGTCGGATCTCCCACAATAATCATGATTGTTGACCGCGAAGACCTACAGAAGCAGGGAGCGGATCTCTTCACGAAATGCCAAGACTTTTTGTGCCTAGGAACTGCTGAGGTTGTACGGAGTCGGAATCATCTCAGGGATGAATTGAGCAGGCGTGAAAGCGGAGGATTCTATATATGCACGGTGCAGAAATTCTGTGATGGCATGGGTGAGCTTAACACGCGCAGTAATATCATATGCTTCTCCGATGAGGCTCACAGGACTCAGCTTGAGCGGGCGAAGGCGATTCGTTTCAGCAAGGATAACAAAGCCGCTTACCTGTCGAAATCCTACGCGCAGACTCTCCATGAAGCATTCCCGAACGCGACATTTGCCGGGTTCACTGGGACTCCTGTGCAGGCTACGTATGACACTTTCGGGAAGGAAGTTGACCGCTACACGATGGATATTGCTGTTGCTGACGGTCTCACAGTGCCGATAAAGTACCATCCCAGAATCACACGCGTAACTCTTGACCACGAAAAGGCTGGCGAGATTGAAGAGTATTACAGGCTGTGTGCGGATGAGGGAGCGACTCCCCAAGATATTGCCGCGAGCAAAAAGGCCATGTCATCAATGGAGGTGCTGTTGAGTGAACCTTCAAGGCTTGAGAGACTCGCCGATGACATTCACGCGCATTACACAGCTTCCCTCGCGAATGAGCCTAAAAGAGTCCAGAAAGCTATGATTACGTGTTCAAGCCGGAAAACAGCGTATAGACTGCTGAAGATATTTGAGCGCAAATATCCTGAGTGGTTTGCGGTGAAAAAATGCAGGGAAGGCATTAATCCTCCTCCTGAAATATTGCGGTGGCTTGAAGATATGCCGTTTATCGCGATGATTGCGAGCAATGCCACAGATGATGACCGTGATATGTATGAATATCTAGGCGGATTGAGCAATAACTCACGGAATGACAAATTTGCGGCCATGTTCAAGAATGACAACTCAAATTTCAGCGTGGCTATAGTTGTTGACATGTGGATTACGGGATTTGATGTTCCTTCGCTGACATACATGTACAACGATAAGCCATTAGAGAAGCACATTCTGATTCAGACGATTAGCCGGGTGAATAGGCGTTACACGGGAAAAGATTACGGGTTAATCATCGATTATGTCGGAATCCGTAACAACATGCGCGAGGCAGTGAAGCTCTACGGTGGCGAGGCAAATATTGCGAATTCACCAGATGACGCGGAGAAGGCAAAGAGGTTTTTCGCGGAGGAACTAATCATCCTGCGCAACATGTTCACGGGATATGATTTGAGTCCGTTCCTCGATTCAAGCGTTGACCCGGTGAAGAGGTATGCGCTACTGTTGAAGGCAGCTGAATATGTGTTTGCGTCCCATGAGAAATTCAGCGTGAACACGAACGGCGGTAAAGGAGTCAAATCCGTAATGTTCCGGGAATATTTCACGGCTCATGTGAGAATCCTGCGAGCTGCGTATGACATCTGCCAACCTTCCGGGATTCTTGATGATGCTGACTCGTACCTAGCGCAATGCTTTATGGCTGTGGCAGCTATTGTGCGGAAAATGAACGGCACAACGGAAATTGACGCTGACACGATGAACACGAGAGTCGAAAAGATGCTTGAGGAGGCGTTGAAATACAGCAAGGTTGAGAACGTTCTTGAGGCTGGGAATGTCGAGGATATATTCAGCCCTGATTACATGGCCGGGCTTGAGGGTATTCACATGCCTGCAACAAGGCTTGAGATTCTCGTGAAGATGCTGAAGCTGGCAATAAATGACTACAAGAAAACCAACATGATAGCCGCCCAAAAATTCGCTGACCTGCTCGAAGCCACAATAAAGGAGTACCACGAACGCAGGAACGCCGCCGGGACAGATGAGTCAGCCGTGAATATCATAGCCGTCATAACTGAGAGGGTAAAGCAGATAATCGCCGCAATGAAACTTGACCGTGATAGCTTCAAGGCTCTGGACATTACGTTTGAGGAAAAAGCGTTCTATGACATTCTGATATACCTGCGAGATGAATACGGCTTTGAATACGGTGAAGATGTCGCAGCCTCAGAGAATGTGAAAGTCAACGAGATGTGCAAGGCATTGGCGAAAACAATGAAAGCGATAATTGACGCGCCCGCAGAGTTTTCGAGCTGGCTGGGGAATCAGATTGTCCGGGATAAATTGAAGTTTGACATAAAAGTGTGCCTCGTGAAAAACGGTTATCCGCCAAAATATATCCCGGAGGTTTTCCGCAAAGTTATGGAGCAGGTAGAGAACTTTAAGCTGAATCACTGAGGAGGTCAATTCCTGCTAGAATATGCCAATCTCGCAGGAAAGGAAGCATCCCCATTTGGCAACACGGATAAGGCTGATTTACTCCAAGAGGGGCGGAGCATGTTTCGTCCCTCATATAGCCCTCGCGCAAATGTTCTCACGTTCTGCCTCACGTGCAGGGCTGACTCTCTCAATGACACAGGGCTTCACACCACGCGCAAAAATCTCTTTTGGCCCGGAATTACCCGCCGGAGTTGTCGCATTGAATGAGCCTGTTGATATTTTCATCGAGGACGTTCCCAATGACATAGCCCGCCGCATGAATGACTCACTCCCTGAAGGATTCGCAATATCACAAACAATTTTCCCGCCGGAAGATTCGCCCTCACTCGGAAAAATCTGCAAGGCTGCCGAATATCTCATCCGCAACACTCAAGGAATCAATCTCACACCACATGCCGAAGAATTTTACGCCGAGTCCGTCATCATGTCGGAAAATCTTGACGGCTGGACGCGGATTATCATCTCTGACCCCGCCCAAAACCCTATAGGGGGATTCATTCGGCGCATGAAGGAAGGCGGAGTCATTGCAGGCTGGCATGATGTCAACGCAGTGCGAGTCGCTGTTGGTGGGTATGACGGCGTGAAAAGGTCGGTGGGATTATGACTCAGAACGTCAAAATCATTGCTGACCTCCGCGAACATGAGCAATCAAGAATAGCCCTCATTGAAGATGGAAAATTAGCCGAGGTATTCATCGAGTTCAATTCCGATGCAAGAGATAACACCCTTCCAACACTCAAAACCCCTTCAAGCCTCATACACACAGGCGACATATTCAAAGCTCGCGTTGAGACTCTTGTTCCTGCAATAAGCGCGGCATTCCTCAAATTAGCCCCAAAATCAAACGCCTTCATGTATGTGAACGAAGCCCCAGACAACATAAAGCCTGGCCACGCAATAACCGTCCAGGTATCACGCACGGCAACAGGCAACAAATCTCCGCGAGTTACGCCGCAAATATCATTGCCGGGAAGATGGATTGTGATTGTTCCAGGCGGGAATGACACGAGAATTTCACGGCGCATTGATGATAATGACGAACGCAAACGCCTCAAGAATATTGCCGACTCAATACGGCGCGAATTTCCCGGATTCGGTATTGTCGTTCGCACAGCCGCTGAAGGTGCAACACCTGAAGCATTGCGCTATGACATGATTACACTGCTTGCATTGTGGAATGATATTGAGGCAAAAGCAGAATCATCTCAAGCACCGTGCCTGCTTTACCGTGATATTGGCGCATTGGGAAGAGTCTTGCGTGATGAAGTGCCGGGTAAGGTTGACGAGATAATCATTGATGACCGTGAAGAATTTGAACGCGCTGAAACATTCATTGAGCGTTTTTACCCTGATAGGCCAGCCGTTACGCTCTATGATGGAATAACACCTGTGTTTGAGTATTTCGGCGTTGAGGATGAAATCAGGAAGGCTCTTGACCGCAAAGTCTGGTTGAAGTCAGGCGCATATTTGGTGATTGACCAGACGGAAGCACTTACGGTGATTGACGTGAACACGGGAAAATTCACATCAGCCCCCGGAATGCGTGAGACCGTGCTTGAGACAAACATTGAGGCAGCCGGGGAAATCGCGAGGCAGTTGCGGTTGAGGTCAATCGGAGGGATCGTGATTGTTGATTTCGTTGACATGGAACACTCAGATGACAGACATAAATTGTTGCGACGCTTTGAGGAATTTTTGAGCCATGACAGATTGAAGGCAAAAATATTCAGCCTCACGAAATTAGGACTCGTTGAACTGACTCGCAAACGTGAACGCCCTGACCTGAAGAGCATCATGATGCGTGTATGCAATCATTGCGGGGGAGCTGGAGTTGTTGAGCGCGAAGAGAGTATAGCTTTGACCGTCAAGAGATTCATTCGCAAGGTTACGGCCTCAAATGGTGCTGAAGCATTCGTGATTCAGGCTGATGTTCATTCAGCGGGATATATGAGTCAGTATCTTGATGTGTGGCAGGAAGAATTTTGCAGGAAGATATATCTTGTGGGAATGAGTGATTTTGTGAGGGGAAAATATCGGCTTGAATATCAGGGCAGCATTCAAGGTGCGGAGGAAATTTGCGAGGAACTCAGACGCGCCAACAAAAGCAAGGTTGTAATATTCCGAGTGTAAATCAATATTGAAGAAAGGTTGTGCGTATTCATGAGTACACGTTTTGCGCGGGTGCTATGTCTTTTGGCATGGCTTGTAGTTGCTGGAACGGCGGAAGCTACTGTTTATGACGGCAACAATATTCCCCCCTTCAAGGGTCGCACAAGGGATGAAGTTGTCGCAGAATACCAGAAGGCACGCAAGACAGGAGCGACTTATGTCGATGATGACGCTTACAGCTGGTATGAAGTCATGCCCCGCAACATCTCAGCACCATATGAGCCGGGAAAGCTTACTGAAGATAGCCACGCCGCTATGACTGCGATGAATGACTTTTTCCGTTGGCTGTCAGGAATCGAGGCTTCAACGTACAAATCTGAGCATTCTGACTCACTTCAGGCCGGGGCACTCATTCGCAATTTTGACTTCAATCATCAAGTATCAGACACAAACAAGCCAGCCGACATGAGCCAGGAACTTTGGAATTTCGGCGCAGCATGTGAGCATAACATTCTGACGACAGCAATACAGCTTTCACCTGTTGACGCAATCCAGATGTGGCTTGAGGAAGGCTATAACCTCCCAAAAGGCGAATGGATGTCGAGGCTTTACGGCGGAACCCTAGGACATAGGCTCGCACTCATGAGTGGCTATAACTCCGGCGTTCAATTTGGACATAGCGTAAGGGTTGCGATAGGACTCGTAAAAGGGTCAGGAAATTTCTTCAAGGGAGCTTTCTCCGCTTTCCCATCTCCAGGGCCAATGCCTAGACGCAAAATATATCCGCTCAATTCCTCGTGGCATGTTGAGCTGAATGATGACGTTCTTTTTGTGTCAGATGATGCGGAGTTGTCTGTAACAGTTACGGATATTGCTACGGGTGAGTCTTATGTCTGCACAAAGTCAAATGGGAAAATAGGCGGCGGTGGCAGAAGCCTCATAAACTTCGTTCAGCCTCCGAGATATGATGATGACAGTTATTATTCCGGCGATTACAGGATCGATATTTCAGGACTCCGCAACAGAGGCACAGACGAAAGCGCAGAGATAACCTACACTGTAAACTTCATTGAGCTTCCGCCGGAAATTCGTGCGCCAATCCCAAAATCTATGAACGCGAATGAGGCTTTCTACATAATAGAACTTTACGCCCACGGGAATGAGCCGCAAGAATGGAGCGTTACGGAAGGAAGCCTGCCTCCTGATATGAGCATTACCAGCAAGGACGGCGAATGGTCTCTTGAAGGAAGGCCAAGTGCGGAAGGTGTCTACACATTCACCCTTCAAGTGTCGAACAAAGACGGCTCAGACATACGGCAATACACAGTGAGAACCTCAAAGGTAAGTCCCGACATCACCACTACCCCGGAAAACTTTAGTGCTGTCCCGGCAAGTGTCGATATGAAGTACTCAAACTCAATTTGGGCGGATGGAAGCAGGCCACTGAAATTCAGTCTTATAGGAGGAACCCTACCTCCCGGACTCATCATCAGCGCAGACGGCTCAATATCAGGTGTCCCGGAATCTGAAGGGTCATATTCCTTCACAGTAAGGGTAGAGAATGACATGGGAGCTGACACAGGCGAGTTCACAATCAATGTCAAACGTTCAAAGCCAACAATTACCACTACGAGTCTTACTTCCCCCGTAAAGACAAACATACACTGTTCACTGTATGTATACGCTGATGGAAGCTTGCCAATAAAATGGAGCTGTCCTGAAGGAGGAATGCCCCCGGGAATGTCTGTTGAATCTGACAGCCAACGACCTAAAGTAGCTACTGTTTCAGGATGGCCAGAAAAAGAAGGCGTGTACTCGTTCAAGCTCAGGGCAGAAAATGACATTGGTTATGACGAAAGAGAATACACTCTGACGTTTGTTGCTGGCAATGGCGGAGGAGAGACTGAAACCGATGATGGCCAGAACACGC
>JAFSKY010000016.1 GCA_017448685.1 Synergistaceae bacterium
AAACCAAATACGCCGCTAAATTCTCCTCGTTGACTCCAATGTAGTGGGGCTTGTCGAGATTCACCAGCACCAAGTCAGCAAACCAGCCTTCGCGAATCATTCCCTTCTGGGAGAACCCGAAAGCCCTCGCGCCCTCATACGTCGCCATTCTCAGAACGTCAAGCGCAGTAACGCATACGGGATTCAAATTCGCGCCCTTGTGGAGCAAAGCCGCCGTCCTCATTTCACCCCACATATCAAGCTGATTGTTGCTCGATGCTCCGTCCGTACCTAAAGCTACAGGGAATCCGCGTTCAAGCCACGCCGGAAGAGGCATAATCCCGCTGCCGAGTTTGAGGTTGCTGCAAGGACAGTGAACAAGCGCAACATTTCCGGGAAGTTCGGACTCAGGGTCAAGGTATACAGCATGTGCAAGCGTCAGATACGGCACGTCAATCAATCCCGAATCCTGAAGGTATTTCATGGGGTCAACGCCTAAATTATCGCGCTCGCCTTTCGTTTCGAGAAAGTGAAAATGTACTCCGAGACCGTGAGATTTCGCAGCCTCCGCAATATTCCTCATCGACTCAATAGGCACTGTGTACGGCGCATGAGGCCCAATCTGTATCGTTATGAGTCCTTCGCGCCCGTGATACTTTTCCGCAAGCTCAAGATTATTCTGCAACGAACGCTCAATTTTTCCGGGTTCGCCCGCCGTTATTCCCCTGCAAAGCGCAGCCCTCATTCCAGCACCTAATACTGCCTCAGCGACTCTGTCCATCTCAAAATACATATCAGCAAAGCACGTTGTCCCAGCCGATAACATTTCAAGCATGGCCGATAACGTTCCCCAATAAATATAATCGGGTGTAAGTTTGTCCTCAACTGGCCAGATTTTGTTCTGCAACCATTCCATTAACGGAGCTTCCTCGCCGAGTCCACGCAATAACGTCATGGCCGCGTGAGTGTGAGCGTTCACGAAACCGGGAATTACTGCCATTTTCCCGCGCCCTGAGATTATCTTGTCGGCTGAAGGCGGAGTCTTCCCTGCGTCAATTATCTCTGCGATTCTTCCTTTTGAGACTAGAAGGTGTACACGCTCGGCTTTTTCACGCGAACCGTCAGCAATATATACGTCCTTGAACAGTGTAGCCATTCTCTATTACTCCTGCCAGCTTCGCATGTATTCGGCCTGTTCGGGAGTCATTGTGTCAATCTCAATCCCTAACGCCGCAAGTTTCGAGTTCATTACAGCCCTGTCCGTTTCAACTGGCACGGGGTAAAGTCCGGCCTCAAGTTTGTGTGTGTAAATGTGAAGTGCCGACTCAAGCTGCAACGAGAAACTCAAGTCCATAATCTCAATGGGATGACCGTCAGCACACGCAAGGTTAGTGAGCCTTCCTTCACCAAGAAGATTAATCCTCCGTCCGTCCTTCATCACGTAGGTGTCAATGTTATCGCGCAAGTGTTCAATGTGATCTGACATTGCGGAGAGATCCGGCTTGCTGATTTCAACGTCAAAATGTCCGGCGTTCCCCAATACGACACCGTTCTTCATTCGGGCGAAATGTTCGCGGCGTATAACGTGAATGTTCCCCGTCAATGTCAGGAATATATCGCCGATTTCCGCAGCTTTCTCCATGCTCATGACTCGGAATCCGTCCATGAGTGCCTCACATGCTTTATGCGGGTCAATCTCCGTAACAACAACATGTGCTCCCATTCCCGCAGCACGCATTGCGACACCGCGACCGCACCAGCCGTAACCGACAACGACAACAGTTTTACCTGCGACAATCATATTTGTTGTGCGAATGAAGCCGTCCCAAACTGATTGGCCAGTACCGTAACGATTATCGAAAAGGTATTTGCTGAGAGCGTCATTTACATCTATCATCGGGAATTTCAATACTCCCTGAGCGTTCATAGCCTTTAAGCGTTTGACACCTGATGTAGTTTCCTCAGAGCCTCCGAGAATGCCGGGGATTAATTCGGGCATTTCTTTGTGAACGGTTGCTACTAGGTCTGCCCCGTCGTCGATGATTACATTAGGCTTGTAGGCTAATACTTTGCGGACGTAGGAGAAGTATTCATCAGATGACATTCCGCGCTTGCTGTAAACGTTGACTCCGGCTTCAGCGAGTGCGGCGCAAATATCGTCCTGTGTTGAGAGGGGATTGCTTCCGCAGGCTGCGACTCTTGCTCCGAGTTTGCGAAGGGTGATGAGGAGATTCGCGGTTTTTGCCTCAAGGTGAAGGCATGCTGCGATTGTTGCGCCTTTGAAGGGCTGTGAGTCCCTGTACTTGTTGTAGAGGAACTGTAACGAGGGCATATACTGCCAAGCCCATTCGATTTTTTTCCGGCCATGTTCGGCGAGAGATATATCTTTGACTTCGTAATCTGCCATGAAGATTTTAGCCTCCTGTGAATTGTGTTGTGATTTATGGCTGAATTATAGCAAAAACCCTCCCGATTCAAATTTCAGGAGGGCTGATTACGCGCTTTGATTATGGGATTTAGTTTGCCGAGATGATTTTGCAGTCGGTCAGT
>JAFSKY010000165.1 GCA_017448685.1 Synergistaceae bacterium
ATTGCGCGATGACCTCAAAGACAGGCAAGGACGCTCAATAGGTCCTGGGGAGTTCAGGTTTCAGACTGAAGGACTCTCGCCGACAGACATACGCGCCTCAATGGGCATGAATGGCAACGCATATTTCACGCTCACATTCAACATGAGGGTTGACCCCGCAAGGCTCAAAGGCTACATGCGCATAATCAGCCCAGAAGGTAAAGAGCTTCCCTACAGCATTAACGGCGCATTACCCTCACGCACGATAAGAGCCGCCGTGCCAGTCAAGAAATCATCATCGCGTCAGAGATTCACCGTAAGGATTTCAGCGGGTCTCAAAGCTGGTGATGGTGATTTGGGGATTGACCACGATATTACCGAAAATGTTGTGCTTGACCCTGAATTGATGGTGCAGGGATTACGGGCTAATGACGAGAACGAAATCCGCGCAACGTTGAATTTTGGCGTTGACCCTCAGACCGTAAAGAGCTTCGTAACGATTGAGCCTCCTGTAGATGACGTTATATTTGAGTCAGGCTGGAATGATGAGCTTCTCGATATTCGCTCCAACAACTTCAAGCCTCGTTCAAGGTTCGTAATCACATTCCGTAAGGGATTCCCCTCAAAGGGCGGTTTAGTCCTCAAGGAGGATTTCAGGCAGGCTATCATCATGCCAGATTTGGACTCTGATGTAACATTCCCGGCGGCAGGTACGTATCTTGCACCAATCGACAAAGGATTAATCCCCGTTGAACTGCTGAACGTGAAGAGGCTACAGCTTGATTTGTGGCGGATGTATGACAACAACATACCGTATATATTCGATGAGGATTACGATGCGTATTTCAACAAGGACATAGCTAGGCGAGTTTTCACGAAGGAGCTTCCCATAAATTTACCGTTGAATGAACGCGTAAGAAGGAGCATACCTCTTGACGAGATAACCAGCGGTGAACGCGGATTGTTCCTCCTCACAGCTAAAGACGCGTCAAAAGAGTGGTGGGAAGAGTCTCGCCAGATGGTAAACCTAAGCGACATGGCCGCAACCGCAAGACTCTGGGAGGACGCAATACTGATTTGGGCGAACACACTCACTACAGCGCGGGGAATCAATGAAGCTGACGTGAAAATATATTCCGTCAAAAAGCAGGTGTTAGCTCAGGGAAAAACGAACACAGGCGGAGTTTTCTGGTATGAGATACCCAACGGAGGAACTTGGGACAATGACAACAAGCCCGCATTAGCCGTAATCAGTAAGGGCAATGACATAACGTATGTCGAGCTTTCACGCAACCTTCTGAACCGTGAAGTCTTTGACACCTCCGGGCGCGAATGGCTCAAATCAGGATATGACGCGGCTATATTCTCGCCAAGAGACATTTACCGCACAGGTGAGGAAGCATCCTTCAAGGCCATAGTGAGAAATTCCGACCTCACAACCCCTGAGTCATTCCCAGTGATGTTTATCGTTCGTGATACATTAGGGCGCAAGGTCAAGCAGGAAGCTATCACGCTCAACGCAAAAGGTAGCGCAGTAACGACTCTCAACCTCCCCGCAAACGCCCTCACAGGAGTATGGACGGCATATGTTGCTGTTCCCGGGAATGA
>JAFSKY010000166.1 GCA_017448685.1 Synergistaceae bacterium
TGAAGCTACAAGTTCGCAGGACCCTTACGGACTAAGACGGGCGGCAAGGTGCATCAACGAGATATTATTTGCGAGGGGCTACAATTTCGACATGGCCGAAGCTGTCGAGGAGTCATGCAGGATTAACGGCGTTGATGACGCTACAAAGGACAGAATACTTGACTTCATGCGCCAGAGATTGAACCGTCAGCTATTGGATAGGAAGTATGATTTCAACCTCGTAGCTTTAGGCGTGAATGTTGCAGGGAATGTACCCTATCAGGCATTGAAGCTGATTGAGACATTGAACGCGGTCAAGTCTGAGGCATGGTTCACAGGACTCGCGGCTTCTGCATTGAGGGTCAAGAACATTCTCCAGAAAAACGCAGGGGCTGTGAAGGACGTTGAGCCGGATGAGGCGTTGATGTCTGCTGAGGCGGAAAAGAACCTGTATTCTGAGGTGAAAAGGCTTGAAGCTCCTGTGCGTGAAGCTGTGAAGGCTTATGATTGGGAAGGACTCGCCAAAATGCTCGCGGAATTATCGCCTGTCGTGGCAAAATTCTTTGATGACGTTATGGTCATGGATAAGGACGAGATTATACGCTCAAACAGGCTGGCTCTTCTTGCGGAATGTAGCAGGCTGTTCAGTGAAGTGGGAGATTTAAGCGCATTGTCTAAAGCGTAATGTGAAGTGTAATATTGGCTGCCCTCCGTGAAATTTTGCGGGGGGCGTTTTTTTTGTGTGTGAATGATGGCGCAAAAAAAATCCCTGCCCGAAATGAGCAGAGAGGCGTTACTCACCTTATCGCGTCAAGCAAACCTGCAATCCCTTGTGCGGCCACGTCCTTAATGATTTTACCGTGTTCGTTGAAGTAGTAGAAGTTCATTGTGCGGAATGAAAACTTTTTGCCGCTCGCAGGCATTCCCATAAAATCGCCGTCATGAGTCCCTGAGCATATCCAACTCACAGCGATTTTGTTCCCCTCTTGGGCTGTGTCTTCAATCTCCCAATGAATGTCGGAAAAACTCCTGCGCATGAAATCCACGACAGAGAGATAGCCTTCCCCGCCGTAAAGCGTTTCAGGCGATGTGAGGCTTTGAAACTCTGCGTCAGGTGCTATGAGTTCTTCGGCTAATGCTTTGTCGTTCGTGTTAATCATCACTTTGAAGCGTTCGATTATTGCATTCAACGTTCTCACCTCCTCCCGTCAAAGATTCACTCAGTTCGTTTTCAGTTTTTTGTAATCCAGCACAAAACTTCTTATGCACACAAAATCTTCTCGGTTATAGGGTGTTTCTTTGCTGTTGCCTCCGTTGTAGTTGTAATACACAAGCCCTGCTGATTTTGCCCTGCCTTTGAGCTTATCTCTGAGTCTGGCATTGCTCTTTTTGTTGTCCGAAATTCTGTACACCGCATAGCACACTGTGTTTGAGAATCCAACGTAAACAGAGTACCCTCCTACAGCAGCATACATATTCTGCCAATCACCTTTTTTGCCCGTATTGAGTGCAAAATTTGAGTTGTCAATATAATTCTTCACACCATAAGCATCTGATTGCAATACGTCATGAAGCCTCTCCTCTTTGCCGTTAATCTTCATGTGATACCCCTTGTCTGAGGCATTAGAAGGTGCTTCATAAATATTTAGTGCGTTGTCGAAATACCAATGTTGCGCGGCAGTGTTAAGTATACGAAGGTCATTGATTATCTTTGTCGCTCTAGCTGTAGATTCCACTTCTGAGGCAGCCATCATCATACCAGCAGCCAGAATCCCAATCACTACGATAACTATCAACAATTCAGCAAGCGTGAAACCTTTTCTCTTTACGGTCGACAGCATGATAGATTCACCTCTTTGGATTGTGGGTAGGATGCCGGGATTATAGCATGTTCACGATAAAAAAATCCCCCGCCATTACAGCAGGGGACATGAAACTTTTAGCCTTTCACAACGATATTCACCAGTTTGTCCGGGACTGTGATAACCTTCACGATTTCTTTCCCGGCGATTCTTCCCGCAACAAACTCCTCAGACATTATGCTTTTGGCGAGGTCATCTTTGCTCATTCCTGCTGGACGCTCAAACTTCCCGCGTACTTTACCGTTTATCTGCACAACTACCGTAACACTATCTTGCACCATCGCAGACTCATCAGCTTTCGGCCATGACTCAAGGCATAACATGTTCTCATGTCCGAGCATCTGCCATAATTCCTCTGTGATATGCGGGCAGAATGGCGACAAACAATTCAGCAATGTCTCTACAGCCTCACGCTTAAGCTCCCACGATTCTGGCGAGTCGTCATTGAGGGCGTATATTGCGTTGGTCAGCTCCATTAGACGAGCTATGGCCGTGTTGAACTGCTTTTCGTCCGTAATGTCATGCGTTACGCTGTCGATTGTCGTGTGAATCTTGCGCTTGAACTCACGCAATGAAGGTGCTTTGATTTCGGACATGGGCAGGATTTTTCCGTGCTGCCTGAGAGACTCTGCGTTATCCTCAACGTAACGCCATACTCGATTCAAGAATCTGTGCGCTCCCTCAACATTTCTGTCTGACCACTCCAAGTCGTTATTTGGCGGGGCAGCAAATAGTATGAATAGCCTTATCGTGTCAGCTCCATATTTCTTGACCATTTCGGTTGGGTCTACAGTATTGCCGAGTGATTTCGACATTTTCGAGCCATCCTTGATGACCATTCCTTGCGTCAATAAGCGCGTGAAAGGCTCGCGGTAATCAGTGAGTCCTATGTCCGTGAGGAACTTGGCGAAAAATCTCGCGTATATCAGGTGCAAACATGCGTGTTCAATCCCGCCTATATACTGGTCAACAGGCATCCAATAATCCACATCCGACTTCAGGAACGGAGCTTCCTCACAGCCTGGCGAACAATAGCGGTCGAAATACCATGACGAGCAGAAGAATGTATCCA
>JAFSKY010000167.1 GCA_017448685.1 Synergistaceae bacterium
AACTCAGCGAGCCGCCTCTGATAGTAGGGGTAATTCTGCGGATCCCATTCTGACAGCGCGGTGAGGACTCTTTGCGCCACGAACGGAATCACAGACGGGTCATATAATGAGCTTGTGCTTGCTGGGAATGGTGAGTATAGATATTTGACGGTGAATTTGCGTGTGTCTTTCAGGCCGGAGTCTGAAGCGTCTTTTTCGTCAAATGCGATGATTTTCGCGCCTGCCTCAAGATTTCGCAGGGTATTTCCGCGTTCTGACATGGCCAAATCACCGTTTGCGTTCCAGATTCTTATGGGGATAACGTTCACTTCAGGGCCACCAATGAACGAGGCTAGGAGGGCGAGCCATGGATGAGTTACTGCTACATTCAGGTTATCATCACACCAGCCCGCCCCGCTCATGAAGAATATTATTGCGGTTATGAGGGCGAAAATTTTTCCCGCGTTATTCTTCGTCATATTCCTCGTCAAAATTCTCCCTCAAATCTTGAAGTATCAATGATGCTACTTTAGCTTCAGCACCTTTTCGCGTTCTATCTGACTCGGTATGCTCAAAGCCGTTCATGCAAAGCCTTACCGTGAATGTTGGAGCATGTGAGGGGCCTTCAACGCTCAATAGCTCGTAATTCGGTAGTGGCATTTTCTTTGCCTGAAGCCATAATTGAAGGTTAGTTTTGGGATCTCTTTCAGCAAATTGCTCTTCCGAATCGCTGAGAAACCATTTCTTTATGACTCTCTCAGCCGCGGCAACTCCTCCGTCAATGCACACAGCCCCTAACACAGCTTCCATTGCGTCAGCGCATATAGATTTTGGCAGCGAGCCAGTTTTCAGCGCATGGCCATGCAGTAACAGGTAGGGTATTCTGAGAGCTTCGGCTTTCTTGTAGAGTGAGTCGGCCTTCACGAGTTCGGAGCGCATTTTCGTGAGTTCTCCTTCATTCGCGTCAGGGTACATTCTGTACAAAGCTCGCGCCGTAATGAAGTCTAGAATTGAGTCGCCGAGAAATTCAAGTCTCTCATTACTGTAGAAGAGTCCGTATTCGTTCGCAAATGACGAATGGCACAAAGCCTCCTCAAGTATGAGTTTGTCATCAAACTTGTAGCCTAGGCTGTCCTCGAAAACTTTTATGTCGCGCTCATCAATTCTGGCCCTGCTCCGTAACGGGCCGTGTTCCTCGTCAAATCCCGGCATAGCGTTCAAACGCGAGCACGCCATTATGCCCGCCAAAGCCGAAGCTGTTCACGAGTAGGCGATCAACTTTCCTGTTCACGCCCTCACCCGTTGAAATGTTGATGTCGCATTCGGGGTCAGGTGTCTCATAGTTCAGTGTGGGATGAATGTAGCCTTCCTCGATTGCCTGCAATGACGCTATCACCTCAAGGCCGCCTGCCGCGCCTAAGCAGTGTCCTATGATTGACTTTGTGGAAGTTACAGTTATGTTTTTCGCGTTCTCACCAAATACGCGGTTAATCATTCCGGCTTCCATTTTGTCATTGAGTCCTGTTGATGTTCCGTGAGCGTTGATGTAATCGACCTGTGATTTGTCCCAGCCTGACATTGTGATTGCGTGTTCTGTTGCGTAGGCAGCACCTTTTGCTTCAGGGTCAGGGGCGGTTATGTGGCCAGCATCGCAAGAAGTTCCGTAGCCAGTAAATTCCGCGTATATGTGCGCTCCCCTGGCTAAAGCGTGTTCAAGCTCCTCAAGCACGACAACCCCAGCTCCCTCACCCATGACGAAGCCATCACGGTTGAGGTCAAAAGGTCTGCTTGCGTGTTCTGGGTCATCATTGCGTGTTGAGAGTGCCTTCATTGATGCGAATCCGGCAATAGCTATCGTCCTCAAAGCCGCCTCAGTCCCACCAGCTATGATAACGTCAGCGTCATCACGGATTATAGTGTGATAAGCCTCGCCCATGCTGTGAAGTGATGTTGCGCAGGCCGTAACGACACAAAGATTTGGGCCTTTTGCGCCGAGAACGATTGCAACGTAAGCTGTTGACATGTTGCTTATCATCATTGGGATAAAGTAGGGGCTGACTCTCCTTGAGCCTTTTTCGCGCATTATGCCGAAATTGTTGAATGATGTCTCAATTCCTCCCTGCCCTGTACCTATGTACACTCCAAGCCGATAAGGGTCAACGCTCTTCACGTCAAGCCCGGAATCTTCGACTGCCATTTTTGCGGCGGCAACAGCGAATTGTATTGCTCTGTCGGATCTTTTTGCTTCTTTGCCGGGCATGTACACAGAAGGGTCAAAGTCTTTTATCTCCGCGCCGAACGTTACGGGGCAATCTCCGAGGTCGAACGTTGTTATTGATGATATTCCGTTCTTCCTGTCATGGAGTGCCTGCCAGTAATCTTTTTTGCCCAACCCGATTGGACTTACCGGGCCTAATCCTGTTACTACTACCCTGCGTTTTCTTTCAGTCAAATACTTCATCTCCCTATATATGAAACAGGGGGCAGAACCTGACTCACGATAGGTCCTCCCCCTTTGAACGGTTCGTAATTTGGAATGCCGATTTACTCCTCCACGCCGATTTTGCCGAGCGTGTAATTCATTGCCTCTCCTACTGATGTGAGCTTCTCTGCGTCCTCGTCAGGTATCTCGATGTC
>JAFSKY010000168.1 GCA_017448685.1 Synergistaceae bacterium
CCCGTAACGCCCTCATTCTGTGCCTTGATGACGTGAGTCGCGCCTGAAAGTGTTACGGTGTTTTCGGGATGAGTCAGCTCACCAAGTGCTTCAGCCTCGGTAACGTCAAGGAACAATTCCCCGCTGCCCTTTGAGGATCTCAATATGCCATGCACAAGCACAGGCGTATTCTCCGCGAGGGACTTCAGTTTGTCCTGCAAGTCTTTTGGGAATGCGCGGGCGTTAAGGAAATCTTTGCGCGGCGTTCCGTCAAGCGTGGTGTCCTGCCTCACGGAAAAAGGGAAATAGCTCTGTTCCTTCTTGCGGCTCAAATGGTGAATGAGTCCCGAAAGTGTTACGCTGTTTGTGAAATTCAACGGTATCACCCTCTATAGTGTAAGAATAAAAACTCAACGTTAGCTATTCTACAACATAATCAGGCGGGCAAAAAGTGAAAACCCCGTGAATATCTGAATGCGTATGTTGCATAATTCATGAAAGCTGATAAAATGCAGAAAACTTTGTAACAGGAGGTGTAAATCATGACCAAAGCAGAACTTATTGACGCTATCACTGCCAAGCTCGAAATGCGCAAGAAAGATGTCGCTCCCGTTGTGGATGAGGTTTTCGCTCAGATACAGGGCGCGTTGTCAAAAGGCGATAAATGCACGTTCGTAGGGTTCGGAGTGTTCGAGGTAAGAGAAAGGGCTGAAAGGGAAGGCCGCAACCCCCAGGATCCGACAAAAGTCGTCATCATCCCGGCGAAGAAAGTCCCCGTATTCAGGCCGGGCAAAGACCTCAAAGACAGCGTTGTCGATGCTCCTATCAGCAAATAGCACAATCACTCAGCAGAATTACACGGAGGCGGTTCCCCAAAAGAGAGAGCCGCTTTTTTTGTGTGTTGAGTTAGGCAAGTTTATTCCCGCGTAAGGAGAATAACCCCATCACCATCACACGCAAAATCATTCACACAATCACCCGGCACAAAAACATTATCCCCTTTCACCATATCACACGCAAAATCACCGCAACTGAACTCGCATTCCCCCTCAAGGCACATCATGAACACGAATCTACCCTGAGCATTACCCGTGAACGGAGCGCGGACTCTCTCAGCATGGAACTTTGAGCAGCTCACTATGACATTTCCAGAACTGCCGGGAGGTGTTATGTTGAGCGGGAATGTGTTTGTTACGTCAAGTGCCTTCCTGATATGCAATTCCCTCGGCTTCCCGTCAGCACCTAACCTACCATAATCGTATACCCTGTACGTTATGTTCGAGTTCTCTTGAATCTCAGCAAGCGTTATCCCAGGCCCTATAGCGTGAATTGTCCCGGCAGGAATAAAATATGTGTCGCCGTCATTCACATATACTTTTCTCAGCATGTCCGTTAATGTCTCATTCTCGATTGCAGCCTCAAACTCACGGCGCGTAACATGCCTTCTGAATCCCAGATATATATACGCCCCTTCATCATGTCCGAGAATGTACCACGCTTCAATTTTCCCCCGACTATTCTCGACCCTCCTCGCGTAATCCGTGAAGGGATGCACCTGCACTGAAAGCGGTTGCCTTGCGTCAATCAGCTTCACCATAATGGGAAATGTGTCATCAGGCGAGAATTTTGGTGAGACTATAGCAGGATATTTCCTCACGGCCTCAGTGAGAGTCAGCCCGCTCAATTCGCCATCAAGAATGACATTCTCCCCATCAGGATGTGAGGCAAGCTCCCAACTCTCAGCGAGCGTTTCAGAGTCAGGAGTTTTCCCCCATGATGCAATGAGTTTTTTCCCGCCCCAGAGATAATTTTTGTACACTGGCTTCAGTCTAAACGGCAACACGTCTATATCCTCATGATTCCGTTCTCGACATAAACACGCGGGACTCTCATTGAAGGAGCGCACACAAGCTCATGTATTATCGTTCCTGCATTTTTCGCGGCAATCGGCATCAATTCACCGTCAAATATCGTCGCCACATCTCCGGCCATGACTCCGGGAATGTCCGTAACATCAATCATCGTCATATCCATACACACACGCCCCAGCACAGGACATACAGCCCCGTGAACTTTCACGCCGTAATTGTTGGACAGCACACGGTGAAGCCCATCCGCGTAACCTATGGGGAGAACGGCAATAACGGAGTCGCGTTTGAGTGTGTGAGTCCTGCCGTAACTGATTGTTGCGCCCGCCGGGAGATTCCGTACTGCTGTGATTCTGCTTTTCACCGTCATAACAGGCTGGAGTCCCAAATCGCTGTCCTCGTTGCCCGTTTCTGTTGAGGCGTAACCATAAAGCACGAGTCCGAATCTGCCCATGTTCAAATGTGCCTCCGGGTAATTCAAGACTCCAACGCTCGCAGCTGAATGCAAAATCTCAAACTTATATCCGAGTCCAGCAAGATATTTTTCCGCCTCAAGGAGCTTCCTCAATTGCAAGCGCGTAAATTCAGGGTCATCATCAGCAACGGCAAAATGCGTGAAGAGTCCTTCAGCGTAAAGCCCCGTCATGTTGCAGACTTCATATATTTCACGAGCAACGCTAATTTTCCCGGCCTCGTCATCTGGCCAGTAGAATCCCGTCCGGCTCATTCCTGTATCAACCTTTATGTGAATGCGCAGAGTTTTTCCGGCTGAAGCGACGTAATCTGAGAGGGCTTTTGCGTTTTGCGAGTCGCCTACAGCTTGAGTGATTTCGTATTCGGCCATGAGGGGAGCGAGGTTCGTATCAGTTTGCCCAAGACACAGAATAGGGAGGGTGATTCCGTTTTGGCGTAAGGTTATGCCTTCAGGGATTGTTGCAACGGCTAGCCAGTCTGCTCCGAATTGCTGAAGTTTGCGAGCGCATTCGATTGAGCCGTGTCCATATGCGTTGGCTTTGACGACTGCGAGGAATTTTGCGGAAGGGTTGAGAAGGGCGCGAAGTGTTTTGGCGTTGTGTTCCAGAGCGTCAAGATCTATTTCCGCCCATGTTCGTGATGTGGCCAGTTCGAGGTCGGTCATGTGAATAGTCTCCTCTGTGATGGTTTGGCGATATTATAGCAATGGGCAAAAAAAACAGACCCCCGATGTTCCGGGAGTCTGCGTGAATTTGCCAGAAGGTTATGATGCTTCCCTTTCACGCTTATGGGGCTTTACGGGCTTCAATGTGCTGTATTCAAGGCCGAGCCTCTTCATGATGGGGTCAACTTGTGCGTGCATATATGCAACGTGCTCCTCTGGTGTCATGTCCTTCATTTCCTCATAAAGACTGACACGGGTTGCGTCAAGCCAGTCCTCGAAGCTGTCATATCCGCCGAAAGTATGATCACTCATTGTTCAACACCTCCTTTGCTGTGGCAATCATGACTCCGCTATAGCCTTCCTCTTTGTTCACGCTTGCAGTCATAAGCCTTGTCTTGTTGCGGTTAATGTGATGAAAGTTATATGAGATGATGCAGTCAAGCTCATACACCGAAGCCATAGCCACATGCAAACTGTCAAGGAGGTGCGAAGCTGGAATTATTCCTTTCTCTACGTAAATTTCTCCTAATAGCCTCACCTTAAGCGAAGTATGTAGAACATTAAGCCCGTAGTCTTCTACCAGTGCTAACATGCCGGAGCGTTTAGGTTCTGGAGCGTTCTCTATTTCTTGCACAACATAATCAGACGTATAGACTTCAAACTCCCCAGCTCTTATAGCCTCAAACAGTCTCAGCACGTCATCATGTCCCGGCCTGTCCTCGTCAAAGTAGTAGTTAAATACTGTTGTCTCCAAGTATATAATTCTTTTATTTATTTTATACGAAAATATATTATAATATATAAAAA
>JAFSKY010000169.1 GCA_017448685.1 Synergistaceae bacterium
CCAGAAGCGTGGGGCATTGCGCCAAATCCTGATGAGGCTATGCACACAACGCGGTGAAGCATTGACAGGTCAAGCCCGGTCATAGTGAGGTATTCACCCATGCTTGACAGGAATATATTTAGCCCTCCTGCTGATGAGCCTGTTATAGCCGCGATTACGTTTATTGCAATGAGTGCTGTTCCGAGTGGACCTACATTGAGGTGAAGTAGTGCATCCGTTACTACTGCATATGCCGGTGAAGCTGATACTGTACTTCCGAAGCCCATAATCGCGCTTGTGGCTATCAACGCTCCAAGACCGCCCGAAGCACCATCATTGATTCCCTTGCGGATGTCGAACTTGTTGCGGTAAAGCCAGCACCCTACAAGCACAGCAAGAGTCATCGCGCACGACACAGCGTAATTTGCTGGCATCTTCGTGAATTTCTGTAGCCCGAACATAGCAACAAGAAGAACGACAATAGGCGCGTAACATTCAGGCACTGAAGGAGTCTTGCCGCTGGCAGCCTCGTCAAGGTTCATTATCGCTTCACCTTCAGACGGCGCGAAATGTTCACCCTTCCTTTTTGCCCTCGCTATTTGCCAGTTCAGATATAAGAAGGCCGCGCAAAACATTATGACGGAGCATATTATGCCGATTTTCGCCCCCGCGTATGCTGTCGTGTTGAAGTATGTTGTCGGGAGAAGATTCTGCGTTGACGGTGCCCCCGGAAGCATGGCCATGCACACAGTAACGGGGCATACCATGATTGTAGCGACGATTAACTTCTTCGGGATGTCGGCTCTCTGGAACAACGCTACAGCTATCGGATAAACGGAGAAAGCAATAATGAACGTCCCTATTCCGCCGTATGAAAGAACGAGTCCAGTAATCATTATCACGAGAACGACTGACTTATCACCGAGCTTTTTCAGAAGGTGATTAGCTATTCCAACAGACGCGCCGGAGTCTCCCATGACTTTACCGAATATCGCGCCAAGCATGAACAGCAAGAACCAATTTCCCGCAAAATCGGCCATGCCCTTCATGAAGTTCCCCGTGAGTGTTGCTACGGGATCCATTCCGTTGAAGGCTATTACGATAAGCGCGCCTATCAGTGAAACTATAGCCATATGCCAATTCTTCCAGATGAGGAAGACAACGCATATTACCGCCAGAATCAAACCTGCTATTCCCATTTGGATTCCTCCTTTTGTGTGTTACCCGCGTGTTATCTCAGTATTGGCCATCTTCTCATACACGAGAGCTAATGCGCTGTGATCATTTTGGCCATTACCGTCAGCATGAAGTATCTTCATCATCTCGAACACCTGAACCGTTAAGGGTATTGGGCTGTCAACAGATTTTGCCGCATCCATAACGTTTACGAGGTCTTTGATGTGCAAATCAATCCTGAAGCCCGGCTTGAAGTTGCGATCCATAATCATTGGGGCTTTTGCGTCCATTACCGTTGAGCCAGCAAGCCCGCCGCGTATAGCTTGGTATATTGCTTCAGGGTCAACGCCTGCTTTTTTGCCGAGCATTAACGCTTCACTCACCGCCGCAATGTTCACAGCAACAATTGCCTGATTGCAGAGCTTCGTTACATTGCCCGCACCGATTCCGCCGCAAAGCACAACGCTTGAACCCATAGCCTTCAGTACAGGCTCAAACTTCGCGAAAACTTCAGGTTTTCCGCCAACCATGAAGCTCAATGTGCCGTCAATAGCTTTAGGTTCACCGCCTGAAACGGGAGCGTCAAGCATATCGATTCCCTTTTTGGCGAGTGCGTCTGCTATTTCGCGGCTGGCAATGGGGTTGATTGATGACATGTCGATAAACGTTGCGCCCTTCTCCATGAAGTCAGCTACTTTGCCGTCCTCAAGCATTACGCTTTTGACGTGGGGCGAATTGGGGAGCATCGTCAGTACGAGTTCAGCACCCTTTGCGACATCTGAGGCCTTATCCGCCGCTTTTGCCTTGCCTTTGCCGAACGCTACGACATCTTCAACCGCAGATTTGCTCCTGTTGTAGACCGTCAAATCATGCCCGGCTTTGATGAGGTTCTTCGCCATCGGCCTGCCCATTATGCCTAAACCAATGAAGCCTATTTTCACGATATAGAGTCCTCCTCACAAAATTTTTCAGTTTTTGGGATGACCTTATTATAATTGCAAAATATTCACAGTAAAGTTAATAGTTTTCGCATTCTCAGCAAATTTTTCTAACAGGAGGGCAATCCATGAACCTGAAGCTGTGTGAGTACATGCTTGCGATAAAACGATATGGCAATATATCAGAAGCGGCGAAAAAAGTTTTTGTTACCCCATCAGCATTAAATCAGCAATTATTGAAGCTGGAAAATGAACTCGGCACTCAGCTTTTTGTGAGGTCAAGACGCTCCCTAATACCAACAGAAGCCGGAAATGCTTACCTCGAATGCGCAAGGAAAATGCTCGACTTGTGGCAGGCTACATCATCCGAAATCCAAGACATGACAGACTGTAAGACAGGAAGTTACCGCATAGGACTCACTGTTGACCATGGCAACGAGGTTTTCACGCACGTATACCCGGCATTCTATGAGAGATACCCAGAAATACAGGTGCAATGCTGGCAAATGCTCGTCCCGGAATTGATGAGGTTGCTGCTTCATGGGGATATTGACATGATGTTTACGCTTGGCGTGGAAAATAGAATCCCTGACAGCCTCGAATATCTGCTTTTGAGCTGTGAGAACCTTCTGCTAGGGCTTCACAGGACTCACCCCATATCACAGAATGCAACATATTCGGCGATAAACCCTGCGCCTGACTTCCGAATGTTGAAGGATGACAAATTCGCGCTCTGCCTGAAAAACTCTACAATGCGTACGGAGCTTATTGATCCCATGTTCAAGCATCTAGGCTTCACGCCAAATATTATGGTGGAATCCAGCTCAAACGCATTCCTTGAGCAACTCGCTGCTATGGGGCTGTGTAATGCCATAATCCCGCAGAGCCAAATACGCAATCATGAAGATATAGCCTGGTTCTACCTGCCACAAAACCCACGATTTCATTTCGGAGCTGTCTACGCAAAAGGCTACAGGTTGAGCAAAGCACTTCGGTATTTCATCGGGCTTGCTGAGGAGTATGCACGCAGAAATTTCGATTTCGCCGCACCAAGTGAAGACTGCAATATACTGTAGAATTAGGGCATTACATTTTCACAGGAGCGAATATCCATGACAGGCAACGAAATCACATTAGCTCAAATGCTCTCACGTCGCGAAATTAGAGCCGCCACGCAAAAATCATTTCTCGAAAAACATCACTCGTCTTTAGTTTCATTCACGATGAACATACCCGGCCCGGTCAAAACAAACACTCTCATACGTCAAGCGTTTGACATTGGGGAAATACTCATCCTTGAAGGGGTTGCGAGATTGGGCGCAAAGATTCTTGACGCGTCAGAGATTCATGAAAGCACAGGGGATGAATTACTGCTTGCCGTTGCTAAGGCTGAACCTGAAACGCTGAAGGAGCTTGCTGTTCACATTGAGGGAGCTTCACCGCTTGGGAGGCTGTTCGATATTGACATTCTCAGCAGTGAAGGCCGAAAATTATCGCGTGAGGGCTTCAGGTCGTGCATTGTTTGCGGTAAACAGGCTCAAGAGTGCGCAAGGTCAAGGACTCATTCCGTGAGTGAGCTTCAAGAGGCTGTTATGGAGATTCTCACACAAAATCTTTCACACAAGGAAGGGGATTAACTTTGAGACTTAAACATTATATTGCTGTCATGGCCGTTATGATTCTGTTTATGGGATCAGGCTGCGAAATGGATCACAGGTCAAAAGATGACGGCGGTTCAGGCGGAACTAGCTCGCAAAATGAAATTGACCCTGAAACAGGCGTAACATACCTCGAATCATCAGATATTTACACGGAGTCAGAGATTTCTGCTTACGTTGCAGACTCTCACGGAATAATGATAAGCGGGGACTCAAAGAGTTATTCCAACGTGAAAATCACGAAGGAGGGCGACTCATATTCCGCAAGTGCTGACATTTACGGCACAAACTCAGCTGTCCTAGCCATGAATGCCGCATCGCTAACACTCGCTGACTCCCTTGCCGTAACGAATGGTGAGAAGGCTCATGCTATATTCTCATGTGGAACAAGCACAGGAGCTGACATTACCGGGAGCGTAATCATCACTCGTGGCGACAATTCCGCAGGGCTATTCTCATCCCTTGAAGGCAGCGTAACAGCGACAAACGCCACAATTCAGACTGAGGGAGCTTTGTCCCCGGCATTGTGCATGAAACGCGGAGGAGTCATGAGCTTCAATGAGGGGAAATGCACGGCTTCAAGTTTTGACTCGCCAGCAATCTGCACAGCTACAGGGGGAAATATCAGCGTCGTAAGCTCACTGCTTGAGGCGGAAAACGCGCAAGGAGTCATCATTGACGGAAAAAGCACGGTGGATTTGAACAGCTCATACATTATCGCGAATGACACAAAGAGCAGCGATAAAACTGGAAGGATGCAGGCCGTGTTGATATACAATTCCGAGTCAGGCGACAAAGCAAGGTACAGAGGCGTATTCACTTCTGATGGTGGAGGGATTAGCAACGAAAAAGGTGATGTATTCCTCGTTACCAATGCTGTAGCAGACATCACGCTTAACGGCACGGAAATAATCAACAATGACCCGGACGGGGCTTTATTGCGGGCGGAATCGTCCGATTGGGGCAATGACGGCGGTAAAGCTAACTTGCGCATAAAGAATCAGGCTGTTACGGGGAATATCATAGCCGATGCAAGTTCCGCGCTGAATGTGTATATCAATGACTCTTCCACGCTTACAGGGACGATAAACGCGGAAAATTCTGGGGCGGAAATATTCGTTGACGTTACCGGGGCAGTGTGGCAGCTTACTGGGGATTCATACATCACATCACTAACTTGCGACGATAACAGCATCATTCTGAACGGTTATACGCTTTACGTGAAGGGCAATGCTTACCCGGCAGAGTCAGCCCTGAAGGGAAGAGCCGTATCAATCCCGGATGAAAGCGATAATTTCGGCTATGAGACGGAATTTGACCCGGATAATGAAAGCGACAACACGGATAACACAGACAACTCAGATAACACGGACAACACCGATAACAGCGACAATACCGATAACACAGATAACAGCGATAACACGGATAACACCGACAACACAGACAACAGCGACAACAACGATAACAACGACAACACAGACGAAGAAACAGAGCCTATGACGTTTAGCGCGCTCAAATACACAACAGGCACTGTAAACGGAGTCGCGTATAGGGCATATACTAACCTCGCATATGTCGCAGAACCCGTGAACGCAAATTACCAACGAATGAGCATATACATACCTGAGCCGTATTTCAGCTCGCGCCCCGTCAACGGCTACACAGCCTCAACAGCTCCAATCTTCATGCCGAATAACTCAACGTCCTTCATCGCAGGAACATCAATCATTCCGAATGACTCAAACTCTGCTGGAATAGCTTTAAGCCGGGGGCTTGTCGTTGTATGTCCGGCCATGCGCGGAAGAAACGTAACGGAAGGCATCGCACCTGCTGCTGTAGTTGACTTCAAAGCGGCTGTTAGGTATTTGCGGAAAAACAAATCCCTTCTCCCTGCTGGTGATACCGACAAAATCATAGCTGCTGGCACAAGCTCAGGAGGGGCAATCGCGGCGGCTCTTGCGGCTTCGGGAAATTCTGAGGATTTCGACTACTGGCTATACTCAATCGGCGCGGCTGAAAACGTTAAAGATGACATTTTCGCGGCTGTCGTCTATTGCCCTGAAACTAACCTTGAGAACTCTGACGGCGCATATGAATGGATGTTTGGCAATCTTGTAGCAAGCTCTGATGCTGAAGGCTCAAAGGAAGTTGCTGACGCGTTCAAGCTGTATGTGAATGATTTGGCTCTGGTGAATGACGGTTCACCCCTCATACTTGAGGAAGATGGAAGCGGCTCATTCCGTGAATACATCGAAGGGCTGTACGTTTCTGCGGCGCAAAAAGCCCTCGACAGCGGCACAACCATAAATGCGGAATGGCTGAACGTTAGCGGAAATACTGTGATAAGCGCGGACCTTGGGTTGTATGCGTCAAGTTTCGGTGCGAGGCTGAAGAGTTTCCCGGCGTATGACAAGCTCAATGTCAGCTCCCCCGAAAATGCCGAGTTCGGTAAAGACCACTTCACAGATTACTCGTTCTACAACTCTGACGAAGGCGGACTCGCTGGCGATGACATGATAAAGGGCATGAACGCTGTGAGATATGTCGGCGAGGCTGATACCGCAAAGCACTGGCGCATAAGACACAGCACTGATGACCGTGATACGGTTATGGCAATTCCCGCAATACTCGCACTCAAACTTGATGGGGCAGGGTGCAATGTTGATTTCTCTGCTGTGTGGGATCAGGGGCATAAAGGCGATTATGACCTTGCGGAGATGTTTGAATGGATAGACTCAATCTGCAAGTAAGATATACTGCAACGAAATTCAGCAAAGGAGAATGAGCCATGAGCAGAAAAAGTTTCATCGCAATGATAATCGTATTTGCCCTGTTCACGTCAATGCATTCAGGGTGCGGAGGGTCAAGCAGTAGTACGTCATACTCCACGAACGGCGACACAGTAACCAGCAACGACCAATCCGGCAACACAACCAGCGGCGATCAGTCTGGAACGCCCCCCACGAGCAACGACCAGCCCGGAACGCCTCCAACGAGTAATGACCAGTCCGGCGACGACAACAACAGCGACAACTCCAACACTAACAGCAACACCAGCGGGGGACTCACGTTCAGCCCTGACAGCTACACTACTGGCACAGTAAGCGGCGTTTCATACCGCGCATACACGAACATAACCTATGTTGCCAGCCCGGTGAATGAGTCATATCAGCGTATGAGCATATTCATTCCTGAGACTTACATTTCCGGCGGGACGATCAACGGCTACACCGCAAGCACAGCCCCTATATTCATGCCCAATAGCGTTGGCGGTTACATGGCCGGGCAAATCTCATCACCAAATGCGAGCAACTCAGCGGGGCAGGCTCTCGCAAAAGGCTATGTTGTCGTATCACCAGCCCTCAGAGGAAGAAACGTAAGCAACGGCACTGCTCCAGCTTGCATAGTCGACTACAAAGCAGCAGTGAGATACCTCAAGGCGAATAAGTCAAATCTTCCGGCAGGCGACACAAGCAAGATAATTTCCAGCGGAACGAGTGCAGGAGGAGCAATTTCAGCCCTTCTTGGCGCAACTGGCAATTCCTCTGACTATGACACATGGCTTGACGCAATTGGAGCTGCTGACGCAACAGATGACATTTTCGCGTCAATGTGCTATTGCCCGATAACGAACCTCGATAACGCTGATGGGGCGTATGAATGGACATTCGGAGGAAGCTCGACAGCCTCAACGACTCTCGCATCGCAATTCATCGCATACGTGAACGGACTCGGACTCGGCTATACTCTAAACTCTGACGGCTCCGGGACATTCGCGGATTACCTCGAATCAACGGGAATAACCCTCTCAACTTACGGCGCAACAAGGGATAAGACACAGATTCCGGCGTTTGACAGGCTGGATTTGAGTTCGGCGGAAAATAACGAGTTTGGCGACAAACATTTCACCGATTACGGCTACAGCAACAACACAGCCACAACAAACGGAATGGCAGACTCAGCAATCATCAAGGCCATGAACCCAATGAACTATATCGGCACAGCTGACACGGCTAAATATTGGCGCATTAGGCACGGCACAGAGGATCGTGATACGTCAATAGCGATTCCGGCATTGCTTGCGCTGAAGCTGGAGAATAGCGGCTGCACGGTTGATTTTGAGCCTGCACAGGGTGAGCGTCATGGGGGAGATTATGACCTTGACGAGCTGTTTGACTGGATAGATTCAATCTGCAAATAACGCTATAACTCAACGAACAACGCGCCTTCCGTGTAAAATTATGCGGAGGGCGTATTTTTTTGCAGGGAGGAATCCAATCATGAAACGCACAGTAATATTTTTGTTGTGCCTTCTCATTCTCGCAAACGTAATTCCATGTTATTCAGCGCAGAAAACTTCAGCTGACAATTTCGGGAAAAACTTTTACCGCTCACTCTCAAAGCGTCTCAGCAAAAACAGAACCGATTATCCCAATTTGACGGATAACGAGTTCGCAAACTTCCGTGAGATTCGCACAACAGGTATTGCGCCGGGAAAATTATTCCGCTCATCATCGCCCATAAGCACATGGGGGAATCGCAACTCAATCGCCGATAACGCCGCCAAAAATGCAGGCATAAGGACGTTCATCAACCTCGCCGACTCGAATCAGGGCATGAAAGAACATAAAGGTTGGGCAGGAAGCTATTACAGTGTGCAAAGGGTCATCGGGCTAAATCTCGGCATGAAGTACAAAGCTCCGAAATTCCGTAAGAGCCTCGCAAGGGGGATTCACTTCATGGCCGATAATGAGCCTCCGTATATGATTCATTGCAGCTTGGGTAAAGACCGCGCCGGGTTTGTGTGTGCTTTGGTTGAGTGCTTAATGGGAGCGAATCTGAATGAGGTTACCGCCGATTATCTGGTGTCATTCTATAACTATTTCGGGATTGCTCCGGGTTCTGAGGAATATAACTTTGTGGCAAGGCATGAGATTCAGAGATTCTTGGCTGAGGCTTTTGGGGTGAAGAGTCTTGAAGGGGTGAATCTTCGTGAGGCTACTGAAAGATATTGTGCCGGAATTGGCGTAACTGCTGAGGATATCGGGAGGTTGCGCGGGAAATTGTCGCGGTGATGAGCCGTGCTATAATCGGAAAAATTTCGATGGAAGGAGGGTATTTTGATGTCGACAAACACATTTGACAGGCCGTTAGTCCTTGAGAAGGAAGAAGACATAGAACGGTTCTGGTATGTGATGGAACATGCAGAGCCTCAACTGCTTTATTACAGTCGGAAATTTTTTGAGGAGATGGATGAATGCGCAGAACTGTTTTTGTAGAAGGTAAGAAACGCACAGTCGCGCTAGAATAGATGATGTTTGCCGTGAATGATGACAATCTGAACTTCTTGAATTTGTATGTGAAATAACATGCCATAGGAAGCATAGTTGACAAAAAGAAAAAGGAGGGTTAATCTGCCACGTAATGTCAATGTGCTGGACAGGTAACACCAATCCACAGAAATGTGGCTACCTCTGGCATTAGCGTAGCGGAGCGCAAGCTCTGGGGGGAAGTCAAAGCCTCTGGACTGCTATGCAAACTTTAGTAGCGAGAAGCACTGCGAACGAGGGCAGGTAATGCCTTAACAATAAGGAAAGAACGAGGAAATCAGCCTTACGGCGTGCTACGCGACCGAAAGAGTGTACACAACACAAAATTACACTTTTTACGTAGCAGATGGACGAATGCGCGGAAATTTTTCACCATAAGCGTACAACAACGCGCAAAAAATCCCCCTCCCACAAAATTCACAGGAAGGGGATAATAAATTCTATTCTTCCCAGAGACGCTCAAGCCGATAAAAATCCCTGCCCTTGTGGCTGAACACATGAACAACCACATCTCCGCCGTCAAGCAAACGCCAATTCAAGCTATGTTCCCCTTCAACCCGGCAATTTCTGCCCGATTTCCTGAGAGCCTCTTCTGCAACGTCCGCAAGGGTCTTCATGTGGGTCTCGGAATTTCCCGTAACTAGCACGAACGAATCAGCAAGCCCGCCTTTGTCTTTAAGGTCAAGAGTGATTATGTTCTCACCGCTTTTCGCCTC
>JAFSKY010000170.1 GCA_017448685.1 Synergistaceae bacterium
GGCCAAGAGCGATTGACAGGACGATATATAGCGGAGTCATTTACACGATGAATTGCCCGGAAGATTATGCGCCTGAAGTACATTACCCCGAAATCCTCGCCCCTAATGCACAGGCAATGAATATCGTTCTCGGATATTGCGAGGAACTTTGCGCGTATGACACATATCAATTCAGGGATTACTCACGGTATGAAGCAAACATGTTCAGCGAGCCGGAGAAGGCTAAACACAGGGATGAAGTTTTCCCGGAGGATTTGAGGAAGGCATATGAGCTAGGGAAACGGCTAACGGAGATGGCACAAGCGCAAGGGTAAAAGCGAACCCCCCGCAATCACACGGGGGGCGTTTCATTTTCCGGCCTAATCGAACATCAGAGAGATCTTGCGGATTGAAGGATCACGCGAGTCAACGAAGTCAAACGCCTTCTGCGCTTCAAGGAATGGGAATGTATGAGACACAGCTCCTTGAAGGTTCACTTTGCGCTCATTCACCAGCTTTATCACTTCACCGAATTTCCTATTCTGCAACCTTGAGCCGCGTATATCCAGCTCCTTTGACGTTATCACAAACTGGTTAATCTCATCAGGCGCAATGCTGAATCCCATTGTGATGACTCTCGTTGCGTTTCCTGCTGCCTGACATGCGCTGAGGAGGCTGCCTTTCACACACGCCGCATCAATCGTAACTGTTGGGCCATAACCGCCTGTGATTTCTTTTGCGCGTTTCACGAGGTCTTCGGATTTGGAGTTGATTACGGCTGTAGCTCCATTCTTCATGGCCTCGTCCAATCTCCCAGCGTCAATATCAGCCATCGTTATGCTGTGAGGATTGAAGAGTCTCACGATGCGCAACAAGCTGCTGCCCAAAGCACCCGCCCCGATAATCAGCACGTCATCTTCCGACTCAAGTTGTGCGCGTGAACATGCCTGAACCGCGATTGTTGTCGGCTCAATCATTACAGCGTCTTTGTATTCGAGGAAATCGGGTATCACGTAGCAATCTGACTCAGGGACGGCCATAAACTCACGGTAACCGCCATCAATATGTACTCCCCTCACCTGTAAGTTGTGGCACACATTCGGGCGTGATTTCCGGCAGGCGTAGCAATGTCCGCAGGCTGTAACTTGGTCGATTATGACACGTTCGCCAACCTTGCGGGATTTTGCGTTTGAGCCAACTTCGACAATCTCACCTACTATTTCATGGCCGATTACACGCGGGTATGTTGCAGCTGCGTTAGTGCCGTGATAGATTCCGACATCAGAGCCGCATATGCCTGAAGCCTTTATCTTGACGAGAACGTTATCATGCTCGGTGATTTCGGGCTTTGGCATATCGATTATACGTAAGTCATTGGGCTTTACGATTTGTACTGCCTTCATGATATTCACCTTCCTATATTCCGTAAAGAAGTCCCACAAGCCATAATGTTACGGGCGGGAAATACGTAACAAGCAGAAGCACGAGGAAATTACACACTAAGAACGGCACAATAGCTTTTGTTCCCTGAGCGATTGAGATTTTTCCGATTGATGTCGTAATGAACAGGCACACGCCTACAGGAGGAGTCGTTAGTCCGATTACGAGATTCAACACGCACATTACGCCAAACTGTATAGGGCTGACTCCTATTGAGGTTACGACAGGCAAAAGCACCGGGAATAATATCGTCAATGCCGCGATTGTCTCCATGAAGCAACCCACAAACAGCAGGAATATGTTTATGATGAGGAGGATAATGAACTTGTTGCGAGTTACGGACAAAATCCAGTTGGCTATCATCGTGGGGATTTGCTCTTTTGTGAGGACGTACGCAAAGACATTCGCGAAACCTACAAGCACCATTATTCCCGCCGCGCCGACCATCGAGTCACGAATCACAGCGAGGGCTGATTTAATGCTGAGTTCCTTGTAGATGAAGAATCCCACAAACAGCGCGTAAAGCACAGCGATAATGCTCGCCTCAGTTGGAGTTACAATGCCCGTCAAGATTCCCGCAAGTATTATCACCATCATCAATAACGCCCAGAATGCTTCACGGCCTGAAGCGATAATCTCACGGAATGTAGCGCGCTTCTCGTTCTTTGGGTAATTGCGTTTGACTGAGATAACCCACGCAACAACCATCATTCCGAGTCCCATCAATACGCCAGGAATGACTCCAGCCACAAACATTTTTGACACGCTTATACCCGTAAGAGTCCCGGCCATGATCATAGGCACTGAAGGCGGTATTATCGGCCCAATGCATGAGCTTGCTGCGGTAACTGCGACCGAGTAATCAGCATCGTAGCCATCCTTGACCATCGCAGGAATCAATATGCCTCCCAATGAAGCGGCATCAGCGGCGGCAGTACCTGAGACTCCCGCAAATATCATTGACGCTCCAATGTTGGCGAGGCCGAGTCCCCCGCGTATGTGGCCTATGACTTTGTCGCAGAACCTCACAATCTGGTACGTTATTCCGCCAGTGTTCATGAGGTTGCCAGCAAGCATGAAGCCGGGTATGCATAACAGGGTGAAGCTGTCGAGGCCGGAGAAGAATCTCTGCGCGAATGTTACGAGAGGCATATTCTCAAGGAGGAAATACAGAAGGCTTGAGATTCCGAGACAATACGCGACTGGGAAGCCGACGAAAAGAAACACAAGAAAGCTCAGGAACAATACAGCAACGCTCATTCCGCAACAACCTCCTCAACGTCATAATTGCCGATTGTCTCCTCTTCAGGGGATTTCAGCAGGTCTTTTGTGTCAGTCCCAAAAAGTAGCAGGATTATCTTCACGGCATATGAGACGGCCTGCAAGACTGCGAACAACAGCACAGAGAAGTTTATCCACTGCATAGGGATTTGCATTGCCGTTGATACCATTCTGAAGCGTAGAAACACGAATTTCGGAATCGAATACAGCGCGAGATACACATCAAACGCAATCAGTATCAGGCACACGAGAATCTCATATGCTTTCTTGAACCCTTCCGGAAATTTCGAGGTCAGTATGTCAACGCGGGCGTATTCATCCTTCATTGAGACTATACCCGCTCCAACAGCTACGGAATATATGAACAAATAGCGGGCTGCTTCCTCCGTCCATGAAGGCACAACAGGAAGAAATGTACGGCTGAACACCTGCACGACAACCGCGCCAATGTAGCCCAACATGCCAATCACGGCGAGGACTGAGAGTAGCCAGTAGTATATTTTGGTCAGAATTTTCATGTTTGAGTTAGCTCCTTTGCGCAGAAAAAAGCCGATGTATGATTTTGTTCACACACCGGCCATGAATGAGGCTATTATTTCGGCTCTGCTGCTTTGATTTTGTCGTAAAGGGGCTTGAGATATTTATATTCCCCGTCCATTAATTTCTGCATAGCTCCGTCAGCAAGTTTCGCAAAAGCTGCCTGGTCAACATCCTCAATGATTGTCATTCCCTTTGACGTGAGGAAGCCTTCAAGTTCAGCTTCATCTTTCAGGAATAACTCATGTTCATACGCTTGCATCTCTTTTCCGACCTGAAGCACGATGTCCTGAAGGTCTTTCGGTAATGCTTGGAAGCTCTGTTCTGCCATCGCGAAATACAGCCATGTACGAAGATGCTCAGTTTTGTTGAGATATTTCTGAACCTCGTAGAAGTTGCCCGATTTAATCATGGCGAGGGGGTTTTCCTGACCCTGAATCGTTCCGCTCTGCAAGCTCGTGAATACCTCAGAGAATGCCATAGGTGTTGGCTTTGCGCCGAATGACTCGAATGTTGACACGGTGATTGTTGAAGCTGGTGTGCGAATGATGAGTCCTTTGATGTCGTCAGGGGTGCGGATTGCTTTGTTTGCTGTAACGTCCCTAGGGCCTCTCACGAAATAGGCGAGGCATCTGAATCCGGCTCCGTCCATCATCATTAAGTCTTCAATCTCTTTGCCTACCGGACCACCCGCAACGGCTTCAACGTGTGCATCGCTTGTCATGAGGTAAGGCACTCCGAGAATGCCGAGCTCAGGTACATACGTCATCATTGACTCGCCCGTAATCACAACGTCAACGCCTCCGCCTGTGAGTGCTGACTGTATTGTGTCGATTTCATTTCCGAGCTGGCTGTTCGGGTAAATTTTGACCTCGATTTTACCTTCGGAACGTTTCTCGACTTCCTGCTTGAAGAACTCGCTAGCCTTGTGCCATGAATGAGCCTCATCGACAATGTGAGTCACGGTGATTGTGTGCTGGGCAGCATGTGCAATTGAGCATGACAAAATAGCCAGCATGAGAATAAGCACTGAAAGTTTCCTCATGGGGAAATAACCTCCTGAATATGTAAAGTATGTTGGATGTGAAAATTATACACGATTAGCCATAACATCGTATAATATTTTTGCGGTTAGTCGTTCCGCGTTACCAAAAATGTGTACAAACAACGACAAGTAAGCGTAAAAGGCTCACGATAAGTGAGAAGATAGCGTATAGGGGCGGACTGGCCACGCCCGAAGAATAAGGGTGCCTACTATTGTAGGTGGAGACTTAAAATCAAACTTCTTACGAACCCTCTGCATTTAGGCATGGGGAGGCTCAGACACGATTGATAATTTATCATAAACGTACCCCTTCAAAATCGAGGGGGTGTTTTTTTGTCGCAAACACAAAAATAAAACTGTTGATATTAGCTTGCCTGATAAAGGATTTGGGCTTATCATTTGCGAGTATCACACATTCCACAATAAATTACATTCAATGAGGGGGAACAGCTTTTGCATAAGATACTTGAGAAACGCCAGCTCTCCTATGACAAAGAAAGAGACCAGAGCGTTTACTACTTCAAAGTTGAAGCACCCGAAATCGCCCGCAACAGAAAAGCCGGGCAGTTCATCATCTTCCAGATTGACGAGGATTACGGCGAGCGCATACCTCTGACGATCGCGGACGCTAACCCCGAAGAAGGCTGGATTGCTATTGTGTTCCAGACAGTCGGAGCAACAACACGCAGATTCTCAGAGACCTTCAACGTTGGCGACAATATCCCCGTTCTTGTAGGCCCACTCGGCAAGCCCACGCACATCGAGAAGAAAGACGGAATCATTCTCTGCGTAGGCGGCGGAATCGGAATTGCCCCGCTTCACCCAATTGTTGAGGCAAATCACAAAATCGGCAACAAGGTTGTAACCATCATCGGCGCAAGGACAAAAGAGCTTCTGTTCTTTGAGGAGGAAATGAGAGCAGCGAGCGATGAGCTTATTGTCGTAACGGATGATGGCTCATACGGTCGCAAAGCAGTAGTTACCGTGCCTCTCACGGAGATTTGCGAGAAGGAAAAAGTCAGCGAAATAGTCTCAATCGGCCCGGCTATCATGATGAAGTTCTGCGTTGCCGCCGCAAGACCGTTCAACGTGCCTATAACGACATCACTCAACACGATAATGATTGACGGCACCGGGATGTGCGGATGCTGCCGCGTCAAAGTTGGCGACAAGACAAAGTTCGTCTGCGTTGATGGCCCAGAGTTTAACGGCTATGAGGTTGACTTCGACAACATGATGCAGAGAATGACGGCGTTCAAGGACAAAGAGAAGGAAGCTGACCACAAATGCAGAATCGGCCTTGATGCCGCGAAGAAGGGGGCTTAAACCATGAGCGAACACAAAACAACAGAAATGCTCCAGGAGGAAGCCGCGAAAATATGGGCTGGCCTTGAGGGAAAAACTCTCACCAACAAAGACAGATTCGGAATCCCACAGCAGGAAATGCCCTCACAGGAGCCACAAGTACGCGCTCACAACATGTCCGAGGTTGCTCTCGGCTACACAGAGACGCAGGCCAGAGTCGAGGCTGAAAGGTGCATACAATGCCCCACAGCACCATGCAAGAAGGGTTGCCCTGTTGGAGTGCCGATTCCTGAGTTCATCAAGCACATTCAGGCAGGCGATTTCAAGGGAGCAATTGACACGATAAAGACAACGAACCTTCTCCCTGCGATTTGTGGCCGTGTATGCCCTCAGGAGAAACAGTGCCAGGATCATTGCACAATCGGAAAAATGTTGAAGTCCCCCGAAAAAGCGGTTGCTATCGGCAGGCTTGAACGCTACGTAGCTGACTGGGAGCGCGCTCATGACATGATTACCGTTCCGACTCCAAAGCCTGAGACGGGGAAGAAAGTCGCCGTTATCGGGTCAGGCCCTGCAGGACTCACAGTTGCTGCTGACATTCGCAGGGAAGGCCATAGCGTTACGGTGTTTGAGGCGTTCCAGAAGACTGGCGGAGTCATGGTGTATGGCATTCCTGAGTTCCGTCTTCCGAAAGCACTCGTTGCCAAAGAAGTCGAGAACCTCAAGAGGATGGGCGTTGAGTTCAAGACCAGCTTCCTTGTTGGACGCACAGCAACACTTGACCAGTTGCTTACGGAGCAGGGATTTGACGCGGCGTTTATCGGGACTGGCGCAGGGCTTCCCAAATTCATGCGCATTGAGGGCGAAAACCTCATCGGCGTATTCAGCGCAAATGAATACCTCACACGCTCCAACCTCATGAAGGCATATGACCGTGAACACGCAGATACCCCCATGTATGACGCGAAGAGAGTCGCTGTTTTCGGCGGCGGTAACGTGGCTATGGACGGTGCGAGAACGGCATTACGTCTTGGCGCGGAAAAAGTCTACTGCGTTTACAGAAGAACACGCGCAGAGATGCCCGCAAGAATCGAGGAAGTTGCACACGCGTTTGAAGAGGGAGTCGATTTCCACTTCTTGGAGAACCCGACAAAGTTTATCGGTGATGACAAAGGCAGGCTTATCGGCGTTGAGCTTCTCACGTATGAGCTTGGCGAGCCGGATGCTTCTGGAAGGCGCAGACCTGTAGCAATCCCCGGAACGGAGCATGTTCTTGACATTGACGCGGCTGTTATCGCGTTGGGCAATGACTCCAACCCGCTCATGGCTCAGACAACCGAGGGACTCAACACAACGAAATATGGCAACATTATTGTTGACGAGAACCAGAAAACCAGCATCCCTCGTGTGTGGGCTGGCGGAGATATAGTTCTCGGAGCTGCAACGGTCATTCTCGCAATGGGTGAGGGAAGAAGAGCCGCCGCTAGCATGAATGCGTATTTAGCCGGGAAATAACAGCAAACAGTAATCGTAATCACGTGAGATTTTGCGGAGAGGTGAAGAAATTTGCCCCTCCGCTTTTTTGTTGCAAGGAGGAAGCAAAATGCCAACAGGAAACATAGCAGTGATTTTATCCGAAACACTATCACGCGAATATGACAGGCGTTATGTTGTAATCGACAAAGACACAGGAGAAGTGTTAGACGATGCGCAGGGATATGGGTATAGAAGCATCCCGAAAGCACACGCCGCTTACGTCTACAAGACACGCGACAAGAGCAAGGACGCTGAGAAACTCGCAAGGAAGAAACATATTCTGCAATGGTTGAGTGAACACAAAGATTTTGCGCGATTAATGGAGGCTGTTGCGTTTGACTGCGTGAAATGTGGCGAACCATTCAATGCCGCTCTCGTGAAGAAATTGCTCCGTGAAAATGAGCTTGAACCCGATTTTTCCGCCGGGGAATTATTGCGGGCATGGAAAAATCCCCGGACGCGCAGAAGGTAACGCCGTCAAAGTTCATAGCATTAGGCTACGTCATCCACTGAATATTTGTGTGCTATCATTCATCCATCCAACAAATCAAGGAAGTGTAATCATATGGAACTGGCAGAAAAGTTCAGCCGTCAGAAACCTTCCGGAATGGTCAGGGTGTTTCAGGCCATCGAGAAAATGCAAGGAGTTCTGAATCTCAGCATAGGCGAGCCGGATTTCGTTACTGAGCCGGATATTGTCGACGCTGGAGCAAAAGCCGCCAAAGAGGGCTTCACTCATTACCCCCCGCTTCAAGGCTACCTTGACACACGCGAGGCAGCTTGCGCATATTGGGAGCGTCATCACGGACTCAAATCTTCCCCCGACAATGTGTATATCTCTGTGGGAGGGCTACATATTCCCTGGCTGGCATTCGGTGCGCTGCTTAATCCCGGCGATGAGGTCATGTTGATTGAGCCGTATTTCACGCCGTATGAAGCTCAAATCAGGGGCAACGGCGGAGTCCCTGTACCCATAAGAACACGCGAGGAAAACAACTTCGCCCCCACAATCGATGAATTACGCGAGGCCGCAACCCCACGAACACGAGCGATAATCCTCAATTACCCCGGCAACCCTTCAGGACGAGTCGCAACACGCAAGCAGCTTGAGGAGATTGCGCAATTCGTCGAGGAACGCAACATGTTCGTGTTGAGCGATGAGATCTACGAGTCAATGTCGTTCAGCGGTGAACATGTGTGCTTCGCGAATATCCCCGGCATGAAGGAA
>JAFSKY010000171.1 GCA_017448685.1 Synergistaceae bacterium
AAAGATGTACATGTAGAACTTTTCATTAGGGATGACGGCTCTTCAGATTCCACAAGGAATATCATATCAGATTACACTAGGCGTTACGGCAATGTTCATGCTAACTTCGGCGAAAACGTCGGGGCTGCGCGGAGTTTCGTTCAGGCTCTGGCTTTAGCTTCGGGATGTGAGTATTATGCGTTCAGCGATCAGGACGATTACTGGGAGTCGAAAAAGTTAGCATCGGCGGTAAAACTCATCAGGCAAAATGAAAACGTGCAGGGCAAAAATCTTCCCATATTGTATTATTCCAACCTCAATATTTCAGACAGCAGGCTTAACATTATCCGCAAGACAAAACTTGAAAGCCGAGTGCATTCTCTAGGAAGCGTGATAACTAGGCGTTCTCTTGCGGGCTGTTCTATGATGATAAACGCAAGACTCCGTGAGCTAATAGAATCACGCTCGATAACTGACGACATGCTTGCACAGAATCATGACAGCTTCATCGTCTCGCTAGCATATTCAATCGGAGGAGTTGTGATATGTGATGCTGAGGCTTATATACGTTACAGGCAACACGGAAGGAATGTTGCAGGAAGTCCTCTGAGTCTGACCGGGCGAATACAAAAAGAATGGAGAAACCTCAAAGATGACAGCGGTATAGAAGCTAGGATTGCCCGCGCAATTCTTGAAGCATATGGCGGTGAAATTGTTCCTGAATCTAGGAGTACGCTTGAGACTGTTGCAGGATATAGGGAGAATATTATCTCAAGACTGAAGATTGTATTTTCTCCTGAGTTCAGGACAGGCGACTTTAGGCTGACTCTCCTTGGTAAGGTCAAGGCACTTTTCGGCCTGCTTTGACGCACAAAAAATCTCCCGGCCATGTCAACCGGGGGCAATCCCTCTCAACCTCACACAGTAATATCCAGTCCACGCCCAGCCAAAAGCACATCTCTCTCAGCCTCCGGGGCTTTGAGCGCAATCCCGATAAACGTTATGCATCTCAGTCTTTGTTGTAAAATATAGCTCATTAAATCGCAAGAAAGGAGCTTGACAAAACGAAAATGGCGGTTACAATTGACCAGACCAGACCAGACCAGCCAAATTATGACCTTCTTTACGACAAGGAATACTACACTAAAAGCCTCAACACGGAACACTTAATTGCCGGGAAAAAACTCTCATACAGAATCATTGAGGACGGATATATTCTGCCTTTGCTGGCTCATGTTAATGAGGGCGGAATTTTCAGCAGCGAAGGTGATTATGTTTCAGGCAGCAGCTACAAAGAAGGGCCAGGAGATTTTAGTGACGAGATAAACAACAGAACCATAACCCTCAAAGCAGCCGCTGAACTTCATGGCATTGACCCTACAGATGTAATATCAGAAAACTCAACGGTTGTATATTTGGGCATGTTTTTCAAAGTATGGGGGCATCTCATTACGGACAACATGAGGCTGTTATGGTTTCTGCACTCGAATGATTACGCGGAAAAGTTCTCCCAGTGCAAGCTCATATATTGCCCCGTAATGGATTTCAAGCTCGAAGGCAATTACAAGAGAATGCTGGAAATACTCGGCATTGACTGCTCAAAGCTCACGCCTGTAACCAGACTGTCAAGATACAGCAGGATAATCCTCCCGGATGAATGCTTCTTCAAGAATGACGCGGGCATAAGATTCTTCACTCCAGAATACGTGAGTACAATTGACGCTGTGAGGGATTACGCCGCCTCAATCGCCAGACCAGGAACGCCGGAAAAAATATATTACTCTTACTCGTCATATAAATCAGGCAAAACATTCGGTGAAGATAAACTTGAGAGATATTTCGCGTCAAAAGGCTATGCGATAATTCACCCTGAAAGACTCACGCTTGATGAACAACTGACTTTGCTTGCGGGGTGTAAGAGTTTTGCTTCAACAATAGGCTCATGCGCACACAACATGATATTTCTGCGTGATGGGGCTGAAGTTATACTTATCCCCCGCGCCAATTACTTCGCAGCCTATCAGCCAGTATTAGACCAAGTACACAGGCTTAACATACATTATGTCGACTCATCATTCTCGATTTTCGTCGGCAAAAGACCGTGGGGAGGTCCGCACCTGTACTTCATCAGCAGCAACTTACGCAGATACTTTCACGATGAGGACACATCCCCAATAATTGACGTGTCAGACTTCATGAGATACATGAACGCGCATACGACCGACAGCAACCCGGAAACCTACAAGTATTACAGCGTCATTGCGGCTGAATATTTTGGGGGGCTGTGTGCCTTGAGGAGAAGCAAAACCATAAGGGAGAGGCTGAAGAGGATACCAGGCTTGAGAAAAGCAGTAAGGGCAGTGAAGAGACTGCTGGGAATTTTAAGGGAATGACGAGGCCGCAGCTTGTATGCAACCAGCATTGAAGACACAAAAAAATCCCCCGGCCATGTCAACCGGGGGCAATCCCTCACAACCTCACACAGTAATATCCAGTCCACGCCCAGCCAAAAGCACATCTCTTTCAGCCTCCGGGGCTTTGAGCGCAATCCCGATAAACGTTACAGGAATCTCCAAGCCCTGAAGCTCCCTCCGCAATTCCCTTCTACGTTTCTCGATTAGCTTACATGTTGAAGCCTTCTCAGCGTTGAGTGTGAGGTTACAGCTTTTTCCATCGCTCTCAACCAATCCGCCAACCTCACCAAGCACAGACCCTGTAATCCCGAATCCTACCTGCCAATATTTTTGCCCGCCTTCCTCAGCTGAGCGACCAACATAAATTTTCGCGGTCATATTCTGGGAGGCATTCTCCATCAACGGCCAAAAAGGTGCAGCCAGCAGCGTGGGATTCACTTCATTGCGAGGGGATTTCATCAATATAGATTGCGCCTGAAGGAACTTCGCTATGTCATCATCGCCATCCTTCATGGCCTTCAGTGCCTTCACGGGATCGCCGCCGGATTTCGTGCGTTCGCGTAACTCTTTGCGTATTCTGTTCCACATCTCTGTAGCCTCAGTGCCGTTCATGGCCGCATATTGTGATAGTAGCGAGGCATTCTCCATCGTCATGGGGACATCACGCGCCCAAAGCTCAATGAATGACGACAATTTTCCGCTATCACCGCCGGACTTGCGCCAAGCATCTTTTATCGCCGTCAAAACTTCATCGCTCAAAGGGAGTCCTCGCGCAAGAAGAGCAGTTGCAAGTTCTCTGTCTCTTGGTGGAATCTGTGAGAGGAACGACAATTCACCCTGCGACAACCTCAGCACAGGCACTCCATCAGCCCCGGAAGCGTCCCACACTGCGCGGAAATGTTCACCGGGTATGAGTGATACTGTAGCTTTTGCGCGTAATTCTTGAGCGACTCCGTTCACGTCAACACGCACAAGATATGTGCCGTCCTGATTCTGAGCCAATACGCTCCCTTCAACGACCATCCCAGTACGGACTCCCGCGAGTCTGGCGGCAATCTGTGAGGGCTGTAATATTTGCGGCTGTGTCGAAATTTGTCCTTGGCGAATGTTGGTGCTTATGTTCTGCTGTGCTTGGCTGTAACCTGCGTCAACTTGCACATTTATGGGCGGCATTAAAATTTTCCCCTTCCCTGAAGAATCTTACGGCAAAACGTCCTGCGATGCTGCTCACTCATTCCGAATGTCCTCAACCTGTCTATATGCCACGCTGTAGGATAACCCTTATTCTGTCCAAAATCATATATCGGGTATCTAGTTCCAAGAATAGCCATTAACCTATCACGTATAACTTTTGCCACGACTGAGGCCGCTGAAACTGACGGAATCAAATCATCTGCTCTGACTAATACCCATTGCGGAATGTCTGTGTCGGGGATTCTCTCTGTACCGTCAACAATGACACATGCGGGAGGAGCTTTCATTCTTTTTGCGAGGCGTGAAACAGATTGTCCCATCGTCCACAATGACGCGTTCAATATGTTATCGCGGTCAATTCGTTCAACGCCCCCTGAATACGCGCACCATAACACCCCAATATCCTGCATGGCCGAAAATAGTTTCTCGCGTCCTGCGTGGGTGATACGCTTTGAGTCTCGGAGCTTCATTGCGGTCAATATTTCTTCCTGCTCTGGCGTAAGGTACACTGCCGCGGCAACAACTGGCCCGGCTAATGCACCACGCCCGGCTTCGTCTGTACCTATGACATTTCCGCGCTTCGTAAGCTCATGAAGGAGATATTTCGCGTCATCATGAGTCGTCCGCATTGGGAGTATGAGATCGTCAAACAACGTAAGCTGCCTCATCATGAAAATCAACAGCCCTTTCACCGCCCGGAACTTCAATGCAGACTCCTCCAAGCCTCCCTGAACTGAACGCCTCAATGAATTTCCGCCCGGCTAATTCCATGTTCACGCGCCCCCCTGAAATCAGGCATCCATATTTGCGCCCGATAAGCTCAAGCGTCAATGCTGGAATCTCGTCAGGCTCAACGGGAATCATTCCGGCCATGTCATTAGCCACGAGGAATTTCACGAGAGATATTGCGGCATTCTCCCATCCTCCGACAACGTCAGCTTTTGCGCAACCAAGCCACGACAGAATCATATGCGCTCCCGGTTCGGCGTGTGGGTCAAGTATTCCGGGACTGTCAACTATCAGCATACCTTCATTCCTGTACCAGCTTACGGATTTTGTGATGCCTGGGATATTTCCGACATTCGCGCCTGACTTGCCTATGAGGGAGTTCAGGAGGAGGGATTTTCCGACATTGGGTATACCTACAACAGCGAGTCTCACTTCACGGTGAGGGGGAGCGAACTTCATCACGGCTCGGCGAATCGTGGCGAGTCCTTCGCGTTTTCGGAGGTCAGCGGCGTATGTGTGCTCGAGGCTGTTGACCCACAGGGCTAATTTTTGGGGGTCAGCTAAGTCTTTGCGTGAGAGGACGTGAATCACGGGCTTGATTTTTGCGAGGGATTTTATGAGTGGAGATGCTGTTGAGGCAGGAGCGCGGGAGTCTCTCACCTCAACAATGACATCGAGTTTTTCGGCAAGCTCCTTCAGTTTTCGGCTGCCTTTGGCCATGTGGCCGGGATACCATACTGTACGAGGCACGGTGCTATTTCGGGATGCCTATGCGGTTAAGCGGCCAGTAACGGAAAAACACAGGCCCTCTCATGTCGCTTATGTCTGCGAATCCCCAGTAACGGCTGTCCTGTGAATTTCCGCGATTGTCGCCGAGCATGAAATACTTTCCTTCGGGGACTGTGAACGGCACTTCAGGAAATATGTTGCTCCTTCTGAGTGTGAATCTGTCAGGGCGTTTCACATATGGCTCATCTGTAGGGTTGCCGTTTATGTAGACGACTCCGTTCTGAATGTCTACGGTGTCGCCGGGAATGGCAATAACGCGTTTCACAAAGTCTCTTTCCTGGTCAATGGGATATTTGAAGACGTAAAGAGAGCCTCTTGAAGGTGGGAAAAACCAGTTCCAGAACTTAGCGACAAGAACGCGGTCGTTGATTTCAAGTGTGGGGATCATTGAGCCGCTTGGAATCCAAAATGCTTGAACTATGAACGTGCGTATTATCATTGCGAGGACGAATGCCCATACAACTGTATCAACAGCCTCGCGCCACCAAGGCTTTACTGCTTCTGCTGCCATTATGTTATCTCCTCTTTAGTTGATGTGTGATTTTTTGCAGGCTAAATGATAACGCGTGAAAGTTTTTCAGGCAAGAAATGAGGCTGTTACAGGCGCAAGGGTGAACTACCCCCGCTTATAGAAGCGGGAGCTTCCTGTCGCAGAGCTAACGCAGTAATTCAACGAGACTGCACCGCTATGTTCTGCCAAAGTCTTACACGTAGTGCGTTGCACATTCTCTCCAAAGGCGTTAATTCCCTGCGTCCCACAGGTACTTTGTTTAGCCAACAATATCATGTTTCTCGCCGCATGGATGTCCCGGTCTTCCTCGTACCCGCATTCACATGTATATACTCTATCAGCTAGTGTTATGTCCTTCTTCAGTTGTCCGCACACAGGACAATATTTCGTCGTTGGGATTCTTGCGGGTAATACTGTTACTCGTTCGTGTTTTATCAGCTTGGCTTTCACTAAGCCTAACACTGAATGTTGCACTGTCCTTCCAAATAGCCCTTTATGCCAACCTGAAAGATTTTCATCCTGCATATACACATGCTCATGCTCTAACAACTCATGCACGATTTTATTGGCCACATCTCTTTTACGGCTCGTTAGTCTCTGATACGCTTTACGTAATAGTTTTACAGCTTTGTACCGACACCGTAAGGGTGCGCTTGCGCAATTGCTTGAACCCTTCTTACGCCTCGCTATTAATCGCTGGCATTTCTTTATTCGTTCACTTTCTCCAATCAGCACTTTGTACTTTCTGCCTTCTGATGTTGTTATTGTCGTCTTGATTCCCATGTCTATGCCGATTTCTGGCTTGTACTTTTTCTGTTCACCTCCCTTATTCTGATACGTCGTTATTGCTAGGTAATATCCATCAGGGAAATTTAATAGTTTTGCATTGGCAAATTCTAAGTCTGGTATATGCCAAAACTGATTAGCTCCCTTTATACGTATTCGTTCCTTGAAACCTTGTATGCCTATATGATATTCATCATAGAATCTGTAGGTTACTCGGTACTGCTTAAGATTAATAGACACATAGTCAGACTTATAGCGCAACTTCCCTGTCTTATGGTTATGCCCACGAAGGACGGCAAGAGCCTTTATACTGTCTTTTATGCCTTGAATTACTGACTGCCTCATCTGTGAACCTAGATATTGTAGTTCATGGGTTACTGGCTGGCGGTCTTTATCTAATCCTTGCACTGTTCGTGTCTTAGTATCATAGCCATCAATATCGTGATCATTAGAGAAGGTTAGAATGTCGTTATAGAGCCATTTTGCTTCAACAAACAACATTTTAAGTCGAACTCTTTGCGCTTCATTAAGATGAGAGAAATCGATTTTTATACGATACACACGACAAATCTGACGCTTACGTTTCTGTTTCGTCTCTTTGCTTGTCGGATTCGGATGTTTTTCGCTAATCTCTCTTCGTCTGTCATAAAAATATTATATCCTAGTGGCGCAATTCATCTCTCGCTTATAGAAACGGAAGCCTTCTTGCGCGTTACGGTAAAAAATAAGCGGCCGGAGTCGTTCATCGGGACTCAGCCGCCAATCAATTCAGTATGCTATCTTCTTCTCTGTTGCATTGAGTATGTTCCGTCAGGGTTGTATATGTATGTCTCAGAGCGTTTAGCCGAGGGGTTCACGATTCCCAAATCCTTGCCGTTAAGCACAACTTGAGCGGCATTCGGTCTCCCAATAATGGCGCGTATAGGTGCTGTGAGGTCCCAACGCATAGACTCTCCACGTCTCATAGTCCGCCGGAAAATTGGCTGTGCGTTTGGTGCGGTCATTATGGTAACGCTTAACCACACGTCATTTTCCGCGTGAATTTCGAGGTAAGGCGTGATTTCCGGTTCAGGCTCATCAGACACAGGAGCGTCAATCGAGACAGGAGTCCCGGCTATTTCGTTCTCATCTGGGGTAATTATGTCGGACGAGAGATTTTCCGATGTTATAGCCGCGCCATTTCCGCCGAAGTTAAAGAGCTTCATGTTGCGCAAGTCTAATCCCCCATAACTGACAGCGTACCAGACATATGCGCCAGTCCCAACGAGAGCCATAATCAGCACGAGGAACAACCAGAAATGCGAGGCAGGTTTGAATCCTTTTGGTGCAGAAGAGCCGTTGCCGAGTATCTGATTCATATTCTTCTTTGGGTGCGGTCGGGATTCTTGCTTCTTTTGTGGCGTTTGTGTCCTGTCAAGCTGGGACATGAAATCATCTTGCAGATCTTCCGCGCCTATGAGTTTCAGGTATGTGCGTACAAATCCCTTAACGTAGACGATTTCGGGAAAATTCTTGTAGTCGCCTTCCTCAATTCCTCGCAGGTATTCGGGGCGTATCTTCGTGCGGTCAAAAACTGTCTCAAGGGTCATCCCTATACTTTCGCGCCTCTCAGTAACTATCCGCCCAAGTTCCTTTAAGGCATCATCGCGTTCCGTCAAAATTCCTCATGGCCTCCTTTATATTCAAGCGCAAATCAGCGAGCCATGCGCCGGGATTCTCATTCCTGAACACCGCGCTTCCCATCACAAAAGCATCACAGCCCGCAAGCGCAACGCAAGCTATATTATCCTGATTTATTCCGCCGTCAATCTCAATAACGTAATTATATTTCCTAGCTTCTCTAAGGCTAGCCAGTTCCCTCACTTTTTCGAGCGACTCAGGTATGAATTTCTGCCCACCGAATCCGGGAGTAACCGACATCACAAGCACCAAATCCGCAATACCTAACACAGGCTCTATTGCTCTTACTGGCGTGGGAGGGCATAACGCTATTCCGGCCTTGATTCCCGCGCTGTGTATGTGTGTCATTACGGCGTGGAGCAAATGAGGTTCTGTTTCAGCGTGAACGGTAATCAATGACGCGCCAGCCTCAATGAACGGTGGCAACACGGTTTCAAGTTTGTCCGTCATCAAATGAGCGTCAATGAATGAGTCTGGGAATCTCTTGCGCAATGCCTTAGCGAACGCAGGCCCGAATGAGAGGTTGCGCACAAAATGACCGTCCATAACATCAAGGTGAAGCCAGTCATAATTACCCTGCAACGAGGCAATATCGCCTGCAAGATTCAGCGGATCAGCTCCCAGTAATGACGGGGCTAATATCACTTCACGCATATTGAATCACCTCTGGCGTTCCTGCCACACAAATTCACCGCCAAGATACATTGTGATAACGCATTCCTGTGTGTAGCTGGCTGTGGTGTTTATGCTTTCACCGCTCCTTACCTGCCTGTTCATTATGTCGCGTTTGCCTGAAGGATCTGTAATCTCAATCCTCAAAGCCATAGGACGCGCTATAGGCGGGACAACATAACGTATTCTCGCTGTCTTAGTGCCTCCAGAAGCGGGGCGTGAAGTCTGCGCAGGAGATGAGGCTTTTTGCTGTGAGGGCTGCTGTGCTGTTGTAGTTTTTGCGGGAGTCCTCGTGTAGTCGTCGCCTGTAAATTCTGTGTTGTCGTTTTGCACTGGGGGAAGCGGGGCTTTTGCGGTTTGTGTCTGCTGTGATTGGGCGGGCTTCTGGTCTTGAGTTTGCTGGCTGGTAACTCGTCTTGCTGTCCCGGTGCCGTCAGCGTTTGAGGCTGTTGACGATTTCGCATCCATGAATCCGGCGGGCCTTCTCTGAGTGGCGAGCTTGAGTATTACGCCTTGGCCTGCTCTCATTGTGCTTCCTGCTGCGGGACGTGTCTCAATGGCGAGTCCTTCCGGCAGTAACGGACTATACACGCGGTCAACTCCATTCACCTTAACGCCAACAGTTTCGAGGGCTTCGCGGGCTTCTTTTTCCGTCATCCTGTTCACGTCAGGCACTGTGATTACTCCGTCAGCCCCGGCTCCGTCCTGAACGAGAAGGTCAATTTTCCGTCCTGCTGAAATTTGCGCTGGTGCTGAAGGACTCTGAGCTATGACAGTTCCGGCAGTGATTTTAGGTTCGCGGACTCTCACAACATCCCCCATTGAGAAACCTTGAGCTTTGATTTCCTCCTGAGCCTTTGCGAGTGTCATTCCCTTAACGTCGGGGATTGCGTGAAGTTCACCGCCCCTGCTGACCTGCAACACGATAACTTGACCTTTGCGCAATTCAGTACCCGGTGCTGGGGATTGTGCAAGCACACGGCCTTCAGGGAGAGTCGATGCGACTGGCTCAAGCTGTACAACGAACCCGGCATTTTCCGCCTCTGCTACAGCGTCAACGGTTGACCTGTCTTTGAGTGCCGGGACTTGTGATTGCGACTCAGGTTTCATGAAAACTGTGTACACTGCTATTGCTCCTGACGCAAAAATTATTCCCACGACAATAAACAGTGTGGTTAATACTATGCCTCCTCCACGCCTCAAATCCTCGCCCCCTCGCTTAATTCTTCAAGCCTCCGTAATGTCTCAGTACCTTTCAGCTTGTCATTCTCCCTCGCGTAATCAAGTGCCGTCTTGCCGTCATTATCCTTGGCTGTGAAATCCGCTCCAGCCTTCATGAGTTCGTCAACAACCGCTGAATTGTTCATCATGGCCGCAATCATTAGAGCTGTCCTGCCATTGTTGTTGGCTGTGTCCTCAGCTCCGGCTTCTATGAGAGTCTCTATGACTTCGGGATCTGGGTTGCTGAATGCCGCCCGCAAAAGTGGAGTCATTCCGATGCTGTCTCTTGCGTTCACGTCAGCCCCAGCTTTAAGGAGTATGCGTATTGCTTCAGGGGTATTCTTCTTAACCGCGCCCATAAGGGGAGTCATTCCGTCATAGCGTCTTGCGTTTACGTTTGCCCCGGCGTTGACGAGAATCCCGATAACCTCGGCTGTGTTGTCTAAGGCTGCCCACATTAGAGCGGTATTGCCGTCATAGGCTGTGAAGTTGACGTTTGCCCCGTAATCTATGAGGAGCTTCACCACCTCGGGAGAGTTCTCGCGCCCGGCCATGAACAGCGGAGTTGAGCCAAATTCGTTGGTGGCGTTGGTGAAGGCGTTAATGTCCACGCCCGAATCGAGAATCCCCTTGATTTCGTCATATGAGCCATCACAGCAAAGCTCGATAAAATTCTGTTCCTTCACTTTCTGGAATGTCGCCAAACTTTTATACCTTCCCTTCAAGCATAAGAATTTCGGGAGTCCCTGCAATCTTTGGATTTTCCCGCGCATAATCCAGAGCTGTCTTGCCATCAGAATCTTTTGCGTGAATGTCTGAGCCTGCTTTGATGAGTGCAGAGACTACTTGAGGCGTGTTTAGCATGGCCGCGAAAATTAGTGCTGTCCTTCCTGAATCATTCGGGAAATCCTCTGCTCCTGCCTCAATTAGTGCGTCAATCATAGCCGGGTCAGGGTTATCCATTGCCGCGTAATGAAGCGCAGTTGTCCCGTTATAGCTCTTCGCGTTTACGTCTGCTCCTGCCTCGATAAGAAGCCTTGCCATTTCGGGAGTATTCTTCCTCGCCGTACCCATAAGAGCGGTCAAGCCGTCAGTCCTAGAGACGTTCACATCTGCGCCTGCCTCAATGAGGATTCTTACAGTCTCAGGGGTATTCCTGAAGGTTGCCCACATCAGAGGGGTATTACCGTCATGGGCGCGGGCATTAACATTCATTCCTGCTGAGATTAGAGCGGCTATAACTTCGGGCTTATTCCCCATCGAGGCGGCTATAAGGGCGTGGCTTGCGTCAAACTCATCTTTTATGTCTGCAAGTGAATGAACAGCATCAAGTATTTCCTTTGCTGATGATGTCGAACACATTTCAATGAACATATCTACAAGCGTTTTACGGAAATTAAGCATAAACTTTGTTATTCCTCCTTCACTTTTTGAGTATCAGCGAGCAATAAAACCCATCAAGCCATGAATCGCACGGCAATATGTAGATCCCGTAAGGCTTCCCCTTCCTGAACATATCACCCTGCCAGCCAACAAGCCCGGAAATCTCTGCGCATTCAGGGTGAGACGCTATGACCTCAGCTATGACGCTTTCATTCTCCTGTTTCAGCAATGAGCATGTTATGTACAGAATATGCCCGCCGGGTTTGCAGAGCTTTACTGCCCGCGCAAGCAGCTTCTTCTGTGTCTCAACGAGGGAGTCAAACTTCTTCCAGTCCAAACGCCATTTTGATTCGGGCTTGCGATTCCACGTGCCAGAACCTGAACACGGAGCATCAACCACAACGAATCCGGGAGACTCTTCCGGCTCAAGGGATAATGCGCTTCCTATTCTGAGGGTTGCGCGTTCACTCACGCCAAGCCGGGACAATTCACGCCCAGCACTTTTTGAGCGAGCTTCTGACAACTCCCAGGATTCAATGTGAGTCCCGGGACATTCCTGCAATATTTGACCCGCCTTAACCCCACGCCCTGAACACATATCGAGGAACATTCCGCCGTCATAGAATTTCCCGGCAATTGAGGCTGCGAGGATTGAGCTTTCATTCTGCAACGTGCAAAGTCCCTCAGCGAATCCGGGGATTTTCGCGGGTAATGCGCTTTCATTCAGCCTTAATGCGTGTGATATTGGGGAATGAGTGTAGTGAATCTCTTGAGCGTCAAGCATGGGCAAAAGCTCATCAGATTTTCCCGGCGAGACTCTAAGCGATGAATACGAAGGCGAGTCAGTCATCTCAAACAGCGCGTAAAGCTCCGTCCTGCTCCAAGTCCTTGACCACGCTGGCAATGACCACACCGGGACTCCTGCCCACATTGCTCGGTCGTCAACCGATGATGAACGCCGAAATTTGTCGAGGAGTCCCGCGCCGTTGTCCGTAACTTTGCGCAAAACAGCGTTCACTAGTCCTGTGTATTTCGCTGTGAATTTGTCGCGCTTCAGGTATTCCGCTATTCCGTTGACCAATACGCCACCTGAAAACCTCCGCAACTCTAAGAGTCCGCCTGTACCCATAATCACGCCCATATACACGGCTGGAGGGAGCTTTTCTTTGGAGTGAAGGTAATCGGAGGCAATTTTCTCCCATAACTCTTTGCGCCTCATTGTGATGTATATCAGTGATGATGCAAGAGAAATGTCTGGGGGATTCATTTTTTCGCGACTGGCTAGAATCCTCAATGCCTCAGATGAGAATTTGCCGCCGTTGTCTGACGTTAAGACCTTTAACGCCGCCTCAATTCCCCGCAACTTTTAACCCCGCCTCCTACTACGGCTTATGAGTATTAGCCTCACCAGCTGTAGCAATGACATTAACGCCGCCGCAATGTATGTCCATGCCGCCGCCGTCAAAACTTTCTTCGCCCCGGCTAATTCGTCAGGGGATAATGTGTGAGTCTGCTCAAGGAGTTTCAGAGCGCGTGAGCTTGCATTGATTTCAACAGGGAGCGTTACGAGGTGAAAGACAAGCGCGCCAGTGAAAAGCATTATGCCAATGTTGACGAGCATGAAATTTCCCACGACAAGCCCAATGATGAACAGAGGCATTGACGCTGTAGAACATATATTGACGACAGGAACAATTGTGTTGCGGAATATGAGCGGGGAATATGACTCGTGATGCTGAATTGCATGGCCGACTTCATGCGCGGCGACTCCAATTGAGGCTATGCTGCTGTTGCCGTAAACGCCATCTGAGAGGTTGAGAGTCCTGTTGCGTGGGTCGTAATGGTCGGTGAGGTTGCCTGCAACGTGATTGATGGGCATATTCGCCATGCCGTAAAGTGTGAGGAGCATTCGTGCTACAGAGTCAGCAGTAACGCCGCCTCTTGCGGGAATCTGGCTGTACTCCTTGAAGGTTGACTGAACGCGAGATTGCGCCCACATTGAGAGAAGAAGCGCGGGGACGATTATAATCATCGTAGGGTCTAATCCGTAACCCAGCATGATATGTTGCCTCCTGTAATGATAAATTTTTGGTGAAAATTAGAGTGAGTATAGCACAGACAGTTAGAGCATATTCCTTGCGGCCTCAATGAATGCGTGTACAGATTTGGGGGTATATTCGCGCTTGGGTAATACGGCGTGGAAGAGTCGTTCTGTTACTGGCGAGTCGATTCTGTAGAAGCATAATCCGTTTTCGCCGGGTGAAATCATCCTGTCGCTGACGAAAGCCGCCCCAAAACCAGCCCCCGCAAGATGATATGACGTTGAGAGCTGTGAGATTTCGAGCTTCACACGAGGCTTTATTCCTGCGTCATCAAAAATCCTCTTGGCCCGGTCATGAAGGTTATTCCCCTCCGACAATATGACATACTCAAGCTCATTCATGGCCTCAAACGCTATGCATGGGCAATCCTCAGCAAGATGCTTCCCGCTCATCACATCATCAGCCGACAAAGCACAAGGCAACCTCAGAGTCTCAGGACTCACAGCAAGAAGTATATGGTCATGGAATGCCGGGTAATGCGTGAATTTCGCGATGATGTCATCCCTGCAAGTGAACGTTATATCAATGAGCCTCTCCGCTAGCATGTCAGCAAGAAACGCCGAGCTTGCCTCTATGAGTTCCAGTTTTATGCCGGGATAACGCCTGCTGTAATCGGTCATGATTTCCGGGAGTATGCATGTGTTGATGAAGTGTGAGCCTCCTATGCAGAGAGTCCCGGACTTGAGGCCGTCAATGTCCCGGATCTGTGCGCTCATGTCCTCCTCAACAGTCATCATCCTGCTGATAGCGTCAACGTATATCTTCCCTGCCTCTGTCAGCTCAATGGGTCTTGCTGTGCGGTCAAACAGTGCCATACCTATTGAGGACTCTACTCTCTTTACGGCCATGCTCAAGGCTGGTTGCGTAACGTGGAGAGCCTCTGCTGCCTTCGAGAAACTCCCGGCCTTGTGGACAGCGTATATGTATTCTAATTCCTGCTCCATGATTATTATTGACTGCCTCGTGTGGTTTGTTTAGAATAAAGTTATTCTAATACTTTATGTATAATCCATTCAGGCCGTAAAACAAGGAGAGGGAAAAATGGAAGCCCAGTCAAGAAAGACGGTAATTATAACAGGGGGTACAACAGGAATAGGCAAAGCGACTGCTATGAAGTTCGCTGAGAATGGCTACATTGTTGTTGTTACGAGCCGTGACTCAAGGAAAGAAGCTGAGATAAGAAGCGAATTTCAGGCTAAAGGCTTGGAAGTGGATTTCCAAGTGCTTGATGTCAGGAACGAAGAACAAGTAAAGAAAGTGATACAGGAAACGGTTGCCAAGTATGGGAAGCTGGACGTTATGGTCAACAATTCAGGTGTCTCATTAGGCAACGCTGTGCTGGCTGAGACCGAGTCTGATGACTTGAGGCAGATGCTCGATATTAACGTGATGGGTGTCTATTACGGCATGAAGTACGCGATAATAGAGATGCTCAAGACAAACGGCGGCTCAATCGTGAACTTGGCCTCCATTGCTGGACTCAACGGGCTGTATGCGACCGCACAATACTGCGCCTCAAAACATGCTGTTGTAGGTCTGACCAAAGGGGCGGCCATTGATTACGCGCAGAGGGGAATCCGTGTCAATGCAGTAGCACCGGGAGCAATCAAGACGGATATTCTACAGAATGCCATTGACGCAGGAACTTATGATGTGTCAGGCATAGAAGCGATTCATCCTATGGGCAGGCTGGGAAAGGTAGAAGACATAGCCAACGGGATATTTTTCCTTGCGTCCGATGAGAATGAATTTCTCACTGGAACTGTTCTTACCATTGACGGCGGATATAACGCCAGATAATAACTGACTTCGTTTTTTGACAGCCGCAGGTTCGACGAGCTTTTGACGTTAGCCTGCGGTTTTTTCGTACTCATCCGCTGGCATCTTCAGTCTTCGGAAGCTCCTTCCTGCTCCATGATAAATTTTCCTGATTTACGCATAACAAATGATAATTGGAATTTATGACGCGGCTATATTAACATAACGCCATCCACAAAGACAACACACACACAAACGAGGGGGAAGCACTCACATGAAGATAAACGCGCTCATGATAGACGAGACCGACAACGTAGTAACGTGCGTTGAGGAAGTCCCGGCAGGAAGCGAAGTGTTTTACCGCAAAGGCAACGAGATACTCAGCGTTAAGGCCATCGATGATATTCCGTACTGCCACAAGGTAGCCCTGAAGGATTTTGCGGAGGGCGATGACGTAATCAAGTACGGCGAGTCTCTCGGCAAAACGAACATGGCGGTGAAGGCGGGCGGATGGCTCTGGGATGGCAACATGCACAGCGTCCCAAGGGATTATGACAGCGAGATGATTGATTTGACGGGAGGGAATGAGTAATGGAGTTCTGGGGCTATAAGCGCAAAGAAGGCCGTGCGGGAATCCGCAATCATGTGCTGATACTTCCGACGTGCGTATGCGGAAGTGAGTCAGCGAGGATAGTTGCGAGTCAGGTTCGCGGGGCGGTCAACATAGTCTTCAACACAGGCTGCTCAGACGTTCAAGCAAATACCGACATGAGCCAGAAGGTTTTGACCGGGTTCGCGTGCAATCCCAATGTCTATGGAGTCGTGATTATCGGCTTGGGCTGTGAGACTGTCGGACACAAGCCGTTGCGCGAGAAGATTCAGGCCATGACCTCGAAGCCGGTTGTGTCATTCGGGATTCAGGAGGAAGGCGGGACTCTTCGCACAATCGAGAAGGCTGTACGTGCCGCGAGGGAGATTGCCAGTGATGCAGGTCGCCAGCAGAAGGAACTTTGCGACATATCCGAGTTACTTCTTGGGATTGAATGCGGAGGCTCTGATGCCACTTCAGGAATTGCGAGCAACCCTGCTGTAGGTGAATTGAGTGATTTGCTTGTGGACTTGGGCGCGTCAACGATGATGAGCGAGTCAATTGAGTGGATTGGCGGTGAGCATGTACTCGCAAAGAGAGCGGCGACTCCTGAGATACACAACCAGATTATACAGGTCTGCAAAGATTACGAGGCACATCTTCTTGCGGCGGGTCAAGATTGCCGGGCAGGTCAGCCTACTCCGGGCAACAAGGCGGGCGGTCTCTCAACTCTCGATGAAAAGAGTCTCGGCTGTATTCGCAAAGGCGGCACTCGTCCAATCGTTGAAGTCCTCGAACAGGCAGCAAGACCAACAAAGCGCGGTGCTGTTGTGATGGACACTGCTGGCTTCGACATCTCGTCAATAACCTCAATGGTTGCGGGAGGTTGCAATGCCGTAATCTTCACGACAGGGCGCGGGACTCCCACAGGTAACGCGATTGTCCCGGTGTTGAAGGTTACAGCCAATGCGAGAACGTATAAGGCAATGGAGGACAACATGGATGTTGACCTGAGCGCGATTATCACGGGCGAGAAAACCTACAAGGAGATGGGGCGCGAGCTTGTTGGTGTGATTCACGATGTCTGCAACGGGAGACTCACTAAGGCGGAGGCTTACGGCTTCAGCGATATAGCGGTCGACCACGTTTGCAGGTTCGTATAGGAAGGGCAATGACGCTCCCCAAAACTCTGGCGGGAGTCAGGGGAGCAAAGTACCAATCATTCATTACAGGAGGGAATTATACACAATGGGATATATCTTCAAGCCGTGGCGTAATTGGAGCTTGTTCACGCGGATAATGATAGGCTTTGTTCTGGGTATAGCTGTCGGACTCTTCTGGGGGCCGGGCGCAAAAGTCCTCAATCCCCTCGGCACAATCCTTACACGTTTGCTGACGATGGTAGTTGCTCCGTTGGTGCTGTGCTTGCTGGTGTGTGCGGCGGCAGATGTTGGCGATGGGAAGAAGCTCGGACGCATGGGCGTGAAAACTGTCGTGTGCTTCTTGGTGTCAACAGCAGTGGCAATCGTGCTTGGCCTCGTAACGTCAAACCTGATAGGAGTCGGGACAGGTGTAACGATTCAGCAGACAGTGAGCAATACAGCATCATCAGCGCAGGAAGTCTCAATGCTAGATACCCTCATCAACATAATTCCGAATAACCCCTTTGAGGCTCTCTCAAAGCAGAATCTGTTGCAGATAATATTCTTCGCGCTAATGCTGGGATTTGCCCTCATGAAGATTGGCGAGCCAGTGAAGCCCCTACTGGACATTTTCCGGGCAGGTCAGGAGGCTATGAAGGAAATCACCAACATTGTGCTTGAGTTCACGCCCTACGGAGTCTTCGGATTGATGGCTAACGTTGTCGGCTCAAATGGCCCGGAGATTCTCATCCCCTACATCAAGGCTATAGCGGCCATGTACATAGCTGGGGCAATCTACGTTATTGTTGTGCAGGCTGGCTTGATGGTCGGCGTAATCGGAAGGGTGAGTCCGTTCAGGTTCTTGCGCGAGATGAAGGAGGCTATGGCGTTCGTATTCGCGACATGCTCAAGTGTGGCTACGATACCTCTCAACCTCAACTGCACCAAGCGAATCGGAGTCGATGATGACACGGCAAATTTCGTGATACCTTTCGGGGCTGTCATGAACATGAACGGCACGGCAATATATGAGGCTGTTGCGGTTGTGTTCACGGCGCAGATTTTCGCGATTGATTTATCGTTCACACAGCAGGTTATGATCATGCTCACGGCGACTCTCGCGTCAATTGGCACGGCAGGAATACCCGGCTCAGGACTCGTCATGCTCACAATCGTGCTGTCATCCGTCAATCTCCCAATGGAGGCAATCGGGCTTCTTGCAGGAATTGACCGTATACTCAACATGGGCCGTGTAATCCCCAACATTGTGGGCGATGCAGCTTCGGCGGTTATCGTTTCGAGGACGGAAGGAACGTTCCGGGACGCGTAAATTTTTCCTGTGAGTGAAGGAATGCCCTCCGTGTTAATGCGGGGGGTATTTCTTTGCTTACTGACTCCACACACCTAACCTTGCCTGCTTCGCCTCATCCTGAAATTTCTTGAACACGCTCTCATATCGTTTATTTGGCTTGATGATCATAACTTTTGCATATCCACCGAGCAATAATTTTGCGTTGAACATGCTATCACGGATTGTTGACTCGTTTATCGTCTTGGGATTCTTCAGCCATATATACGCCAGATGCCTCCCATATCTGTCTTGCGGATTCTCGTCATACTCAAGCCACACGCGACGACCATTAAGCGACTCTTTCGTGAAGTTGCTGGCCTCTTTGCCGTAAAACTGCACAGGCTTATTCGGATGCACAGTTTCAGGAGTATCAACGCCCAAGAATCTCACTCGCCTTTCTTGACCGTCAACCTTCACCACAGCCGTATCACCATCAACCGCCCTCACAACGACTCCCGCTATAATGTCCGAATTTCCCGACTCATTCTGCGTGATAGTGTCGCCGCCGAATAGCCACGCAAGCACAGCGAGAATCACAACGGTTATTGCTTTCTTCGGGCCGAGACGGTGAAGCCCCCGTAATATTTCGTCAAATGATGATGCCTTTTTCCCGGCCATGACGTTTAACACCTCACTCTCATTTTCACGCAACCCGCGTATTTCTTCCCGTTGTTGTCAGTGAACGCAATATACAGATCCATGAAGCATGGCACAGCGTCATTCATCCATTGGCCGCCGGAAAATTCCATCACTGTGAAGCCGCCTTCCTCATTCACGCTCAAACACTCAGACCATTTCCCGCGCTCAGCGTATGAAGGTCCGCACTTGCACCGTGAAATATCCAGCTCATTGGCATTCAGAGTCCCGGCTGGGAATCTCACTCTGAAGGATATACCTTTTTCCGCGTTGGTTATGGCCTCGCATGTAATTATCCCTAACTCATCCTTCATGGCCTTCATGAATTTCTCGACCTCTTCAGCCTGTGTCATCACAACTCCTTCCATCATTGCCCGCGCTATGTCTGGTGTACTGCGCAACCTCAATTCTATTTGCGAGTCCAACGGGGCAAATTTGCGCTCTAAGTCCTCTTCAAGCTCGTGAATTTTCGCGTGAACATACTCCGCTTTACCGTCATACAGAATGTCGCAGGCAGCTTGAATCTCCATAGCTCTGTACCACGCATTATTTCTGTAATCCATATCATCAGGAGTCGTTGCGAAATGTTCAGCGAGTGAGGTCTCTGGGTCTTTGTCCTCGTAACCTTCTGGCACTGAGGGAATCCCGAAATACCACGCTGTATAGGGCGCGAAACATGGCCGACCTAATGCCTTGCGTATTATCGTCCTGTCAGGGTTGTGGCGAATCTGAATGATTGTGCTTTCGAGGGTGTCAATGTTGCAGACTGTTAGAGGCTTCTGGAAATGTGGCGAATCATTCCCGGCTGTGTATGATGATGTGCCTTCAAAGTGAGTCCGCAGAATTTTCTTCAGCGTGGCGATGTCAATTTTTCTCGCTGGCTTTACGGAGAAGGGGAGCGGTTCCCATTCTTTTTCGAGGAGGCCAGAAAAATCTATGCCCAGCAAAATCTGTAACGCTCTCACATGCCTATGCGTATTCTTATCCTCAGCATATGACCTTTCAGCCTGATACGCCCTCTTGAAGTCAAAATCTCCGTCTTCAGGGTGATACCATCCGCGTTTGATGGCGTAAGAGATTAAGTCATTGTAGCCGGGTGCTTTTCTGTCAGGCTCATGGATTGTGTAGTGATTCGGAATAACGGCGACTTCATCATCTGGGACTCTCTGAACGGCATAATGTTTTCCGTGAACAATCTGCATGACGTATATATCTTCCTTGTCGGCAAAAGAATAGCTCCTTCCGCTTGAAGCATATCCGTAACGCTCAATGAGTCCCGCGGCAATGTCAACAGCCTCGCGAGCAGTATGGGCCGACTCCGCGACAATGCGACGCAATCCGTAGCCTATTCCGCCGTCAGTAAGCTCTGGGGAATCTTCGCGGGAATACTCGCAGTTGTTCGTGCATATGACTACTCCATATCCATTGACGTACAAATCACAGAATGAAGGCCCGGGGGTGTCGGGGTTATATGTTTTTGCCTCAGACCAGAAAAGATTTGTCCGCGTTTCAGGGAGTTCGAGTTCTGCTGTGTGAGGCTCAAACTTTGCCTTTGCGCCGGGATGCCTCCTGAGCTTTCTGACGATGTGTGTCTGCATAGTGAAGCGTCCGGGAGCGTCTTCGTTGTGGGCTATGAGGACTTCACCTGTTGCTGAGGCTTTACGGCCTACAAGAACGGTCATGCAGGCGTGAGATTTTGAGGCTCGGAAGAATAATGCGAATGAGGCAGCGAATATCATTGCCGTGAAAATTGATGCCATTAAAGTATTTGCTCCTGTGAAAAATTTTTTGATGTCGTGTGAAGTGTAACTATATCATGTTTTGCGGAATGAGTGAGGTTTGAGAGGTTGCCCGGCATGGACGATAACTATATCAAATTTTCTGCCTTATAATTAAATCATCATCCACAAGAAAAAGAGGTGTTAAACACATTGGTAGCAGATGCAGATACTATTCTCCTTCCAGAACTTTACGGCAGGAGGCAAAGAAACTCACGCAGAAGAAAGCGCAAGGGAGGAGGCTTCTTGAAATTCATCCTCGTGCTGTTCCTCATCCTTGTTGTGTCAGGCGCATTACTCTCACTAGCGGACATAGGCGGAAATATAGTATTGAGCCTCGCAAAAAATTACCTCAGCGAAAACTACAAGCTCGAACTCAAAGCGGAAAAAATCACAGGTAACCCCGTAATAGGCTACACACTCCACAATTTTAGCTTCACAGACATGCGCAAAGGACGCGAAATATTTTCGGCGGGATTCCTCTCAGGACGCATAAACTTTCCGGCAGTCATAGCGGGTAAAATGAGGCTCTCAGAAATCTCCCTAGGCGGTATAAGCATGGACGTTGACCAGCTCATAGAGACCGCCAAAAACCTCCAAGACCTTCCCACGCCAGCAACATCACAGACAACAGGCTTCAATCTCACAGCGACTCCGGCATTCGCGGACGAGGAAGCTCCCATGCCCGATATACCTGTTGACCGTTTCAGCATTGCCGACAGCACATTTTCATCACAGTTCGGGACTCTTTACGTTCGCGAGATTGGAGCGGAGTTCCCAGCTTTTGACGTTGACATTGACGCGGAAATAAACGGACTCCCGGTGAAGGGAAATATCGACATGGGAGAGTCAGCCGGACTAACAGCCACTAACATCGCAGAAATCTTCATTGGCTCTGGGAAAATCACAGCTACAGGAGGACTCATAGGGGGAAGGCTTGACCTTCACGCCTCAGCCGAGGATTTCGACCTCAAAGAGATTACGTTGCTTTATCCGGCCATGCTCAAGACTGACGATTTCAGCGGGACGGCAAATTTCACGGCTGATATTACCGGGATTCCTGAAGACCCACGTTTTTCCGGCTCAATCGATTACAAGGGCATGAAGATTTACGGCTTCCCGGTCGAACGTGCAAGCGCAAACATCAATTACTCCTACAACAGAATATCCGTGAGCAACATCCAAGCCAGCGCATTCAACATTCCTGTGCAGGGTGAAATAGCCGCGGCAATGAGGGTAAATCAGCCTGTCTCTGTGATGGTGAAACTTGACGGAAGCGAAACCAGCCTTGACGGACTCGATGAGGTATTCGGAGTCCCTGCGTTAAAGGCGTTAAGTGGGAAGGTCTCATCATTCAGCGCAAACATTAGCGGCCCGGTTAATGCTTTGAATGGACTCGTCAGCCTCAATGCGCCTAAAATAGCCTATGACGGTAAAGCCCTCACAGACATTCGCGCACAGATGAAACTTGCACGGAGCGACACGGCAAATGTTGATGGCAAATTCGCGTTTGAGGGTGCATCAGGCTACATTAGCGGGAGTGTTGCGTCATTGCTGGTGAACCCGAATATGAATATCACGGCGAAAATCGCGGGGCTTGACGTTAAACGGATTGAAAGCATGATCCCTGACGGCCCACAATACAAGCTCGCCGGGAATATCACGGCCTCAGTTACGGTGAAGGGAACGCCCTCAAACCCAGCTGTTACAGGCTCAATAAGCAGCCCGGAGTTTTCCGGCATGGGGCAGAAAATCACGAAGCCCGCAATAAATTTCACGTTCGCCGACCAAAAATTAACCCTCAGCAAAACAGAAGGCGCGTTAAACGGAATGCCCATAAACGTCAGCGGCACAATCAGCCCGCTTCCGTCAGAGAATCCGAATCTCGACATAAGCGCGACAATCTCAATGACACCTTCAGCATTGAAAACCTACGTCCCCGACATCGAACAATACGCCCTCAAAGGAACTGTAAACGCTGGACTCAAAGTGCAGGGGAGTATCAGCAATCCCGAAGTGAATCTCCTCGCATCATCGCCAAAACTTGAGGCCATGAATATTATTGCGGCGAAAAACATCGAGCTTACGACCGCGCTAAAGGGAGACCTAGCTAACCTCGAACGCATAACCGTAAACACAGCTGCCGAATCAATCACGGCTTCGGGCGCAACATTCTCAGGGGTCAACGCAATAATCAGCAAGAACGGCGATAACATCATGTTGGGCGGCCTCAATGCTAGGAGCGGTGCAGGCACAATCACGGGTGCAGGTACGGCATCAGTTTCCGGGAAATCTCCGCTTGATTTCAGCTTCAGGTTCACGGACTTGGATCTCTCACCACTTGCGGCCATGTCAGGAATCGACCTCAATGGGAAATTGACAGGTTCACTCAAAGTTTCAGGCAACAACACGAATCCAGCAATAACCCTCACAGCCAACATACCAGCCCTAAACGCAATGGGATTCGCCCTCGACAACATAACAGCAGACATTGCCGGGAATATGGACAGCATAAACCTGAAGAGAGTACGCGCTGAAGTCGAAGGTGCTGAAGTCAGAGCATCAGGGACGGCGCGTTTAATGCCCTCGCTTGACATGAACATTGAGCTGAAAGGGAACAACATACAGCTTGAACGACTCTTGAAGGGCGTATTATCCCCTGATACTGTAACGGGGAATGCCAATCTCGTGTTCACACTCACGGGGGGCGAAAAGAATCTCACGGGTAAAGGAACGTTCACAGCTCCAAATCTCAAGGCATACGGCATAAAACTTTCAGGCGTGAATTTCCCGCTGTCATATTCGGGCAATCGCTTTTCATCGAGCGGAGGAACGGCAAAACTTTACGGAGGTGGCGCGAAGAATGATTTTGCGTTCAACGTTGCGGCCATGACATTCACGGACAGCCTTGAAGTTTCTGGCGTTGATGTGAACTCACTCATTCAAGATGTGTCAGGCGGTCTTGAGGGGAAAATCACAGGCACGGGAAAATTATCGTTTAAGCTCAACGGCGGAATGAAGGACAAAGTAACGTATTCAGGTTCTGGGAATTTCTCGATGGGTTCAGGCGGCATAACTGGCTTCAAATGGCTTGACATTGTCGCAAAGATTCACGGCAGAAACGGAATCAATTATTCCAGCGTCAACGCACCTATAACGCTTCAAACGGGTAAATTAATCCTCAAAGCAGGCTCAATCGCTACAGCCCCCAATAATGACCCCATGTATAAATACGCCAAACTCAGCCAGAACGGGACAATCAATTTTGGCGGGAAGGACGTTACGTTGAATCTCCCAATTGAAGCGAACGTGAACTATCAGCTGATTAACGCGGTTCAAGGAGGCTCAAAGGGAGGTTTCGAGGCACTGTTCAAGGGTGGGGTATCGAATTTCCAGGACGGATTGAAGGCGTTTTTGTCTGGCGGAATTACTGAGGCTCGCAAGGCTGCTTCAACTGGCGATTACAGGACGATAACGCTAAATGTTACGGGTAAGGCAGCTTCTCCGTCATTCTCGGCTCTGAGGATTGGACAATCAACGCTGAAGACACAGCAGACACAGAATCAGATTCAGCAGACGCAAACACAGCTTCAGCAGACACGCACGAACATACAGCAGCAGGCTCAAGAGAAAATCCAGCAGACCAAAACGAACGCGTCAAAACAGGTTCAACAGAAGAAGGAGGAAATTGCGACACAAGTTCAGCAAAAGAAAGAGGAATTGCAGAAAAAAGCAACGGAGAAAATTATCGAAGTCCTGCCGGAAAACGTAAAGCGCAGGATTACCCCGCAAAATAACTCGCAGAATAACGCCGCTCCCAAAACTGCAACACCTTCACAGACGCAAAAGCAGCAGGTACAGCAAAAGGTGCAGGAAACACGGAAGCAGGCTGAAGACAAAGTGAAAGAGGAGGTTCAGAAAGGATTGAAGAAGGGACTTGAAGGTTTAGGGGGGCTGTTCAGGAGATGAGGCTTCTTCATGACCCCGTAAGATTGTTGCTGACACTTCCGGCGTTGTTGTGGGCGTTGTCATTCCATGAATTTTGCCATGGATTCGCGGCTCGCATGGTTGGTGATAGGACTGCACAGCGTAACGGACGTTTGACGCTTAACCCTTTGGCGCATTTAGATTTGATTGGGACATTGATGCTTCTATTCGTGGGATTTGGATGGGCAAAACCTGTCCCGATTAACACGCAGTATTTCCGGCATCCTAGACGGGATTTGATTATCGTATCTCTTGCGGGCGTTGCGGGGAATATCCTTACGGCTGTATTGACGGTGCTATTCTTCAGGCATTTCGGCGTTTGGTGGTATGGCATTGCTGGCCGGGCGGGGATTGAGTTCCTCAGCATAATGATCAGCATAAACATGGGGCTTGCGGCATTCAACCTGATTCCTATTCCGCCGCTTGATGGGTCAAGAGTGCTTGAAGCGTTCTTGCCGTATAAGTATATGGAGTATTATTACTGGCTTGAGCGTTTTGGGACTGTTATACTGCTGGTGCTTTTGATGACTGGGATAATCAATGTACTGTTTGACCCGATAATAGATTTTCTGTGGAACTTCCTGCCGTATTGATGATTTTATCCGGGGAGGAATGCGGAGATTCTTCGTGTTCTTTCCCGGCCTCACAACCATTCTTCTATTTCCCCTTCTGAAATGTGCCAGCGTATGACTTTGGGCTTTGTTGTGGGCTTGCAATACCTGCACAAAGGTATAGCCTCGTTGAGTCTGCGCAGAATTTCTTTGCCGTCATTCTCCCTGTAGATGTCAATATAATCCTCGTCTGACACAGGAATTTTCACGCGAGATTGCCTGTTGAAGTGCCTCACATACGCCGCAAAACAACACGTGTACAGCCTACCCCTGCTCAGAGAAATGCAAATATTACCCTGCTGACATGCCGCAAAATTCTCTTGAGGATTACCGCTCCCGGTGAGGTCAATGGGATGTATCGTGAAAGCTGTCTTTGAGGACTCCGCTCTTCCCTCCCAATATTGCAAATCAGCTCCGTATTTCCGTGCAAGCTCCTTTACGGCGGATATGTTTATATTTATCGGGTAAGGCGTTATGCGAATCTTTATGCCGCATTCCCTGCAAGTGTTCCAGAAAACTGGCGGGCATTTGGTGAGGAGTATTCCGTTTGAGAGGAGGACGATTGAGCCGTGTGGAAAATTCTCCCTTGCAATTCTCATGAGCGTATCAACTTCAGGATGTAACAGAGGTTCACCGCCAAGAAGAGCAATATCCTCACAGACTCCCGAAAAAATATTCCCCATCCTCATGAAGTCCCTGCGGAAATCCTCAATGCTGACAAATTCAGGCAAGGCAAGCGGCGAAAAATGTTTGCACCCGGAGCAATTCAAGTTGCAATGTTCCACGAGATGAACCGCGAACCTGATTTTATCCCTGACAGCCTTCAACGCCATTCACCCGATAAGGGATCGTAAAAGCAGCGTGGATTTTTCCCCATCATATTTCCGCAAATGGGGCGGCAATCACGGCAAGCAAGCCTGTACTCGCATGATGAGCAAGGATGAATGTTGTTATGCGAGAAATACCACCATCGCCGAATCTCATTGCCCGCGAGAATGTCGGCTACCCTTTCACGGCGAATGTTCCCGTATGTTATGCGCCGCTCAAACTCACAGGGGTATATTGTGCCGTCAGGAGACACCGCGAATTTTCCGAACCAGCAGCTATTAGCGGAATGATTCAGCTCAAATGATTTCCGGCTCGTTCTGAAATTTGGCGAATGTGCCTGCATTCTTGGATTCTCCGGCGCAAGAGACTCATCACCTCCGCGAATTTCATCGAACTTCACATGACTCACGCCTAGAGATTCAAGCATGGCTTTGATGTCATCCCTGAATGACTCATTACCGCGCATTATGATGACGTTTGCCCGCATGGATATTCCAGAGTCATTGAGGCGTTTTATGTTGCGTGTGAGAAGCTCAAAGCTACCGGGAATGCGGGTTATTCTGTCATGGATATTTGATGACGCTCCGTAAACGGAAAAATTCACCTGAACGCCACAATCAGCGAATGAAGATAGCAATTCGCCGTCAATGTATGAGAGGTTTGTTGACAGCGAGATATTCCCCATTCCGGCATCATGTGAGAAGCGAATCAAATCCGCAAGCCCCCCATAAAGGCACGGTTCGCCCCCTATGAACTGTATATTGTGGCAATGAAGCCCGGCAAGCTGTGAGATTACGCCCTGCCATTCGTGGAATGAGAGAGTCCCGCCCGTTTCATTGTGCAAGTCTCCCTGATAGCAGTGAACGCACCTGAAATTGCACCTGTGAGTCAGCTCAAGCCACGCAAATTTTATTTCCGGCCTAAGCTCCGGGAAAATATATTCTTCATGCTCGCTGAAATTTGCTCCAGTGAGTTTTTCTGCCTGCAATATGAAATCTTTATCGTCCTGTGAAAGATTGCGTGAGGGGTCATGAAAATATTTCGTGAGTATGTCCGTTGCGTGATTGTTGAGGGAATAAACTCTGCCAGTGTCAAAGCAATATACCGCGCTCCTAACTGCCCCAGTAACATAAGCTGCATCCCAGCCAAGCCGCTCAATCATGACGGGAAAATCTGCCGCCTCACTTCTGACGCGTCAATAACTCCGGGAAGTGTGTAGCTTCCGTTCTTGAGCCGCGAAGAATGGCACATCCGGCAAAACTCAGAAGGGTTCACAGCCCGGCACATTTCCTCCCATGCCACCGCGATGTTGTCATCAGCTA